>JAQCHP010000129.1 GCA_027619595.1 Planctomycetota bacterium
TTTTTTCGCTAAATAAATCAGCTACGGCGTTGCGCTACTGGCCGCAGCGGGGATGGGCTAAAAAATTCCCAGATGATCGCGGGCCGCTTCTGTCATGCGGTCAGGGGTCCAGGGTGGATCCATGACGATTTTTACCTCAACGCTCTCCACTCCGGGCATGTTGCCGACCGTCATTTTACTGTTTTGAATAAGTTGCGGACCGGCTGGGCAAGCGGGGCTGGTCATGGTCATCTCGATCAGCACCTTGGTTTGTCCTGGTGCCGTCCCAGGATGTAGATCGACGACGTACACGAGTCCTAGGTCGACAATATTCACGAACAATTCCGGATCGATGACCTTTTTCATTTCTTCCCGCACGGCGTCTTCGGTCAGGTGCTGGCCGCCAGACAACTCGACCACTGATGTCGAATCGCACGGCAAGGTGGCACAAGGAGAATTGGCAGTGCAGGAGGTCGATGTGGATGCCGTGCTTAACGCAGTTGCAGAAGCAGATGTCGTCGCAGGCGGAGAAGCAGATGTGGGATTCCCAGCCACTCGGACATAAACGACGCCCGCGTCGATACGAACTTCGTAACTACGGGTTGGCTGGTTCGCGGGCATGCTGAGTGCTTGCCCGGTTCGAATATCGAATTTGGCACCGTGCCGCGGACAAGCAATGGTGTACTCAGCCAAGGTCCCTTCGCCCAACGGTCCACCATCATGGGTGCAGACGTCGTCGAGGCAATAGAATTGGCCATCGACGTGAAAGAGGACCACCATGCGATCCTCGACCTCGAAGTAGGCCTGACCGGGATCGGGCACATTGTTAATTTCTGTGAGTCGTACAAAGTCATTCATTTGGCGAGATCATTCATATTCACGTACGCGGCGGGCGATGGAACGTCCGAGTGCATCGCGAACACTGTCAATAGTTATGCGGTCAAAAACCTGTTGAAAGAATCCGGTCACAATCATGCGAATGGCTTCTTTACGTGTGAATCCACGGCAGCAGGCGTAGAAAATCGGTTCTTCGTCGACGCGACCGGTCGTTGAGCCGTGAGTACAGCGGACGTCATCGGCTTCGATTTCGAGTCCGGGAATGGCGTCGGCTCGTGCTTTGGCGGACAGCAGGAGGTTGTCATTGCGTTGGTATCCGTCGGTCTTTTGTGCGCCCTGGTCGACCTTTATCATTCCTCGCCAAACGGTCCGAGAGGTATCCTGGAGGGCCGCCTTGTAAAGGAAGTCGCTGCGGCACGAAGGGGCCATGTGATGCTGGAGTGTATGGTAAGACAGATGCTGCTTCCCTTCCGTGAACATGACGCCATTCACTTGGCATTCCGCGCCGGGTCCGACCAATTCCACATGTTGATTTACTTTGGCCAGTCGCGCCCCCAACGCACCGATTGTCCATTGGAGAGACGCATCTTTCGACAAGACTGCCTTTTGGTGCGCGAGGTGCCATACTCCGCTCCCCCAATCTTGCAGACCGACGAATCGTAATCGAGATCCAGCCCCTTGAATGATTTCTGTGGCTCCGCAATGGAAACCTTTGTCGTGTGGCTGGCAACTAGCGGTTTCGACGAGCACCGAAGCTTCCGCACCGTCTTCTAATACGATGAGCGTATGTCCCAAATCGACTCCGCCGTCGGAGAGGATGGACATGGTGTGAAATGGAGCGTCGATGCAGACGTGGCGAGGCACAAAAAGTATTGTACCGCAGCCCCAACACGCCGCGTGCAAGGCAGAGAACTTATCGTAGCGAGGATCGACGGCGCGATTGAGCAGATACTTGCGGACGAGTTCTGGGTGTTCCTGCACGATCGATTCGAGAGGACCGAAGATGACCCCCTGCTCTCTCCAGCGAGCCACCAGCGCATGAGACTGTGTGCGGCCATTCAGAGTGACTGTTTGTCCCGCCAATTCGACACCGGTCGACAATGCGGCCGATGGCAACTCGGTCTGTGCCACAGAAGTTGTCGGCCACTCCTGTTGACCGAGATGCAGAAGACGAATATCGGTACGCATCCATTCTTCTTGGGCGCGCGTCGGCATCGACCGCCGTTGAAACTCTTCCCAGAAATCGCGGCGCAGATCGGTCAGCCAATTCGGTTCGGACCGCTCCAGTAGGAAGGCCGCGAAATTTTCCTGGGAAAAACCTGTTTGAACGCCGGATGCCACCATAATATTCCTGAACAAATTCGAATTAAGCTGCGTGCGAAACGGTTGAATGCAAAACCGTATCGGCCGAAGGTTCGTGCGGATGAGGCAATCGTCGGTCCAATACGAAGGTCGATCCGAGGCGTTAGCCCACAGATCCTTCCATTTGCAGTTGGATGAGTCGGTTCATTTCCACGGCGTATTCCATGGGAAGTTCCTTGATGAGCGGTTCGACAAAACCACTCACGATCATCGTACTGGCCTCGGATTCTGTGAGTCCCCGACTGGTCAAATAAAAGAGTTGTTCTTCCCCGATCCGCGAAACGCTGGCCTCATGACCTACGGAAACATCTTGTTCCTCGACTTCAATATAGGGATAGGTATCGCTGCGACTGGCGGGGTCGAGGATCAACGCGTCACAGACAACGTTGCATTTGGACTTCACGGCCCCCTTTTGGATCTTCACGAGCCCGCGATAGCTGCTGCGACCACCATTCTTGGAGATCGACTTGGAAATGATGCGTCCCGTAGTATTGGGAGCGCAGTGGACCAGTTTGGCGCCGGCATCCTGATGCTGTCCTTTGGACGAGAACGCAATGGACAAGATTTCTCCACGGGCACCTGGTTCCATCATATAGACGGCCGGATACTTCATGGTTAAATGACTACCCAAGTTACCGTCGACCCATTCCATGGTGGCGTCGCGATAGGCCATCGCTCGTTTGGTCACAAGATTGTAGATATTGTTGGCCCAATTTTGGATGGTCGTGTAGCGGCAGCGTCCACCTCGCTTGACAATGACTTCCACGACCGCCGAGTGGAGGCTTTCGGTAGTGTACATAGGGGCGGTACATCCTTCGACATAGTGGATCTGCGCACCTTCATCGACAATGATTAGCGTTCGTTCGAACTGCCCCATGCTTTCTGCATTGATCCGGAAATACGCTTGCAGTGGAAATTCGACTTTCACGCCCGGAGGAATATAAATGAACGACCCGCCCGACCAGACGGCCGAGTTGAGCGCGGCGAACTTATTGTCTTCTGGGGGGATAATGTTGCCAAAATACTGCCGCAAGAGTTCTGAGTGTTCGCGCACGGCCGTATCGGTATCCGTGAAAATAACTCCCTTTTTCGCCAGGTCTTCTTGCAGCGACCCGTAGACCACTTCACTTTCAAACTGTGCTTTGACGCCGGCGAGGTATTTCTTTTCCGCTTCCGGGATTCCCAACTTGTCAAAGGTCTCTTTGATTTCTTGTGGTACGTCATCCCATGTCTTGCCTTGATGATCGGTCGGCTTCAGGTAGTAATAGATGTCCTGGAAATCCAGGCTGACATCTCCACCCCAGGTTGGCATCGGCTTGGATTCGAAAATCTCCAGGCTGCGCAAGCGAAAGGAACGCATCCAGTCGGGTTCGCTTTTCATATCCGAAATCTGATTCACAATTTCGGCATCGATCCCTTTTCTTGCCTTGAAAATTGCCGTTGAAACCGTGCGGAAGTCGTACTTGTTTATTTCACCGATCTCGTCCGACGGCTTGCTTTCCGAGAGTTCGTTTGTAATCAGGTCGGTTGCCATGGTGAAGGCCTTTTATGGAGCGTTCTAAGAACGGTATGGATACCAATAAATCAAAACTGTGCTGAATGACGGTTGCTATCCCGTGTCTATTGTCTCGTAACTGCAATCTACTGTCGAAGCGTCGAAGCGTCGAACCTGCGAACCGGTGCTCGATCGATTCTAGTGGCTAGGCTCCGAGGGGTAGAGCCTCTCCCTTGGCCATCGCACTGTTATCTGCGGCCGCTTCGGGATAAGTTTGTCGAATTCGGTCATATCCACGTGCGTGGAGCTCTTGGGCCAGTTCAATACCGCCGGTTTCGACAATTCGGCCACCCAACATGACATGGGTGTAGTCGGGACGGTTATGCTCCAGCAGTTTGTCGTGATGCGTGATGATCAAAAGTCCAATTTGCTTACGGCCTATTTCAGCGATACTTTGGCTCGCGAGTAGGACAGCGTCGGCATCGAGCCCGCTGTCTGTTTCGTCCAAGATGGCGAACTTCGGCTCTAGCATGGCGAGTTGCAGGATTTCGGCGCGTTTCATTTCACCACCTGAGAAGCCATCGTTGACGTACCGCCGAGCGAATTCCGGGTCAATCTTGAGCTGCTGCATTTTGCTCTTGAGTTCCTGTCGGAATTCGCGCATCGGAATGAGGTCCTCTCCCTCTTTACGATCGGGTCGCCGCACATTGGTGGTGGCGTGCCGCAAGAAATCGGCCAGCTTCACGCCAGGGATCGCCACCGGACGCTGGAACGCCATAAAGAGTCCAGCTCGGGCTCGCTCGTCAGGTCGCATTTCCAACACGTTGGTACCGTTGAGCACAATCTCTCCAGCGGTCACTTCGTAGTTGGGATGGCCCATCAGAGCCATACCTAGGGTACTCTTTCCACAGCCGTTAGGCCCCATGAGCGCGTGCGTCTCACCCCGCTTCAGTTCGAGATCGACCCCCTTCAAAATTGGAGTGTCTCCCACGGATACGTGCAGGTTTCGAATCGTAAGCGTATCGGTCATGAATTCTTCTCGAGTTGAATACTGAGTAACACGGAATTGCAACCAGTCAAAGTGCTTGGGTAATCGTGCTTGGGTAATCTTGGCTTGTCACGCTACCCGGTGATCTTTTGGTGATCCAAGAGTGGTGCGCGATCGGCAGGCGCCTGCACGTAACCACTATGATGCGGGATGGGAAGTTCGTCTTCGACCTTTTCGCCCAAGGCACCGAATCCCGAGTGGCGATCATCACTCAGTGCGGCTTTCTTGGCGATGCGATGCCCGTTGATCTTGTCTTGAATCCGCATGAGTCCTTCCAGCAGAGCTTCGGGACGTGGCGGGCAACCCGGTACGTAGACGTCGACCGGAACTACCAAGTCGACACCCTTGACCACATGGTAGCCCCACTTGAAATAAGGTCCTCCGCCTACCGTGCAAGCGCCCATGGCAATCACAAATTTCGGGTCGGGCATCAGATTGTAGAGCCGACGTACTCGGCTGGCCATTTTGTAAGTGACCGTGCCAGCCACAATCATCAGGTCGGCTTGGCGTGGGGTAGCGCGGAAGGCTCCAGCGCCGAAGCGGTCCAAGTCGTATCGACTGGCACCGGCCGCCATCATTTCAATCGCGCAACATGCCAAGCCAAACGTCATCGGCCAAATGCTGGACTGCCGGGCCCAGTTGATCGCCTGTTCGACGCTGGTTGTGATGACGTTTTCCTCAAATCTGCCTTCAATCCAGGGTTGGGTCATGTTCAATTCATTCCTTGCTGAGGGTGTCCGATTCTTAAGACTCTTAGATTCTGACGGCTCTTACCAGCTACTTCAATCGGGGCAGTCGGCTTCCGCTAACGGTTCGATGGAAATGGTCTCGCCGATAACACTGGTCTCGCCGATAACACTGCGGGCCGGAACACTGCGGGCCGGAGTAAACGTACAGCAGGAGTCGCCATCCAAGCGACATTGGCTCAGCCGCAAGGGCTCTCCTACCAAATCAGAAAACATCATCCGTTCCAAAGAACAGATGCTACGGTCTTGTTGGGCTAGTTCGGGATACGGGCATGCCAGGGCGTCGATTACGGGAAGGTTTTCTTCTTGACGAATTTGAAGCGGTATGTTTCGGTCGCCGAAAAGGGTCGTCATTTGCAACATTCTCTGCTGAGGATCACTCCCCTGCACTTGAGATTGATAAAATGCCGACATCCGGGTGGCCAACCTTTGCAGTAGCCCGCGACGGATCTCCAGCGACGGGATCTCCTTGAGTTCCATCCACAGTGCGAGCGCCAGATCGGTAAAGTTCTTGCCGGACGTTCGACGCCCTTTTTCCGTCATCCGATATTCATGATGTGGTCTGCCCCGGCCGCCACGTAAAGTGATGCGGTCCACCAACCCTTCCGCCAGTAGTTTCTGTAACTGTTGACGTACTGCCGTGGCGGTCACTTGCAACGCACCTGCAAACTCCGTGACGCTCATCCGTTCTCGCTGCCGCAGCAGGTCAAGGATCTCGGTGTTCATTGTGATGACTCCGGCAGGGGAACTTGCTCCCCCCAACAACTAGCCCCGTTGAGTTAGCACCAGCCCCAGTGGATAACCGCCAGAACCAGTGCAAAAGCGGCGGCCGTTTTGGATGGCCCGTTGAACGATTCTAGTAGTTTTCGTATTTTTGACAACTGAATCTTATTAAATTCAAGGTCGGGCGACCAGGGGGTAGCCCAAGACTTGCTGTAAACCATTGACACTAAAAGGTTTATTCGATATTACCTAGCCTGTGTGTAGCGGTTGATTCACCGTTTACGATTGAGAACGACATCCGATCTGCCAACATGAGGCCATAATCATGCCGGCTACCAAGTTCCCGCCAGTAGCGTTCCTGCCAGTAATTCCAAGTTCTAGGACGTTCCGAGCGACGTTTCTGGGACGCTTAGCTACGCTCGTACTTGGAATCGCCCTAGGGCTGGGGTGCGTCTCGGCCGCCTTGGTACAGGCGGCCGGTGAGTCGCCCGGATTAGCTGTTGCGGTAGCCGACGTGCCGCCGTTCGATGTCGAGAAATTGGCCGATCACGCAATTGCCGAATTATGGTTGCGGGAGTTGGAATTTGATCCGGTTGTCCCAGGTCCAGTGAGATGGGGGGAGCGTGTCGACCGAGCTTTTTCAGGCTTGGTGAATATTTTGGCCCAAGTATTGTTTTATGAACCGTTCGCGCGATCGGAGCAATTTGTTGAAACGAACCACATCGAACACTATGTCCGTCCGCGGGGTGCGCGTGGGCCGTTCCAGCGATTGGGTCGACGAGGAGACCAGCCAACCGCCTCACTTACGGAAAAATTGGACGAGGACCAAGTGGCGTTGTACCAGGCCCGGGGCCGGTTGCTTACCGACGAAACGGGCTCGGTACGTCGAACGGCACGGATTGCGGCTGAGCCGGTCGAGGTAGTCAGTGTGCTCGTGGACGTCGGAACGCAGTATGTCCTGGTCCCCGGGAGCGAACGATTCGTCAAGCAGTTACCGTTGCGAGGCCTGTTGAGTTCCCAACCGGATGAGCAACTCACGCGTCAGCAGGTCGACTCGCTGGGAACCGAGGGGCGTTTGCGGATCGATGGCGTTGCGACGGGTGGGGTGGCCATTGGAGAGCCAGAGGGTGCTTCTTCGCCGTGGGTGCATACGCGGCGAGTCGCCGGGGCGCCGGTCGTCGTCCTTTGGTTGGGGGCGGGGGCGGTGTTCTTTACGATCTATATGCGGTTCTTTAATCTGTGGGGATTTTGGCACGCGATTCAGGCAGTGCGAGGACGTTTTGACGGTCCGCTGGATGTAGGCGAGGTCAGTCACTTTCAAGCCTTGTCGTCAGCGCTGTCGGCCACGATCGGCCTGGGAAACATTGCCGGCGTCACGATTGCTATGACGACCGGAGGCCCGGGAGCCTTTTTCTGGATGGCCGTGTTGGGTTTCTTGGGGATGAGTAGCAAGTTTGTGGAATGCACTCTGGGCCAGAAGTATCGGCTGGTACGCCCTGACGGGACGGTGTCGGGTGGCCCGATGCAATATTTGCAATCGGGGCTGGCGGAGTACGGTCTGCCCAAATTGGGGTTGGTATTGTCGCTCGCCTTTTCCGTCATGTGTATTTGTGGCAGTTTTGGCGGCGGCAATATGTTTCAGGCGAATCAATCCGGGGGGCTCCTGCTCGCGACATGGCAATCGGCCGAACGAGCTCAAATGATCGAACTGCAGCGCGAGATCAAGAGTGCCAATGCCGATCAGATCGCCGACCTGGAACAACAACGCCGAACGCTCCGCGATTCGATGCAGCAGTTTGAGCAGCGATTTCGTGTCATTTATGGAATCGGATTGGCGGGCCTGGTCGGGGTCGTCATCGTGGGAGGGATCAAGCGAATTGGTGCAGCAGCCGAGTGGCTCGTGCCGTCGATGTGCGCCATTTATGTCCTGGCCTGCCTGTGGGTCATAGGGTTTAACGCAAGTCGAATCCCGGCGTTGGTGTCGCAAATCATTAGCGAGGCATTTTCGGGTGCCGCTGTGGGTGGCGGACTGCTGGGGGTGATGGTGACGGGGGTGCGACGAGCCGCCTTTAGCAATGAGGCGGGTATTGGCAGCGCGGCGATTGCTCACAGTGCGGCGAGAACGAGTGAACCGATTCGCGAGGGGGCCGTCGCGTTGCTTGAGCCCTTTCTCGACACGGTCGTCGTCTGCTCCATGACTGCACTCGTGATCTTGATGACCGGTGCCTGGAATAACGAAGACTGGATTGTAGGTCAACAAGCGGAGGGTGCGTCCCTCACGGCCCTTGCGTTCCGCCATGGCGTGGGGGGGTGGTTCACGTACGTCCTCACGGTGGCGGTCTTCTTGTTTGCCTATTCCACGATCATCTCATGGAGTTACTACGGAGAACGGTGCTGGGAGCGGCTGTTTGGCACACGCAGCGTCGTTGTCTTCAAGGTCCTTTATTTGCTGTGTGTCGTCTTGGGGGCGGTCATGCCGATGAGTTCGGTGCTCGATTTTTCCGACATGATGATCTTATGTATGGCGTTTCCTAATATCGTCGGGTGCGTCTTGTTGGCACCGGGAGTGCGTCGCGACTTGCTCGACTATTGGCGGCGTTATCAAGCGGGTGAATTTTCGATTCATGGTGAAGGCTAGCGGCGGGTTGCTCACGGTACGGTGCTTGGCACGCTTATCGTTGCACGCTAACGGGTGCCCTGTAACTGGTGCCCCGGTCCTTGGAGTGCAGAATGGTGCCCGTTAGAATCACGAGGCATCCGATTCTGGCCAGGGAGTTCGGTAGCTCCTTGGATTGGTGTATTTGTTCCCTTACGACTGCCGCGAGTTATGCCCGTCACAAAAAATCTTGTTGTCGCCCAGAGTGGCGGTCCCAGCCCTGTAATTAACAATACGTTGCGCGGGTTGGTAGAGACAGCGCGGCAGATGTCGGAAATCGGAACGGTCTACGGAGCGCGGCACGGCATCGAGGGAGTGCTCAAGGAAGAGCTACTGAATCTCTCAGCGCAAAGCCAGGAAGAAATTGCTTTGCTTCGCTACACGCCCGCCGCCGGTTCGATCGGTACCTGCCGCTACAAGCTCAAGCCGCAGCAGCAAGAAGACTTTGACCGCGTGCTCGAGGTCTTCCGGGCTCACAACGTCGGATATTTTGTCTATATCGGCGGCAACGACTCCATGGATACGGCCCACAAAATTGCCGAACTGGCGCGCAGTCGCGGATTCGATCTGGTGGGGATTGGGGGGCCCAAGACCATCGATAATGACGTCGGGGATAGCGACTTTCAGTTGATCGATCATACCCCCGGATACGGTTCAACGGCCAAGTATTGGATGCATGCCGTCGCCTACGCTAACGAAGAAAACGAAGGTTCGAGTCCAGCGGACCCGGTTCTGGTGTTACAGGCGATGGGCCGCAAAATCGGCTTTATTCCCGCGGCGGCTCGACTGGCCGATCCGCACCGCGAGATGCCACTTCAAATCTACATGGCCGAGAGTGCTTGTTCACTAGCACAGATGGCAGACCAAGTGAATGACCAGCTTAAAAGCGACGGTCGATGCATTGTCGTCGTCAGCGAAGGTTTTGACGTCGGGGATTTGGGGGGACTTCGCGATTCCTTTGGCCATACCTCGTTCAGTTCCAGCCAGTCCACGGCCGGGCAGCTGGTGGTCAATTATCTCAATCAAGTCGGTCTGGCGGTCAAGGGGAACGCACGCGGGAATATCCCCGGTACGGACCAGCGACACTCGATGGCCTATGCATCGACCGTCGACCTCGAGGAAGCTTATCATGCCGGCGAGATGGCGGCACTTTTGGCGGCGTGCGGAGACAGTGGATACATGTCGACCATCTTGCGCAATCCCGGTCCCGTCTACAGCGTGCGGTACGATAAGGTGCCGCTTCAAGCGGTAGCCAATAGCGAACGCAGTTTCCCTGCACAGTGGATTGCGCCCAATGGTTTTGATGTGACCGACGATTTTATTCGGTACGCGCAACCGCTAGTCGGCGAGGGGATGGTCAGCCTGCCGATGATCGCAGGAAGGCCCCGCATGGCGCGACTGCAGCCGATTTATGCCCAGCAAACGCTGCCGTCCTATGTGCTGCAAGCTGACCGGTGATGGCAATGGTTTTGGGTAAAGCGGTAACGAAGGTCGGGTCAATAAGTTTCTGATGGCGAGATGAATGGGGTAAAGTATGTATCAGATTGAACCGACGCACTCTTTTTTGGTCGGAATCGATTCAGATGGTTGTGCGTTTGATACGATGGAATTGAAGCACAAAGAGTGTTTTATTCCCAACATTATTAAATTCTATGGACTACAAGGGATCAGTAAATACGCCCGCGAGGCGGCGGAATTTGTCAACCTGTATTCGAAGCGACGCGGCGTGAACCGTTTTCCGGCACTGGTAGAGACTTTGGAATGGTTGCAAAAACGGCCCGAAGTATTGTCACGCGGATATAAGATCGAGGTGCCGGAAACTCTGAAGACTTGGGTTCGTGAAGAAACGAAGCTGGGTAATCCTGCTCTCAGCGCGAAAGTTGAGGCAACGGGTGACCCAGATTTGAAATTGGCGTTGCGCTGGTCGAGCCAAGTCAATGAAGATATTGAGGCGATGGTGCACGGCGTGTCGCCATTTCCTTACGTGCGGGAATGTTTGCACAAGCTGGCTCCGCATGCGGACATGCTTTGCGTGTCGGCAACGCCTGGCAAAGCGCTGGAGGCCGAATGGAAGGAGCATGGAATTGAGCCGTTCGTGCGGGCGATTTGCGGGCAGGAATCGGGTAGCAAAAAGGAGACACTGGCCAACGCCACAAAATACCCCGCGCACCACACTTTGATGATCGGCGACGCACCCGGCGATTATGATGCCGCTCGAGCCAATCATTGCCTGTTCTATCCAATCAACCCGGGCGACGAAGAGCGGAGTTGGAAGCGGCTGTTGGAAGAGGGTATTGATACGTTCCTGGCAGGCCAGTTTGCCGGTTCTTATCAGCAGATGTTGCTGGATGAATTCGATCGATGTTTGCCAGCGCAGCCACCCTGGCCGGTGATGTGAAGATGCCCAGAATTGGAATTTTTTTTGATTTCGAACGTTCGACGTGTTGACCTTTCATGTTCTCGCCTCAAGGTACCGCGATATGTCTGACTTGTGCGATTTTGGTCTGATTGGTTTAGCGGTTATGGGCGAGAACCTGGCCCTTAATGTCGAGAGCCGTGGGTATCGCGTGGCAGTGTTTAATCGGACCACCGAAAAGGTGGATGAATTCATCGCCGAGCGAGCCAAGGGAAAAAAGTTTGTGGGCTGCCATTCGATCGAACAGATGGTCCAGAGTCTGCAGCGTCCGCGGAAGATCATGATGTTGGTCAAGGCAGGGCCGGCGGTGGATGAATTGATTCGGCAACTGACGCCGTTGCTGGACGCTGGGGATGTGATTATTGATGGCGGCAATACTCACTTTGCCGATACGGAACGACGTACCAAAGAGGTGGAGGCTCAAGGGTTGTTGTTCATCGGGGCCGGGGTCTCAGGAGGGGAGGAAGGTGCCTTGAAAGGTCCCAGTCTCATGCCGGGCGGAAGCCGTGCCGGTTGGCCGCTGATACAACCGATTTTTCAGGCCATCGCCGCCAAGGTCGGTCCGCAGCACGATATTCCCTGCTGCGAATGGGTTGGCCCACGTGGTGCCGGACATTACGTGAAAATGGTTCACAATGGCATCGAATATGGTGATATGCAACTCATTTGTGAAGCCTATCTCTTGTTGCAGCAAATCGCCGGGCTCTCCGCAGATGAACTGTACGAGACGTTTGATAATTGGAATCGGGGGGAACTGGAAAGTTACCTGATCGAAATTACTCGTGATATCTTTAGCGTCAAGGATGACCTAGCGGACGGGTACTTGGTCGACCAGATTCTGGATGTCGCGGGGGCGAAAGGTACGGGGAAATGGATGAGTCAACTCGCGCTTGACCTCGGTGTACCTAGCACACTCGTCACGTCGGCAGTCTACGCACGCTGTCTCTCGGCAATGAAGGAAGGACGCGTGAGGGCCAGTCAAGACTTGCCAGGACCTCCGGCGGCAGAATTAGCGGCGGGTATCGTCGGCCATGATCGTGCCGGGTTTGTGGAAGCAGTGCGGCAAGCCTTATATGCGTCGAAGATCTGTAGCTATGCTCAGGGGTTTGTGCAATTGCAGGCGGCTGCGCAAGAATTCGATTGGAACTTGGATTACGGTGCGTGCGCGTTACTGTGGCGTGGCGGTTGCATCATTCGCGCAAGATTCCTCGACCGGATCCAAGAGGCATTTCACGATCAACCCGACCTCGAGAACTTGTTACTTGCGCCTTATTTTCGCCAAGCGGTGCAGACGGCTCAAGAATCGTGGCGTCGTGTGGTGGGTGCGGCGGTACAGTTGGGCATCGCGACTCCCGCCTTTTCAACCGCTCTAGCCTACTTCGATGGTTACCGTAGCGCACGGTCGCCGGCGAATCTACTCCAAGCACAGCGAGATTATTTCGGGGCGCATACGTATCAACGGACAGACCGTGGAGGAACGTACCACACCGAATGGATTGCACGACGACGCACGCCAAAATGACCTAAATCACCGGTCGCTGGTGCTAAGGCAAGGATCGGGCAGAGGTAGATTGCTACGGAAACCGCAGATGAATACTCCGGCTGATTTTTTGCACCAACTCTTTGGCCTTCCAGGGCAGGTGGCAGTGGTTATTGGTGGCACGGGGGTATTAGGGGGAGCCATAGCGTTGGGGTTGGCTCGGGCCGGTGCACACGTTGTGATTGCG
>JAQCHP010000130.1 GCA_027619595.1 Planctomycetota bacterium
TCGTCGGCGTGTGGAGTTAGAAGGACGGTTCGCACCAAGGCATCGGCGTGCACTTATTTGTCTGGGTAGGAGGGCCGCGCGGCGAGGAATCAGAGGCAGTCGGATCTGCGAGAACGATTTGCCGCACCTTTTTCGCGAATTTGCCCAGTTAGAAGCGCTGGCGGGGAATGCGAAAAAGGCGAGAAGGTTGTTTCGGAAAAGTATCGCTATCGCTGAAACGCATCGGGCGCGGCACGAGCTTGCGGAAACATTGCTTAGCTATGGTGAGGTAGGACAGGAAGTTTCCTGGGGCGATGCGGAAACTATGGCGTTCCGAGGTCAAAAAATACTCTCAGAGCTTCAGACGCGACAAGAAGATGGTGCCGCCAATTCACGTGCACCAGAGAGTATACAGACACTATCCCTTGTCGATCGGTTTGACACACTTTTACAAGTCGGACGTGAAATTGCCTCGGGTTTGTCGAAGCAAACAATCTATCGGGCGACTCATCAGGCCGCTATGAAGCTACTACGCGGTGAAACATGTATTCTGATGGAATTGGACCGCGAAGACTCTAGTGTGATTCCTACGATCGTCATTGGGGCCTCTAACGTAAACTATGATCCGCATGTTGTGCGGTCCGCGGTTGAGAATGGACGCGCTATTGCATTTAACGCATTCGGCGACCGGAGTTTGGCCACAGACGTTACCTACGGCAGTGCTGTCTCAGGAATCTGTGCTCCAATTCACGTCCGTGGACGGGTCGGGGCGTGTGTGTATCTCACCAACAGCCAAGTACAGGGCCTGTTTGGCGCGAATGATGAACAGTTGGCTGATTTTGTGACTACCATTGCCGGTGCGGCACTGGAAAACTCACAAGGATTTGAAGAACTTCAAGTACTGAACGAAACGTTGGAACAACGGGTGGCGGAACGCACGGCGGCTGCGGAATCACGGGCCCAAGAGCTGGCCGTTTCCAATTTGGAGTTAGAACGAGTAGCCGCCGAATTGCGTAGCGCGGAGGAGGAACTACGCGATGCGAAAGAGGTCGCGGAGGCGGCCAATCAAGCCAAGAGCCGTTTCTTGGCAATCATGAGCCATGAAATCAGAACGCCCATGAATGGAATCTTGGGAATGACCGAACTTGCCCTGAAAACTGCGTTGTCGGCGCAGCAAAAGAATTATCTCAAAGTGGTGAAACAATCGGGAGATACGCTCCTTCGGTTACTCAACGATATCCTCGACCTTACGAAGATTGAGGCGGGACGCATGGACTTGGAGGAAATTGCCTTTTCGATCCAAGATGTCGTTCATGACGCCGCTCGGCTTATGGCAGTGATTGCGTCCCAGAAAGAAATCGAGCTAATCTGTCGTGTCGCGCCGGATGTTCCCGAACTGGTTATCGGCGATCCTACCAGGCTGCGACAAATTGTGATCAATCTAATTGGAAATGCGATCAAGTTCACAGAGGCTGGTGAAGTTTTCCTAGAAATCTGCCGTGGAAACAGTACCGTTGGGGACGGACTGCATATCGCGGTACACGATACCGGCCCGGGAATTCCGCACGACAAGCGGCAGTCAATTTTCGAATCGTTCCGTCAAAGTGACAGTTCGACGACACGTCGCTATGGCGGAACAGGTCTTGGCTTGTCAATCTCGGCACAGCTGGTAGAACTCATGGAGGGTAAGATTTGGGTAGAAAGTGAGGAGGGCTGGGGTAGTACGTTCCATTGCCTATTACCTCTTAAAGAACCTGCCATACCTGGGCATAAAACCACATGGATACCCGTGGATTTGGCTGGTGTGCACGTTCGATTCTTGAGCACGAACGGCACAAGTCGGCAGGTCTATTCGGAGGTTCTCACCGCGGCAGGGGCCACGGTGACAGCGTTTGCCGATCCCAACGGTCTTTGTGACGCATACGGACCGCAGCGTTCGGACGAACAACCTCCACGGAATTCGCTCATCGTGGTCGATATAGCCGCCAATCTTCAGCAGCCGCAGCAGCTGATCTGCCAGATCGCGGAATCGTCCGCAGGAGAGACCCCGATCCTGGTGCTGACCCCGACGCACGCGTTGAGTCAAATCGACGAGGATCCGGGTTCCTCCATTCGGTGGCTCTGTAAGCCGTGTCTAGGTCGGGATCTACTGCATGAAGTGCGCGTGGCGGTGAAGAAAACGACCGATGACCCAGCGGAGCTTCAACAAGTCGGCGAAGTACCCGGATTACGCTCCTTGCATATCTTGCTGGCTGATGATAGCGATGTAAACCAGGAGGTAGCTCAGGGGCTGCTCGAAATGGACGGGCATACGGTCCACGTTGTCAATAACGGTCGCGAAGCGGTTACCGCCTTCTTAGAACATAGGTTCGATGCGATCTTGATGGACGTAGAGATGCCGGAAATCGATGGGTTGGAGGCGACTCGCCAGATCCGTGCCCGCGAGAAAGATCTCGGCCAGGTAGCGGTTCCGATCGTCGCCATGACCGCACATGCGGTGGAAGGGTTTCGCGACCAATGTCGCGCTGCCGGAATGGACGACTACATCACCAAACCAATCGAGCCTTCGGAGCTATTTGCTTCCTTGCGACGCGTCGGCCAACCAGCAGTTTGTCAGGTCGGTTCGGCTCCGTCAGGAAGTCCAGTGCTGGTCCTCGATCATGATCGTCTTACCTGTGCTACTGGTAGTGCCGTGGTTTGAACCGCGGGCGAGGGCAAGTACACCGTCCAACGGCTGTCTAACGGCGACGCATCACGCTGAACATCAGCCAATGTGCGTGCGTTCGGATGCGACTATTATCAAAATCGCCACCCAGTACCAGGCTATCCTGCACGTGATGGGTCGGTCCGTACGAAAATTGGTAGGCCAAGTCCAACTCGTAACCAGCGACTTTCCAGCCATATCCAGTGCTAAACGTGTGTTCGAGTACCGCGGGAATAAAATTGGTCAAAGTGGCGGTCGGAATGGGATTGCGATTCCAGGCATACCCCATTCGCACGACTTTGTTGTTGTTCAACGATTGTTCAACTCCCATGCGTACCGAAATCGAATCTCGCCAGAACAATGGAAAAGCTTCGTCCACGCGCGGGCCGGCGACGGCTTCAAATAACGGATTCGTGGGATCGCGGAACTTGAGATCTAACTGTTCAAAGGCACCCGACCAATCGTACCAGATGACATCGGCGCCGTATCGGCGGCAAGCACAGGCTTGGTGTTGTAGCCCAAGCCCGACCGACCGCGGCCATACCCAGTCCAGTTCCGTGTCGTAGTAGGTTTGTCCCAGGCCAGGGATTTCCACACGGGCGTTGCCTCCTAGCCGCATCCGAGTTTCGTCTTGGTAGGTCACGCCAAGTGTTGTGGCCGACGTCAGTTGGTATTGAGTTCCCACCGACCAAGCGAGCCCTGCGCCGGTTTGCTGAAGGTCCAGCATCGTGGGCGTGCCCGCCAAGGCGCCCGACTGAAGTGTGTAGGGCGTTTCCAACTCGATATGGCTAACACCAACACCCAAGGCTCCGCCTATCGACCAACGGTCCGTCATTTTGACAGAAACTCCGGGGAGGACTTTGGCCAACACGCCCATCGATTTGTAGTTCCGTTGGCCCGTAAATGGCGCCGGGCCGTTGAGCAGATATTCAGCGCTGAAACCGCCTTGGGAAAAAGCTCCCAACCCGTAAGCGAAGTTCCCATCGGCCGACTTGCGAATCAGGGAGAGCTGTCCCATGGGGAACGGGTTGTCGGACGCGTCGGTAACTAAGTTATCTGCATCGCCGTACTGCATGTCGGTGAACAGAATGTCGCCGCCGCACTCGATTAGCTCAAAACCATTGAGGTTGACCATACCCCCGGGATTGTCGAGCAGGATTTCTCCATTGTCCGCGAATCCTAGATTCGTGCCGCCTCGTCCAGACGCTCGAGCGCCGACGCTGTCGCGCATCAGGCCACTGGCTGCCATCAGCTGTGGCGTGACGAAGGAAGTTCCTAGGAGGGTGAGGGCAGCAATTCTAAAGAAAAAATCCATGGAAGGACTCCAGAAATGAGTCGTACAACAGGTCGGCAGTTTTGTTTGGATTGTATGGGTATCGCCCAGGTGGGTCATGATTTAGAGGAGATCGCCTCCAGTAGTTCCGAAATGGCGGGTTGGGCCGTCCGGTTGTAGTGATTGTGCTGGAGTCTGCAGGCGTCGCGGATCGCCGGTTCCACAGCAGTTGCTCGGGACCATGCAAATGGCTAGGCGCTGGACGTATCGGTTCGCTAGCGCCACAGGTACAATTCGCACAGGGGTTGTTTGCAGGTCAGAATTCTTCGAGATACCACCCGGCAGGGAGCTTTTTTATGCGAGTGATTCGAGCGTCGGAACAATCGTTTGTGGCCGCAGCACACGAAGATCCTCGAAACCCAGGCGTCTTAAAACGAGTCTTGGCGAAACGAGATGAGTTGTTGGACGGGCGGGTGCAGATGGTCAATTGGGCAAGGTTACCGGCTCGATCTTCGTTTCGAGCCCACTATCACGAAGATATGGAAGAGATCTTTGTGGTGCTCAATGGTCCCGTCGAAATGGTCGTTGACGACACAAAGTGCGCCTTGCTGCCAGGAGATGCGATCGTAATTGCCCCTCGAGAAGTACACACAATGACCAACAACGGTGACGCAGATGTCGATTACGTCGTCATCGGTATCGCTGGGGGGCTGAACGGAAAAACCGTTGTCGTCTAGCCGTAAGACACGCGCGAAACCGGCAGCGTCGAGTCTTTGTCGAGAATTGAGGGCGAGCACCGGCGGTCACGCTAACGATACGAGCCGAATCGGAAATAGAACGGGCCTGGAGACCCGTCCTACGGTTATGGAACGGGCCTGGAGACCCGTCCTACGTCGGAGAGGAAGACGGGCCAGGAGACCCGTCCTACGTGGGGTGTTTTGCGCCTTTGCCAATACTTCGCGAGGATCGCTGGAGTTCTTTGTCGCTTGGACCTCTCGTTGCGTCTAAGGTTCACAATACGACAACGCTAGAAGTGCGTACGATGTGACCAAAACCGGGTTCTCTTCCAGCCAGCGTGGGTGGCGATTGACCCAGGCGCCATCGTTCCGCTGTCGATCGGAAAGTTCCCGTACGAGATCAAGCTTCCAGTCGTGTTGTGTGCCCGATGTGTCCGCGAACTTGGGATCATCGCAAACGGCCATCGTTTTCGCCAGTGTGTGGTAGTAATAGTAAAGACCCTGTTCGCCGAGCCCGGGATTTTCGCTCATGGAATAATGTTTCGCGAGCCATTTTCGCGCGGCGAGAACTCGCGGATCTGTCGGCTCCAATCCGGCGTGAATCATGCTCCGTAAGCCGGCGTACGTCATCGATGCATAACTTCGCAACCCACCCGCGTCGTCCGTCCCCGCTTGACTATTTCCACCGTCGGCAGGAGTGTAATAAAAACCGCCGTCGGAGATCTTACCCGCAAATGGTGTATTGTTGTGTTCCGATGGCAGGTTCTGGCAGCGGGAAATAAACACAAGGGCGCGCTGAATTGCCTCGTCGTTGGCGCTCGCTCCTAATTCGTGCAGGGTGTCCACCATAAAACTGGTATTCGAAAGATCGGGTCGCTCGTGTCGGCCATAGCCAGCACCACCGTATGCGGCGTCGTTTGACGTGACTTTCTCTCCTTCGTCCCATTGATAGTGCTTGAGGAATTCTGCAGACCGGTCGAGCAATTGACGGTACGTCCGCGCGGTGGCTGCAGTGCTTCGCTCGCGCGCCGCGGAAAAGCACATACTGACTAGGCACGTTTCGTAGTTGCGCTGCTTTGAGTCGGCCGCGTAGAAACCGCCATCTTCACGAACGAAGCCGTGAAGATACTGAAGGCTGGAGACGACCTGGGGATCATCAATCGATACCCCGCATTTGAGAAGTGCAGTCACGGCAATCGCCGTTAAAGCCGGTTCGAATTCCAACATTGCCGGATCCGACGAGAAGGATCCATTTCCGGTCTGAGCAGACCGTAAAAATCTAACTCCGTTCTCGATCGTCGTCTGGCGTATCGCATGGAATTTTTCTTGAGATTCTTGAGCCGAAACTACGTGGGGGCGAATGCTTCCTAACGCGTAGTTCACGCATAAGACGATGGCCGCTGGCCAGAGGAGTCGGTGCACTTTGTTTGATAAAGGTGACATAAGACGTTACCCCGTAGTTTGTTCGATTCGAAGAAGGGAGGATCGAAATCGCGCCTCTGCTAGGCACCTCTGCTCAACAGAGCTCCCTACATTCTTCGCCTGAGCAACTGAGGAGACAATTGCTTCATTCGAGGACGGCCAAGATGTCATTTTCCGACATGATCAGTAACTCTTTTTCACCGACGCGGACCTCGATCCCAGCGTAAGACGAAAACAGAACCCTGTCCCCCTCCGAAACTTGGTGGGCAATGCGATTTCCGTTGGGCATGCGATGCCCTTCTCCGACGGAGAGTACTCTGCCCTGAGCAGGTTTTTCTTGGGCCGTGCCTGGTAAGATGATACCACCAGCCGTCTTTTCCGCCGATTCCAAGCGTTTCACCACGACTTTGTCCCCTAGGGGTTCAATCCGCATGTCTACAACACTCCCATTGAGCCAAATTCAAGCCATCTGCCCAACCTGAAAATCGTATCGGCGACGGGCCATCTCGCCGGCGAGCCCTCCACGCTCCTCGATTGTCGCACCTTTCGGCTGGAATGCAACGCCTGCCGTTGGATCTATTTACTCTGAACGTCGCGTACCCCCTGCTTTTACTGAACTGCCTATTTTCTAGTCGAAGGCGGCGAAATGTCGGTTTCGATTCGACGGAAGTTCGAAATCGGCAAAATGACTGGAGATCAGGTCCAAGTTGGACGATGTATCCTCCGCGCGGAGCGATTGTAGCGGTTCTAGGGTTGCCGTGTTTGAAGGTCGCTGCACGGTTTACCGCGCGGCGCTGAGGGGAGATGGCGGAATGCCCGAATTTCGAGTCGACCCAGCCCATTTGCCGTCCAGAGTGGCTGGCGAAGAACCGGAAGAGCCTCTGTTGGTTCTACTCCAGGCAGTTGCCGGGCGCGATGCCCAGCGATCCGAGCAGCAGTGGCTGCGACAATCGGAAGGGCTAAGTGATCAATGGCTTATCAATTCAGGATCCGAGCGAATGCCCGTCCGATCGGAGGATCACGAATTGCAGGCGAGTTACGACTCAACTGCGACACGTGATCATTGGCTCCAAGTCCAGCGCGAGCTGAATCAGCGGCGCGCTCAATTAGAGAGGTTTCACGCTGAAACGGAACGGCTCTATCAGAGCTCACTGCAAATGCGGTTGGTCAGCGAACAGCTTTGGGCGCAAGTGGTCGCCTCGATTCCAACTTCCGAGGCTGTGTCGCGACTGAGAGGTTTGCGAAAAGAACTGAGCGATTCGTTTCAGGAGGCGGAACTTCGCCTTTCGTCGAAACGCGACGAGATTGAACAAGTGGCTCGACAATTGGCGTTGCGCGAAAAGGAACTGCTGCACAACCAGCGTGCGTTCGCGGAATCGATGCGTGAGGGGCAAAGCCAACTTCGTCGGAAGATGGAACAGTTAGCTTATCGCGAACAACAGTTACTTGGCTCGGTACGCGATTCGGTCGACTTCTTCGGCGAATCGGGCGCATAGTTCTGAATTTAACTAGTTCCCGAACTTAACCGGCGTTAGGAGCGACCTGCTCGGACGGGGAGCAGGCTATCGGTCTGTTGTTCACCGGGGCTAATTTGGCCGTCCACGGCTGGATCGTTTGCCTTGTCGTCCGAGGCATCTTCAAGACTGCGTACCTCAGCGGCACGAGACTCGGCGATCCGTTCGATGCGGGCGGCCGCAAAAATGTCGTTGGGACTGAAATACATGAGTGTCGGTCGTACCCGGCTGACCCGTTTGACTTTGGCTGCTAATTGTTCCCAGGTAAGTCCGTCGGTACGATGCCAAACAGCGGCCTGCGCTGTCGCTTGGGTAATCTCTCCCCGCCCCAACATGCCACAGATCTCAGTTACTGCGGAATCTTTGGTGAAATCTTCCACAGCCACGATTTCGTAAGGGATGCTAGGTCGTGGGTCAGCTTTCCCGTGTTCCAGGCAGACGGTAGCGACCTTGATTTTCCTAACTTGGTCAGGAAGCACGTTAAAGAAGCCTCCCATGCCTCCCATGCCTCCCATGCCTCCCATGCCACCTCCCATGCCACCCATCATACCGCCGCCCATCCCACCACCGAACGACTGATTGCCACCGGAATTGCCGCCTCCTTGGTTGTTGTTTCCTCGATTGCCACCTCCACCACCCCCGTTACCCAAACCGAGGTCACCGCCTCCTCGTGCACCATCGCGTTGCGCCAATACGGGCCGGCCAACAAATGCAGCTGGGAGTCGTACTTGTAAAGGAGCTCCAGACCGGTTCTCGAACAGGATTGTTGTTTGGGTTGAATCTTTCGGAATGAGTCGCACGACGAGTCGGCCATCCTGGATTGCGTCAAACATGGCAACCGGATCGACGGAAGCAGGTTCTGCGGGTGAAGTTTTCGCAGAATCGACGGCCGCGGCGCGTCGCTGAGCCCCGGCGTGGGCCAGATCCATCCCGGTGGGGAGGAAGAAAGAGCCGGTCAATAAGAAAAACAACGCGAGCGGCAGGGTTTTCATCGGTTCTCTCCAGCTTCTCTGAACGGTCTGTCCAACCCTCAGGATAGTTGCTTAGTGCGTACAATCCAAGTGATTTCTTCAGGGGATACGAGAATTTTAGGCGACTTTCTGTCTTGGGTCGATTGACAATCGTGGTGAGGATGGCGAATTTGGGTGGAGCCTGCGGGAAGTAGGAACTACTCTCGATTCGACAAATGTAACCGTCGATACGATTTTACGACCCACGACAGTTCAAGGAGTCGTAACATGAAAATCGATTGTAAGGCGTGCCTAGTGATGGGGATTCTCCCCTGGCTATCGTCGGTGCTTACTGCCCAGCATATCCCGTCCCAGGGTTCGCTCCCTCCAGAGCCTGCCGAGTATGCTTCCATGATTGGTGATGACCAAGTTGTTCCGGTGGCCCACCACGTGGCGGTCCGCGGCGGGAAGCAAGTTTTTTCGGCAGGGGATGGCTCCGCGCGGGAACGCTCTGTGCAGCGCCGTCCGACGATCCCCAACTCGGCAGGTATTCGCCAGCCGCAACGGTCGCAGCCGGTAGGCGTGACGATGGAGTTAAGCGACGAGTTTCCCTTAGTGACGTCGGCGGGGCATGAGTTCCCCGTCGGAACCAACGACGCGTTTGACTTGAGCCCTGGAGGTGGATGTGCGGAAATTGGCAGTTGCCAAACGGGCTGTGGAACTTGTGGGCCATGTGATGTGGGAATACGTGGCGTCGACTCTTGCTGCCCTCCGGTTTGGCGGCATCGTTCGGGAGCCTTTGGCGAATACTTGTACCTGCGCCCCCGCGAGGCGGAGGTCGTATACGCCGTGCCCATTGATGGCCCCATTTTTGTCCAGCCCGGCAATAATCCAATTCAAGTGGGGCCGTTGGGAATGGTGGATCCAGGCTACCAGAGTGGTTACCGCGTTGGGTTTGGGATTGCAATTTCGGACTGCAGTAGTTTGACAGCGAGCATTACGCGGCTCGATAGCCAATCGAGCGATAGTATTTCAACCGAACCAGCGGAAGTGTTGCGTTCCTTAGTGGCCCATCCGTCAAGCACCAGCGCCGCAACCGACTGGCTGAACGCTAGTGCTCGATACGATGTTGATTTCCAATTCGTCGATCTTGATTTTCGAGCGCTGTGGCGTGGTGGAGATAACTACGCGATTAATTACAACGTTGGGGCGCGTTACGGAAAACTTGAACAATCGTTCACGTCGTTATTTTCTGCCAATGGTACCGAAGTTGTAAACTCAAATATTGATTTTGAGGGAGGCGGTATCAAGCTCGGGTTGGATTTAGAACGCTACGGATGTGCTCAGAAACTATTTGTCTATTCACGCGCCAACGCAAGTTTCTTGGCCGGGCAATTCGATGCGGCTTATTTCCAGGGACAGTCGTTTGACCCAACCGTAGCCGATACCGGCTGGGACGCTGGCCGTATTGTTACGGTGCTCGACGCCGAAGCAGGCGTGGGATGGCGAAGCCAAAGTGGACGCTGGAAGTTTTCCACCGGCTATCTCGTGAGCGCCTGGTTGAATACAGTCAAGGCAAATCAATTTATCAAGTCAGTCCAGCAGAACGAATACCTGAATTTGGCGGACGACAACCTTACGTTCGACGGGTGGGTCGTACGGGGCGAGTTCAATTTCTAAGCAATAGCCGCCACTAATTGAGGACCTCCAATGGCCTCACGCACACTTCTGAGTCGTGCGTGGGGCTGTTGACGTAGGTGCTAACGGGGTACATGACAAGCAGGTCTTCGTTGCAAGGTGCGAGAAGCGGCGAAAGTATGCTGACATCATGTAGTTCCGGATCGAGCCATGTGTCGTAGTCCTTGGAATCCAAGATGACTGGCATTCGATCGTGAATCGGCCGCATAAAGGCATTGGCGTTCGTAGTAAGAATCGAAAACGTTTCGAGTGTATGGTCAGTACCTGTCGGACGCGGGTCACGCCACGTCTCCCACATTCCCGCCAGTGCAAAAACTTCGTGGTTGCTGCGGTGCAAAAAAAAAGGCTGTTTGTGCTTGCCAATTTTCTGCCATTCGAAAAAGCCGTCCACAGGTACTAGGCAGCGTCGCCGGCGAATTGCCGAGCGAAACGTTGGTTTATCGGCAGCCGTCTCCGCCCGCGCATTGATCGCTCGGATCGCAACGTTTTCGTCTTTGGCCCACGACGGTATGAGTCCCCACCGGAGCATCACACATTCGCGGCGGTGACTTGCGTCTCGGGTTCGAATAATTGGTACCTGCTGCGACGGACAAATGTTGAATCTGGGTGGCCATTGCGGAATCGATTCCAACACAAATTGCGTGACCAAAATATTCATGGGCGTACGAAGAGTTACACGTCCGCACATCGCAAGTGAACTCCGGATTTGTTACGAAACGACGTACGATTCCGTAACGACTATTACCTACTCAGAAATTGCCATCCAAATAAGAAACACGATCCATACCACGAGCAGCAAGCAACTGGCGGCGAATCGTAGCTTGTCCACAAGTCGTAGCGGTGCGACGGACGTTGGGCTTGCATGTGCACAGTCAGTAGTAACGGGCAACTTCGGCATGCTACGGTACGTCGGCAGCAGGGGGAGCCGTGATACGAAACGACTTGTCAAATGCTTCGTGGAAGTCGAACACGTTATCAAAATCTTGGCGGCGATCCCGTTTTGACTTTTTCATCACTTGAATACGGATTAGGTTAAATACAACTTCGCCGATGTCACTTGTAGACTCAATTCCCCACTGTTTCAAAACGATTCTCGACATAAGTCCGTATTGGTCGAGCGCATGCCGTCGGGCCGCTTCACATAGTTCTTGTGCTGTAACGTGATGTTCTTTTTGTGGTTCTAGCTCGGTCGCGGCGCTCTCGGGAATGGCCGTTCCGAGGCCCATGACCTTATGCGCATATTCGAGCGATTCCCGTACGAAGAGGTAGGCTTGCAGCGAGTAACGCGGCTCGGACTGCAGTAACTCTTCCAGGGTGAGATCTTGACGTGTCATAGATAACTCAGAATCGGCTTTTCGTTAGCATTGTTATGCGGTGGGGCTGTCGGGCTGAGTGTCTCCACGACCTGGCTTCGATGTCCCATCGGGTGAATCGGTTTGGCTTTCCTTGGGTTGAGTAATTGGATCGCCCGATCGCCGCGGCCTCCCCTTTCCTCGCTGAACGATCGTCAATACGTCGGAAGCAGGGATCAGTACGCGTCGTCGGTCTTCGGTTTCTACTAAGAGCTGTTCGGACAGGATTTCTTGCCCGAGGACGTGCGCGCGACCATTCCGTGTTAAGATCTCGGAACCGATTGGAGGAAGGTCTTTGTGGATTTCTTCGTAGGTGTCATATTCGTAACGTAAGCAGCATTTCAAACGTCCGCAGCGTCCGGAGATCTTGGTCGGATCGAGGGTCGCTTTTTGAAGTTTTGCCATCTTCATCGAGACTGGCGGCATTTCGGAAAGGTGGGTATTACAGCAAACGGGCTGGCCGCAGTCGCCGTAGTCGGCCAGCAGTTTTGCTTCGTCACGGACGCCGATCTGTCGCATCTCGATTCGTGTCTGGAACTCCGCGGCAAGCTGCTTAACCAGGTCCCGGAAGTCGATTCGATCTTCCGCCAAGTAGTAGATAACAATCCGCTCGCCACCGAACAGGTGCTCCATGTCGACGAGTTCCATCTGCAAGCCAAGTTCGGCGACCATCCGCTTGCAAGTCGTGAATTCGTCCGCTTCCTGGGCTCGAATGTGAGAGGCTTCGTTGAGGTCTTCCGACGTCATCGCGCGCAGAATCTGTCCATGCGTCGGATTCTTCAAGTTGGAGATCGCTTGCTCGCTGGCCTCGCACAGCACTTCGCCGACTTCCATGCCACGATTCGTCCGGGCAACGACTTCCGTACCGCGCCCGTGGCGATCTCCTCCGCGCGCCGACATCACCCCGAGTGATCTCATCGTGCCGAATCGGACAACGTACTTGGGCATGGGGAGTTACCACGGCTGCTGGGTGCGGGACGCTTTCGCGCCCCGTTCGAGCCGTTGAGTATAGTGGCATGCGAGTCTCGCGGAAAGTCGCCCAGACTCGCGATAGCAGCAAG
>JAQCHP010000131.1 GCA_027619595.1 Planctomycetota bacterium
TCGACGAAGCAAAAGCACGGCTGGAGGCAATGAAAAATTTGCCGGATTTTGAACCATTTTTCCTGGTCGGCAATCTCACGGGCATACGGCTGCAGGCAATGAAAAACGTGCCGGATTCTGAATCATTTTTCCTGGTCGGCAATCTCGCGGACATACGGCTGCAATTGTATAAGGAATTTGAAGATTTTGATGCTGTGGAAGAATATTATTCAGGTGCATCGGACCCGATCAGCAAATTCAGCATGGCTGCCTGGATGATGCAGAAAGGCCAGTTCGAACGAGGCTGGAAGCACGTGACGCCATTTCTGAAAATACCGTCCGAAACAATGTTCCCACCGGCGGTGCGAGAGAAGAACCTCTACTTTGTCGCGAAGTCATTTAAAGATCTTGCCCGCGAACTATTCAAAGTCAACCGCTTGGACGATGCGTTGCAAATCTTCAGCAAACTGCCCGAATCCCGCGACACAGCGCATGCCTTTGAAACGTTCGGCGAACTTCTCGTGTCCGGTGGACAAGCGACTCAACTTGATCAATGGATCGCCAGACTGCCTCATGAAACTGCAAAGACACATGCTTACATAGGAGCCCTTCGAAAAATGTCCAAGTTGCCTGCAAAGGCGACCCAGCCGTAATAAGGGAGCTGAATTCAGGGCATTTGCTTTGGGACCTTCCTACGTCTAACGAATCTGGCTACACACAACTCACGCCGCTCCAGGGAAAAGCGTCGCCAGCAGACCGTGGTTGTAGAGCGGCTTCAGCCACTCGGGCAGCCGCGCGGCGAGTTGGTCAGCAACTGCCTGAGAGGTTGGCGTGCTGAAGTGCTGTGGTCAGAATTTGCCGTTGCTCGGTGGGTAATACGGACTGATGCGCTGAATCACGATCGCCTCCCCGTGATGCATCAGCCGGTCGATCTCGGCGGTAGCCAGCGCATTTTTATAAGCCAGTTGCGTGTGTGCTCCCTGAATAGATTGCCATTAATCAAATTTCCTAACAGTTTAAGGGGGCTGCTATGACACGTCCCGAGTCTCTGTCAGCGTGCCACGTTTAGGTGGCGGTGAGCGAGATTCCGAGTTTTTCAATCGTCGAGCCGTTCAGCTGGTGACAGACGAGAAATACTCGCTCCCTGCCGCGGACGATTCACACGAAGCAGGTTAGGTGGGTCGATCCCATACGGCGATCGCGATCGCAGACAAAACGGTTCCGAGCGCGTTGAATATCAAATCCCATCCGGTGTTGGCATAGCCCCCCACATTTGTGTTGGGGATGCTAAGGACCGCGAGGAATTCTACCACTTCGTTCAATGCTCCAAGCCCCATGCCGCTCAGCATACAAAGCGTCAAAAGGCCCCAAGTCGGGCGGAGGGTTTCGCCATGCACATGCCGAACACTGGCTCGCAAACCCTGCCAACACAACCAGGTGGTCAGTCCGAACCCAAGGGCATGCACCAGTTGATCGTACCGAATGATGCCGGGTAGGAGCCAAAGGTCGTAGAGCACCAAGTCCCCGTCATGGGACCACGACTCGGGAATCGTCACCAACCCTCCGGCCAAATGCGCGAGACCCCACAGTGATAAGCCCCATAGTGTACCGCTATGCAGTCCAATGCGTGCGTGCAGCCACGCAATGGTCGGAATGAGTGCCAGCATCACCCCCAGGTAGAGAAGGAACTCCCGATTCCCTCCTCGTAAGCAGATACTTCCGAATGGAACAAGATAGACCAGTGTAAACACGAACACGGTCAGTTCCGACCATCCCCAGCGTCGCGTCGACCTCCGGCCGTTCGTCTGTTTGGAAGATTGGTGCATGCGTGACGCGATTCGCGGAGAAAATCGACCAGTAACCTGCGCCTCGTTGGCCTACTCGGCTCCGAATAGTTCTACCAACTACCGTCCTTCCAAGCCACTGCGAACCCATCCGGCTGGCAAAAATGTCAACGAGCAAAAATCTAGCAACTCGACTTGCTTCTACTGTCCCGACCGTATATACTGTTTTTACAGTACGTCCAAGACAGGAGCTTGAAGATGGCCAAAAAGAAAGCCGTGTTTGTCGAACCGGCGGAGTTTGAGTTGCAAGTTTTGGGGACTTTGTGGGAGCACGGACCCGGAACGGTGCGGCACGTGATGGAACGGCTCTCGGACGGGAAAGAGCGAGCTTACACGTCGGTGCTGTCTGTCATGCAGGTGATGCAGAAGAAAGGATTGCTCGAAGTTGCGGAGGAGCGAGATGGGTTGGCTCATATTTTCAAGCCGCTGGTTAGTCGCGAGCAAGTCGCAGTGCCGTTGCTGCGGGGGCTGGTGACAAAGATTTTCGGCGGGCGAACTCGAACGGCGTTGCAGCATTTACTGGACGCGGATTCGATCGATCAGGCGGAGATCAAAGAGATGCGGAAGCTGCTGGATGAATTGGAAGCGAGAAAGAAGAAGTAATTCTGCGAAGAGGGCTTTACTGCGAGGCGTCAGCGGGGCAGACGTTCCACAAAACGAAGAGATCATAGTCTCGTGAAGCGTCCGCCCTCGCTCACGCTTTGGATTACAAGGAAATCATCATGCACGACTCTTTCGTTGGCTTGAGTGAGACGTTGGTGCGAGTGTTGGGGCATTCGTTATGGCAAGGGGCGCTTGTCAGCGTGCTCGTTGGGGGCGTGTTGCAGTTGTTGCCGGCGAAGCGATCTGGCCTGCGGTATGGCATGGCGGTTGGAGGACTGGCGGCGGTTGTGTTGATGTGCTTTGGGACGTGGTCGGTGTTGCAGATGGAAGCGATGCCTGTTGGCAACTCGACGAGAGCGAGTGCCGCCGCATTCGACCCGAAGTTTAACGACGAAGCCAACTCGCAGTCCGCAGTTGCGATCGCCAGAGCGTGGGACGATCCAGCAAGCACGCCCCGCTCTGGCGACACGATGCGTGTTGGCGGACAAGTCATCGCGAATTGGCTATCGGCTGTGTGGCTGTGCGGCGCGATCGTGATGTTGATTCGCGGCGTGTGGGGATTTGTCGCGGTGCGAGCTTGGTTGGGTGAGTCAGCGAAGAACTTGCAATTCGATGTCAGCGTGCTCGAAGCGATTGTGAAAGAGCTGAGCCATCGGCTTGGCTTGCGGCGAGTGGCGCGAGTTTTTGTCAGCGATCGCATCAACGTTCCGGCAGTGATCGGGGCGATATGGCCGGTGATCTTGGTGCCGCCGTCGATGCTCAGCGGAGTTCCGGTGGAGCAGTGGCAGATCATCATCGCTCACGAGTTGGCTCATGTGCGGCGCTAGGATGCGATCGTTGGTTTGGCGCAGATGGTGATTGAGTCGTTGCTGTTCTTCAACCCGGCAGTGTGGTGGCTCAGTCGGCAAGTACGTATCGAACGGGAAGCGTGCTGCGATGCGCTGGCGGCGGAAGTTTGTGGGCAGCCGTTGTCGGTTGCGCGAGCGCTGGTCGAAGTCGCTTCCGTCGTTACGGGGCAAGCTCACATCGCCGCCGCGTTGGCGTTTACCGAACCGGCGAAAGAAGGTGAACTGACCGATCGTGTGCGACGGCTCGTTGATCCCGATCAAGCACCGCGATCGAAGGTCTCGTGGCTCTGTCTCGGAGCGGTATTCCTCGCGCTGGCCGCGACCGCTGTGCTGTTGCAAAGGGGCACCGATCTCGCCGTCCGCGCGGCGGCTGAGTGGATGTCACCCAAGGAACGAATCGAGAAACTCGTGGAGCTTGAGGCGGAGCGAAACGGCAACATCATCCCATTGGCCGAAGTCTCGCCGGGAAGTCCTGGTGACAACTTTCCGACGCCAAGTAACAGTCCGCCTGCTGATCCCAACGAGGGGAAGATCGCGGTGCTCCTCATCGTGAAGACGGACGACGGCAGCGAGATCAGTCCGAAGCTGAGCCTGAGTTCGGTCTCGGCGGTCAGTCGCAGTAGCAGCAATAGCACCTTGAATTCGCCGCAAGAAGCGGTGCCGGAACATCGCCTGACGCTGCATTACCCGCCGTGTCATTTGCAATTTATCGCGTCGCAGCCGGGTCGAGCGACGATGACTTCGCCAGTGATCACGCTGCTGCCGACCGACCGCGAGAAGACGATCGAGCTGATCCTCACGAAAGGCTCGCCGGTTGATGTCGCTGTGAGGAACGAGCAGGGGCAACCAATTTCGCACGCTTGGGTGCAGCAGACGACGCCGATCAAGTTGCGAAGATCGACATCGTCGAGCGGAAATGCGGAACAACAAGCGGACGAGCACGGTCGCTTGCGGTTCGAGCACATCGGCAACACCGAGCAAACGTTTCATGTGTTGGCTCCAGGCTATCAGCGGTTGCAGTTCGAGCACACCTTTGGTGACCCATCGCTCTTCACTCGGGAGGACCCGCTCGTCATCACGTTGAAGGCCGCTCGACCGACGCCCGTCCGAGTCATTGACGCGGTGACGAATCAGCCGGTAAAGGACGCTCGATTTCGAGTCGCTTATCGTCAAACAACTACCTACAGCTATGGACACGGTTTCTCGCGCCACTCGCTGACACCCAACAGATGGAGCGACTACGGAATCACGGACGAAGCTGGTCACGCGTCGCTCGACGAGCTGGAAGACGGAGCGATGTATACCTTCGCAGTCTTCGTCGACGGTTACGGGATCGGTGTGCTCGAAACGAAGTCGGGCCAACCGGAGCATACGGTCAGACTCAGCCCTCCGTTGAAGATTGCGGGACGGGTGACTGGTAGCATTGAACGATTGCCAAAGCGATCTGATCCCAAGAACTCCGGTTATTTTTTCACGTTCGGCTCGCGTCTGGGTGAGCACATCCGTGACAACCAATGGGCTGACGTGGATGACGAAGGACGCTTCATGCTCGAAGGCTACTCGGCCGGCGAACAGCTCACGTTGAATTTGCCCGACGAGCGACGCGACATCGTGCTGAAAGAGTCCGTCACCGACCTGGAATTCGACATCAAACCGGTTGCCGGGCCGACCAGTTATCCGAAACGGGAGGTTGTGATTCGTCTGACTGGGACGGCACAGGAGGCTCCGGCACGGGGCTCGCTGTATGTCAGTTGGCAGCATCCGACGATTCGAGCGGAACCAGCTCAAAACGGCCCGCTACCTGTTCGCGGTAACGAGGTTCGATTCAGCGCGCTCGTCGGAGCACAGCTCTTCTTTCAAGGAGAAGATCTCGTCGGCTATCGCATCACCGAGCAAAACAAAGTCGAAATCGTAGCGGGGACCGAGCCGCAAGTCATCGAAGTTTCTGCCGTTGCAGCGGGTGGCATTCATGGTTCGATCACGCGAGCGGATGGCAGTCTGGCTCAGAGTGCGTTCGTGACGGTCTTCGTGACGAAGTTACCGTCGGGCGAGAAGGATCATGGCCGGATCAATCCATCGGGCAGTTCCGGAGGTCCGCAGTATCTGCGAAACTTGCCGCTTGGAGGCCGCTACATCATGCTGGCTCGCGAACAAACGCCGACAGGCTACTCCTGGGCTGTCAGCGATGAAGTGACCATCGACGAGAGTCATCCGATCACTCAAGCAGATATCAAACGGCCAACCGGACGAGACCTCCAAGTGAAAGTGCTCGACGACGCCGGCAAACCGGTCGTTGGCCAAGAGATTCAATTGGAAATCGGTTTTCGCCAAAAGAAGCCAGATACCGGCTTCTCATTCCACATCACCAGCGAAACAGACTCGCTCGGCTTCGCGACGTTTGAGAATCTTTCTATGGATCAGCCACTCGGCCCGGTGGAACTGACGCTGTTTTGCACGGCGAAACCGAATCCGTTTCGCGGCTCAACCACGAAGGTGAACTCAAGCAAACTGATCGAACTGCGGCTGACGCGAGGAGTGAGCGCGAGCGGCGTGCTGATCGACTCCGCGACCAATAAGCCGATCCCGAATGCCAACGTCCGCATTTATCCGCGCCACTTCGACCAAGCGATCTTCAAACAGAGCGTGACGACCGATACCGACACGAACGGACGCTTCCACTTCGAGGGTTTGGAACCGATTGAGTACTCCGGCCATGTCGATAATACTTCGCCCAAAGGGACGATCGTCACAGCTCATGGCGGCGGCGGATTCAGTTTCAGTTATCCCGCCGGAGTCGAACAACACGGCCTCACTGCCGGCGCGCAAGGCAAACCTGTCCGCTGGGAAGTCACGATTCACCCCGGAAGCCGACTGCGACCTGCGGAATGATGGCGTGTTTTTGGGGAGCCGATCGATTGTCTGGTTTTCGGGTGTTTCAGTCGACGAAACCTTGTCAAAAATGGGGACCCAGTTAAGGCTCCCAGATGCCTAGGTCCGATCCATTGTTGTCGACTTGGTCTTAGCTCGCCGATCCTCATAGCCCGGAAGACCTCACCGCCACGACGTGCCTTTTGTGCTCCGACAGGCCCCAATTGCGCTCACAATTCCCAAAACCGGGCCCGTTGCGTTAGGGTTTGACTGAGGGTGATCTGCCTGGATAGACTGCCAGTACCCAAGATTCCCATTATTGACGACCCCGCACTGGACGAATTGCTTGTCGGCAGAACATTTTCGGCAGGCGATTGAGCAATACTTCCAGAAATTGAACGGCCTGCAGCGGGGAGCCGGAGCGGCACCTGCAGTCAACCCGAATTAGCGAGGCATTACTTCCACGTCCCGGTTACCAAGCATTCGATGACAAGTGTGAGCCGAATATGAGATCAAGTCGCAGGCGATTCTTGTCGATCGGTGGCGTCGCTACGCTCGCATCGCTCTGCCCACTGGGCGCTCGTGTGAAGACGCACGGTGCCGATCCCATGCCGTCGGACACGGAACGCGCGACGGCAATTAAACGCGACTTCATCCCCAATGCTCAACCGCGAGCACCCCTGTCGGATCACGACTTTTCCCGCATTGAGCAAGCGATCGACCGCGGTTTGGAATTCATAGTGCAATATCAGCAAAACAACGGCGGCTTTATGGTCTACAACACGGCCGGCGAACCGGCCATTACGTGCTTGGCAGTTATGGCGATGCTGGCCCGCGGTCATCTGCCCGGAAGCGGACCGTACGGCAAACGGATCGAACGGGCGATTGACTATGTTCTCGACTGCCAACATCGTGATGGCATGATGGCCGTCAAGCGTCCCGAAGGAGAATACGTAGCGCTCGGTGGCTCTCGTTGCGTACATTACAACCAAGGGATCGCTGGACTGATGTTAAGCGAGGTGTATGGCATGACTACCCCCCAGCGTGACGAACGGATTAAAAAGGCCATTGAGAAGGCACTCGCATATAACATACGGAGCCAAGTCAGCGATCCGTTCTTCGATGGATCCTGGGGTTATTATCCTCCCATCAGTTCCCATCACATTTCTGACCTGTCTGTCGTCTCATGGAACTTGATGTTCCTGAGGTCCGTGAAGAACATCGGGTTTAATGTACCAACGTCGACAGTCACAAAGACGATGGACTACGTCCATCGCTGCTACTGCCCGCAAGATGGTGGGTTTCGCTATCGCGCCAACAAGCCCCATTCGGTCGACAGCATGACCGGGGTAGGCATTCTCATGCTCTCCCTGGGTGGAGAACGAGACTCAAAGCAAATCAAGACCGCCGGCGAATTCCTTGTAGCAAATCGTTGGAGCGGAATGGGAAGTCAATCGGGCGACTACGGTGCCTACTACGTCGGCCTTGCCGCGCTGCACCTGGGTGAGCCCTACTGGTCCCAAATCTATCCACCACTCATGTCAACCATTCTGCAAGCGCAGACACCGGACGGCAGCTGGCCTAGCGGCTACGATGGCCAAAGGTTCTCGCCCGTCTACTCAAGCTCGATCTACACCTTGACTTTGGCCGTTCCCCTTCAGCTCTTGCCGATTTACCAGCCGTGACGCCGCAAAAACTCCACTTCAGTTCCCGGGTCAAACTGAACACTGCGGACCGTCGCCGCGATCGACTTTCCATCGGTCCTAGCTGACGGGCCAAGCCTTGTTGTAACGTTGATATATTCTTTCGAGAAAAACCTCAATGGCCCAAGTAGCACCGATACGACGTCTTACCGCGATGATCCTGGAGCGCTTCTAATCGTCTCCGGGTCGGTTGCATCAAACTCAACGCAATGGAGGTGATTGGAGAAAATGTAGACTTGCGATGCGATCGATCGATCGAGAAATACGAAGCACGCAGTGTCAACCTCAATACTTCAACATCAGAAAAACGCCCAATTAACCAATCGGCGCGACCACGAGGGCAAAGTCGACAGTGATTATTTCGCTGATGCAAGATTGCCCTGAGTTACAAACCTGTTACAGACCAGCGTGAAATTGCCGTTACTATGGAGGTAGCAACGCACGTTGGAGGCCTGGAACGTATGTACCTTTTTCGGAACTTCAGATTGGCGTCGATCTGGTTGATCGGAATGATCGGCCTGTCAATGCTGATCGTCTGGAATTCTACCGAGTATTTTTTATCCGAGTACACGCCCGCTTTCCTGGTTGAGAAATTGCCGATCAGCCTCAATGCTGTCTGGCTCGCTGCACTCCGGCTTCACGTCATTGCGTCCTCCCTCGGTTTGGCCGTGGGATTTCCGCTGTTTTTTACCTCTCTTTTGAAGTATCGAAGTCTGCATTTGACACTCGGCTATATCTATTTCAATGCAGTTTTATGGGTAGCCGCGCCTACAGGATTGATATTGTCTCCATTTTCGAAAGGTGGCGTTGTGGCCGCAATCGGGTTTTCCGTCACTGGCTTGATCTGGTGGTTTTCAACGTGGTACGGCTACGTCGCGGTTCAACAGGGCAACGTTCCCTTACACATACGCTGGATGGTGCGTTCTTTCAGTATCGCTCTGTCAGCAGTTTTCTTTCGCGTGATTCATTTCGCCCTGAGCTGGACCCATATCGATCCCGAAATCAACTACGTTGCATCCGTCTGGTTAAGTCTGCTGGCCAGTTTATGGCTGGCTGAAGAGTGTATCGGTACAAAGTGGTTGTCTGTTCGTCGTCCAGTTGTTTCGTCGTCGCGTCATGAAAGTGTCTTCCGATCATCAAGGAGTTCATTATGAACCGTTTGCTATTGGTTCCCGGTATTGTGAGTTGTTTAGGATTTGCATTGCTTGTAAGTTCCGCGTCTTCGGAAGGAAGCTCGGAATCTGATGGGGCCACCGCTTCTGTCCCTGGAAAAACAAAAGCCAAAGTCTTGTTGGATGTCGCGCAGATCGAGCAACAATTGGTCGAACGGTGGCGGCACTACACTCGATCGAAGAGAGCTTTTTCCCGCGTTTTACGCGCTGAGAAGGCACCTCGAATTCCTGGAGTCCTCGTCAACGAAAGCCTGCCAACTCCAGACGGTTCTTTCGCAGGAATATTCACGCTTCAAAGCGCGGATTCGGATCTGCAATCAGCATTGAATGAACGGAATGATGCACAAGGCGTCAAAATCACAAAGGCCGAATTTCCTATTGTTGTTGATCGCCGTACCGGCCAGACAATAATTTTCGCCGCTGGCCAATGGTCTGAATTCAACCGATGGGCTGTCAAGGAATGATGTCTCGTGAAAAATCGCGTCTTGTGGGCACAAACTGATTACAGCGGGACATGGCGAACAAATTGACAACGATTGTGGAGCCACGCTACGGACTCAACCACTTCGCCGCAAGAACTCTTCTCGGACAGAACCTAGGATCAGGACGATCAGTGCGCAAATCGAATCACCCGGTGACGTTGGAGTGCCATAGCAAGTAGACATCGCAAGAAATTGAGGATCGGCCAAACTGTCGAGGTACGTAAGCGGCATGAGGGGACTATCCGTTCGATGCGGCGACCGCGAAATGACGCCGATGGGCTTGTTGGCCGCAGCATCATCGGCCAAACTGATATCAGTTAATGTCCACGCAATGCGGGACAACTTAAGAAGCAGCCTGCACGCGTTATCTTGGACGCCGATGCCGGACGCGAAATAAACGAACTGGCCTGCAGCGAGTGGGATTATGAAGACTCAGCTTGTGCTCGTGTGTGTCGTAGGTCTCACGACGGTGGGATCTGTCCATGCGCAGGTCCCCTCGGAGGATAAGCCGTCTCGTGTGATTGCTGCGGATTCGCCAGACGCGAGTGGTCCGATCCGTAGCGAGCCTAAGCGACCGCAGACGATTGCCGAAGGGGGATGTTACTATCCATTTCCGATCGAAGCGAACGATCCCAACGAGCCGATGGCACGTCCGTTGTCGCTGGACCGCAGCGCCGAGTACTTGGACGGTCTGACACTTCGGTGGACACATCAGGTAGGTTGTGTCACCTGCCATACGACGCTTCCGTACTTGGCTGCACGTCCATCCATTCAAGGCGGTGACGGCTCGGCACTCGTGGAACTGCGCGAGTTTATGGAGTATCGGGCGACTCATTGGGATAGCGAGAAGCCGCAGTGGGACGCTGAGGTGCTCATTACAGCAACGTCACTAGCCATCCACGACGCGATGGACACGGGAAAGCTGGCGCCTTCCACCCGCGCAGCGCTCGACAGGATGTGGAGCCTGCAGCGTGAGGATGGTAGCTGGGACTGGCTGAAGGCAAACTCACCTCCGTTTGAGCATGACGACTATTATGGCGCTGTCCTCGTTGCTGTGGGTATCGGGAGTGCTCCCGATGGCTACGCCGCGGACCAGCGTATTGCGGACCAGGTAGCGCGCCTGCGACGGTATCTGGGGGAAACACTGCCACCGAGCTTGCATCATGCGTGTTGGTTGATGTGGGCGGAGGCCAAGCTCGGTGGTGTCCTTAAGAAAGAATTGCAAGACCAGAAAATTAACGAGCTGGTTGCCTTACAGAAGCCGGACGGTGGCTGGTCGTTGCCGTCGTTGGGAGGTTGGCAAGCGCATGACGGGCTTGCCATTGAGGAGTCGCCGAGCGACGGGTACGCCACAGGTCTGGCGGTCTTCGCATTGCGTCAAGCGGGCCGCGCACCCAACGATACGTCTGTCCGCAAAGGGGTGGAGTGGCTCAAGGCCAACCAGCGTAGTTCGGGCAGTTGGTATACCGGTTCCTTGGGTCCAAACTATCACCTCAATTTCATTTCCCACTCGGCCACCGCATTCGCGGTCATGGCGTTGGACGCCTGTGCGCAAGGTGACTGACGTTTTCCGTTAGGCAACGCCGCTTTCGCTCCATGACAGTGGACCCGGGGCGGCGACAACGCTCGCGGAGCTCGCATAGCCTTGCCCCGGGCTGTCTTGTTGCGGCCCCTTCGGGGCGGATAATCCGTGCCGGACTGCCGGTGGTGTGCGCCACGGAAGCGAACAATCTAAGTACGGATACTTGCGTCGCTGGTATCGTCATGTTGGCTTCGCGTAGCCGAACTTTACACGCCGACATAATCGCAGGGCAAGCTTCGGGCCAACGGCCCAGTTGTTTGCCCAGCCCAGGCCGAAGGCCTGGGTCCGATTGGGAATGTGAATCGGAGGGCCGAAGGCCCGGCCATTTGCCTTCCGCCGTGTCGACCATCGCGGTAAGTATCGATTCAATCCCACACATAGCGTTCGTCGATTTTCATCTCGTGCTTTTCGCAGAACATTCGAAATTCCTCTTGAAATGAGATCTTGGTAGGATGCTCTTTCTGAGATCGAATTTAATGGTCCACCCACGGAGGCATTCAAGCAAATTGCCTCGGTTACGCGATACGAGAGCATGCGAAACATTTCCTCCCGGAATGCTGGATCGCCAAAGAATGGCCGCCGTTCCTTCGTCGAGAAGATGACGTGGATCCAGACTTAAGCAAGTGATTGCGGCATGGAGATGACTCCCATCAAACGACCGGGCCTTTGGCCCTTACGGACGTATGATTTCCGAAACCCAGCCCGATGGGCTGGGCCATGCAAACGGCGGGGCTTTGCCCCTAAGACAGAAATTCCTTACCTTCCGCGCCTCCTCGGGAGCGGCCGTCGCCGAAGCGATTGATTCTGTCCGCCATTTGGTCGGTATCAATCAAACATGAGAAAACACGACAGGCTCCGGAGACGAGCACGTCAAACGGGTACCAGATCGATCAGCAGAACCAGTTCTTGGCCAGTCGTCAGCGGCGAGCTTCAACCGCGAAATGACACCGACTGGCTTGATCGACGCAGCATCGTCCGCCAAGCTGTTGTTAGTTGACCTCCAAACGACGCGGGACAGCCCTCTCGCAACTGTGGCCAGCCTCCCAAATCAAGACGACCCCATGAACCACATTGATCTACAAGTTCGCGTCCGCTACGACGACGCTGACCCCATGGGATTCTTGCATCACGCCAAGTACCTGACCTATTTCGAAATGGGCCGTACGGAACTCTTGCGAGCCGCCGGTGGCAACTACCGCGAAATGGAGGCGTCCGGTCTTCTCGTCGTGGTCGTCAAAGCAGAATGTCGGTACCGCAAACCCGCACGCTATGACGACCTCCTTACAATTCGCACCTCCGTTTCCGCCGTTTCGATGGCCAAAATCGAGCACGAATACCAGGTACTGCGTGACCACGATTGCCTTGCTACAGGACGCGTCACACTGGCTGTCATCGATCGAACCGGCAAGGTTCAGCCCGTCCCGGCCTGGTTTCGCGAAACACACGCCGATAATCAGGGGTGATGACCATTCCACGGGACAAATCCACCGGTTAGAATAGAGCCAACACCCCGGTCCACGCTTGGACCGAAATTGCCACCCGGAGTATGAATCAACCCGATTCA
>JAQCHP010000132.1 GCA_027619595.1 Planctomycetota bacterium
GTCATGGCCTGCAAGAATTTGCAAGTTCTCATCCTGAAGTGCGCGTGCTTGAAGTAGTCACGAATTCGCATTGCAAGGCCTTGTGTCGCCCTCCGGGCTAACAAAGACACCGAGACGCATATTCCCAAAAATTAACCTCGCTCTTCTCGTTCTTGCAATGTCAACAAAGCCGCACTTCTAATGCAAAACAATTCAGCTACGGCGTTGCGCTCCGGGCCGGTAATTCTCCGTGACTCTGTGACTCCGTGAGAGACTCTTGTCTGGCGCGAAGCCTGACCTAAACGCACCGTCGCAGGTGCAAGTCGGTCGTATCCCTCTACGCTCGACAGAGTCCCTAGCAAAAGCTTCACATACTCTTCACCAATCCTTAGCACAAGACAGCTAGGGTGGAGTGTACTGGAAGTGCCAGCGATTGGGGCCCGAGGACCCCTTACTGGCAGTCTTCGATTCATACACCTCACATGGCGACCATTCCATGATTCAAAAAGAACGCAGATCACATCGTCCCATTCTCGTCTTTGGTATGAATCGGTGCGGGACGAAATGGCTTTCCAACTTACTGGCGAACCACGCTGACATCTCGGCCGTGCAGGCAGAAGAATACCAGGGGATTGTTGAATGCGATATCCTGAGCGAAGTACCTCGCAAATTTGACTTCGATTCCGACGACGACTATGCAGCATTTTTGGCGCTTTGGAATATGTCCGATTTCGTACGTATCTCGCAGGTGGACGTAACATCTTTCGCACGACTACCCAAAGAATCAAGAACGCCCGCGACCCTTCTGAAATTGACCATGGATCGCTTCGCGGAAATCAACGGAACCTCCCACTGGCTACAAAAATTTGGCCCCGATTCGCTTGACAGTGCGTTACGCGATTTTCCCGACGCTGCTGTCCTGTTTATCGTCCGTAATGCCTTGGACGTTATTCACTCAACGCATGCGTTATCAAAACGGGAGGGGCGAAACGAATCGTACATGTCGATCGCGTTCGGATTTGTCTTGGCCGAAAAGCAACTCCGAAGAGCCCTGCGTCGCAGCGGCGGTCATCTCACAACCTACGAATCGCTCCAGCGCGACGTTGAACGAGAGATCACCAAGATCTGCGAATTCCTCAGAATTCCCTTCTCCCGTGACTTGCTGCAGGCTCGGTTCGAAAAAAACTCTAGTTTCGCGAAACAAAAGCGCCAGCCGACGTTGCCGTGGACGACGCGGGCCGCCGTGGGAATCTTGGTAGGAATGTTGCGCATGACCCCGTCGCTGATCCTCCGAACCTACGCTGGCCTCCGACCATACGCTCGACGCACAGCCTCGTTTGTCCCCGACTCATTTCGCACGTTGCGTCACTCGTTACAGCAAGATGCTACCGAAAACACTCCGGCCATTAGCGAACATAGCGTTCGGGCCGTTGGTACGTGAAGGCACTCTGCACGCAATCCGTTAGTACTCGGCTTGTTTGCGCATCACGATCCAGCGCATCTCTACCGGTGGGCGACCGTAGGAAAGCGGAAAAATACTCCGCCCCGACGCCCACGACTCGAACCAGGGGGTCGGTGGCCAAGCTTGCGGAGGCAGATGCTGCTTTTCGAACAGCACCACCGAGTCATCGGCAATGATTTGGAGCGGTAGACCGACCATGGACTGGTGGAGTTCGGCCGGCGTAAACAAACACGCCCAAGCAACTTCTGCCATCTGCCGCACAAGGTCGTCGGGCTCATAGTTGGCATCGGACAAGAAGACATTAAATACGAGCAATCCCCCTGCGCGGAGGCATTGGTTCGCGCGAACAAGCAATTGCCGCAACTGGTCCCACCCGCGAAAGTCCGACACCACTTCGGCCAACACGATCATTTGATAATAGTGTTCGGGAAGCAGGGTGGCCGGCGCAAAAAAATCCCCCTCCATCACGCGCAGCGGAAGGGAGCCCCCCTTCGCCGCCCCTTGCAGTTGTTCGACGAACCGTGGAGTCATCTCAATCGCGTCCACAGGATGTCGCCGTTGCGCCAAGGGGATGGCATTGCGCCCGTTCCCGGCGCCGATGTCTAAGATCGGCGCATCGCAGGGATCGACCAACGACTCCACCAGCGAGACGACGCGTGCATCGGGATGGGTACCGAAGAGCGTCCCGTCTTCTCGCGTCTGCCGCCAATGTTCGTATTTTCCAGCCTCGGGTGTCGGTTTCAGCGCCACGCTACACGCCAAATTCTTGGCGAGGAATGGTGTGGCGGATGTCTCGTACGACAACACCAAGTGGTTATTGCCCGATGAGCGGAACCCGTCGTTCAGCGATTTCTCCAAAAGGGACCGCAGTTCATCCAACTCCGGAAGCGATAACGGTTTCCCTAGTTCACGGAAAAAATCTCCCGCTTTCTGGACATAGTACTCCAGCGCCGCAGGGATACAGGGCAATACCATTTCTCCCCGATGTGTCGTTCGCGCGTCGATGGTCTTTAGAATGGTCGATCGCAACAGTTCCGGGTCATTTGATGTATTTTCCACTCCAACCTTCCTACGGCAATTTGGATCGGTGAACTAGCGTCTAGCGCCGCTCAACGTGATGGCGGAATTCTTCGCGCACATTCATGGCGCTAAGATAATTGTTCCCTGCTTGATCGTCCTCTAGGGTGACGGCGGACGAACTCACGACGAGCTCCTTCAAGAACGTATCAGCACAGAGCGTCCATCGGAAGGTGACTCTAGGCCCATAAACGCGAACCGATCCCTCGGTAACGCGCTCGTCTTGTAACCCGACGCGTAAGCGAGGGAACCAAAGACCGGAACACAACGCTGTAGCTGATATATTTTGCGAAAAATTGCGGTTTTGTTGAAATGGCAACAATGAGAAAGGAGCATTCCAATGGCCCGGAGGGCGGCATATCCCTGCCGGCGGCGTAAGCCACCGGATAGCAGACACTCAATGACTCTAGCCCGGAGGGCGACACAAGGCCATGCAATGCGATTTGTTGGGAACTTCAAGCACGCACACCTCAGGATGAGTACTTGCAAATTCTTGTAGAACATGACATTGCATGTGATCTCGAGTATCTCTTGAAATAACGGTATTCATGTGCCGCCCTCCGGGCTGGAGAGTTTATTTGTCAACGGTCCGGTGGCTTACGCCACCGGCAGGGATATGCCGCCCTCCGGGCTTTTGAAATTCGCCCCGATTCAGGGATTCTGATGAGAATTTCGCTTTTCTCACTTTACCAATCTGGCTCAGACCCGATCTTTTCTTGCTCTAAATAAATCAGCTACGGCATTGCCCTCCGGGCTGTTGAACAACACCTCGACTCAGCGTCCCCAAAAAGAATTTCGATCTTTTCACTTTACCAATTTCGCTAAGACCAATTTATTCCTACGAAAAATAAATCACCTGCGGCGTTGCCCTCAACGCCGCAGGCCCAAATGCCCCAGCAGAACGACGGTCGATCATGCGCCGGGTAACTCGAACGTCAAACTTCCCTCGCTAACGCGTCGGGTTACAAGCAGATGAGCCGATTCGGCCTTAACTTGTTCACGTCCCATCAGGAGTGGAAGCCGTGAATTGTATTACTAATAGCAGATAGCCCATTTACTTTCCTTGATCGACCGCATGACGTCCGACGAACTTAGGAACCCCGTCGAGACACACTCGAAAACAATACTGGGACGGCAAGTGTGGAAGTGTCAACTACTTTCATGCGAATCGGGGCTTTCCGCTGGTAATTTGGGCGATGATGGCTATATTGAGGAGCAAGCCGCGATATGTGATGCGGCGGTGAACCACCGCTTAAAAGCAGTGCGATTACGGAATGTCACCCCAATTGAATGGGAAGTCTTACGCATGCGATCTCAGCAGCGACAACAACAAAAGTTACGACATCGTCATCGCCTCACCCTAGAGGGTCTCGAAGACCGACGATTACTCGCGTTCGAGACGGTTCATTTGCTGAAGGACATTAACACGGCTCCGGCGAGTTCGAGTCCGTCGTCCATCACCGAAGTTGGAGCGATCGCGTACTTTACTGCGGTTGATACGTTGAATGGCGCTGAACTCTGGAAGACCGATGGAACCGACTCAGGAACCGTACTAGTCAAGAACATATCGCCTGGGTCCTACCGATCATCCCCCAGTTACCTAACCAACGTGAACGGCACGCTTTATTTCCTAGCCTATGATCGTACGACAGGCAATGAGCTGTGGAAAACCGACGGAACCCAAGACGGAACTGTGCTTGTTAAGGACATTTTCGTTGGGTCCTCCGGATCATATCCCCGTTCCCTCACCAATGTGAACGGCACACTCTATTTCACCGCCCATGACGGCGCAACAGGCGTTGAGCTATGGAAGACCGATGGAACCGAAGACGGAACCGTGCGAGTCAAGGACATTCACCCCGGGTCTTCAGGGTCATCTCCCGTATCACTCACCAACGTGAACGGTACGCTCTATTTCACCGCCAACGATGGTACAACAGGCGGAGAGCTATGGAAAACCGATGGAACCGACATTGGAACCGTGCGCGTCATGGACATTCGGCCTGGGCCCTCCTCATCATATCTCGGGTCCATCACCAACGTAAACGGCACGCTCTATTTCACCGCCCATGACGGCGCAACAGGCGTTGAGCTATGGAAGACCGACGGGACCGACAACGGTACCGTGCGGGTCAAGGACATTCGGCCCGGATCCGCCTCGTCAGTTTCCAGGTCCCTCACCAACGTGAACGGCACGCTCTATTTCCGAGCCAATGATGGCACAACAGGCTTTGAGTTTTGGAAGACCGATGGAACCGAGAACGGTACCGTCCTAGTTAAGGACGTTCACCCTGAATCCTCCGGATCATCTCCCAGATACCTCACCAGCGTGAACGGCACTCTCTATTTCGCAACCCAAGATAACACATTCGGCCGAGCGCTATGGAAGAGCAACGGAACCGAAAATGAAACCGTGCGAGTCATGGGCATTCGGCCTGTGTCGTCATCAATTACAGAATCGCTCAGTAGCTTGAACGGCACGCTCTATGTCCGATCTAACGATGGCACGACAGGCTATGAGCTATGGAAGACCGACGGAACCGAAAACGGAACCATGCGAGTCAAGGACATTCGGCCTGGGGCCGACTCATCAAGTCCCTGGTCCCTCACCAACGTGAGCGGCACGCTCTATTTCCTAGCCAATGATGGTACAACAGGCTCTGAGCTATGGAAGACCGATGGAACCGAAAACGGGACCGTGCGAGTCAAGGACATTCGCCCTAGTTTCTCCGGATCATTTCCCAGGTCCCTCACCAACGTGAACGGCACGCTCTATTTCCTAGCCAATGATGGTACAACAGGCGATGAGCTATGGAAGACCGATGGAACAGACAACGGGACCATGCAAATCAAGGACATTCTGCCCGGGGACAACTCATCAAGTCCCTGGTCCCTCACCAACGTGGACGGCACGCTCTATTTCGTAGCCAATGACGGCACAACAGGTCATGGAGCTATGGAAGACCGATGGAACCGAAAACGGAACCGTGCGAGCCAAGGACATTCTGCCGGGATCCGCCTCGTCAGTTCCCAGGTCCCTCACCAACGTAAATGGCATTCTCTATTTCACGGCCAACGATGGCACAACAGGCTTTGAGCTATGGAGGACCGATGGAACGGAAAACGGTACCGTGCAAGTCAACGATATTCGTCCAGGGGCCTCATCCTCATATCCCTGGTACCTAACCAACGTAAACAACACGCTCTATTTTGTGGCGACTGACGATGAGTTTGGCTTAGAGGTCAGGTTTCTATTGACACAGTCGGACGCGATTTTACCCCCTAGCGGAATCGTAGCCAGCGACGGCACGTTTCATGACAAAATACAGATCGACTGGACAGCGTCGCTAGGAGCAACGAGCTATCGAATATGGCGGAACACAATCAACGATCCAGCTACCGCCACGCAGTTATCGGCCCACGTAATGGACACGACCTACGACGATACTCCGCCGGTGACGCACCAGACCTATTTCTATTGGATCTCCGCCAACGACGCCATCGGCACTAGTGAATTCAGCGCTTCCGATGTCGGACTACAGTACGGAGTACCCCTCACACCATCCGATGTAGTAGTCAGTGACAATGCGTATCATGATGGCGTGCTCCTCAATTGGCAGCCAACTCTCGGCGCCACCCACTACGAAGTATGGCGAAGCACTACGAACGATACGGCATCGGCGACCAAGCTCGCTGACCACGTACTCGACACCGCTTATGAAGACGTGACGGCCGTTCCACGAGAGACTTATTACTACTGGGTTAAGGGTGTTAACGCCGCAGGTGCAAGCCCCTTCAGCGTTTCCGATACCGGGGTACGAATTGGCGTCCCGCTCGTTCCGCTTTCCGTTGTGGCAACGGACAATACGTTGCATGATCGGATCGCCATTCGTTGGAACGCCGCAGCGTCAGCGACAAGCTACGAGATTTGGCGCAGCACAGAAGACAATACGGCAAGTGCTACACTGCTGTCGGTCTCTCAGGTGCCTGGATACGACGATCTTTCGGCAATCCCACTACAAGTATATTACTACTGGGTAAGGGCCACTAACTTCCTTGGTCAGAGTGATTTCAGCAGGTCTGACACCGGTACCCGGTTCGGCGTACCGCTGGCGCCAACGAACGTAACTGCTAGTGACCGGCAATTCTCTGACAGAGTTCAGATCCAATGGACAGCCGCCAGCCAGTCAACCGGATACGAAGTTTGGCGCAGCTCTACGATGGATTCTACGACGGCCACGAAGATTGGCGGCGAGGTAACGACTACATCTTATGGCGATACGACGGCCGTTCCGGAGCAGATCTATTTCTACTGGGTAAAGGCCACAAACATCAACGGAACAAGTGAATTCAGCAGCTCCGACACCGGTACACGGTTCGGCGTGCCGCTGGCTCCAACGAATGTCAGTGCTACGGATCGGGGATTTAGTGACAGAGTACGTGTTCAATGGGCAGGGGCGGTCCAAGCTGCTCAGTACGAAGTTTGGCGCGGCACAGCTCTCGATTCCGCAGCGGCCACAATGATTGCCGGCAACATAGTGGGTAATATCTACGATGACACGACGGCCGTTCCGGAGCAGGTCTACTACTACTGGGTGAAGGCGACCAACCTGAACGGCGCCAGCGACTTCAGTCTAGCTGACGCCGGTACACGGTTCGGCATACCCCAGACACCTACCCAAGTAACCGCCAGCGACAATTCAGACGCTGGCCATGTGCAAGTTGTTTGGCAGCATTCGCCATTCGCCTCGTTCTACGAGGTGTGGCGAAACACAACGCTCGACACAACGACGGCAACTTTGTTAGCGTCACGATCTAGCTTCAATACCTTCTATAACGACACATCGGCTATACCGGAGCAAACCTTCTACTACTGGATCAAAGCTGGCAATCTCAACGGAACAAGTGATTTCAGCAATGGCGATAGTGGCGTACGTTTCGGCATTGCGGCCGCACCACTGAATGTGACCGCCAGCGACGGCACACTCCTAAACCATGTACAAATCACTTGGTCTCCATCGTTGACAGCCACAAGCTACCAGCTCTGGCGCAATACGGCCGAAGACTCGGCAACGGCAACCATGATCAGCGGAAACATTACTGTCCGCGAGTATTTTGATGCGTCGGTATCGCGAGGCGTTACCTACTACTACTGGGTAAAGGCGAACAATCCCAACGGAACGAGCGTCTTTAGCGTACCCGACTCTGGAGCGGCAATGGACGTACCGCGTCAGCCGCTGAATGTTTCCGCCAGCGACCGTACGTTTTCCGACAAAGTCCAAATCACTTGGACGGCCGGCAATGACGTCTCTTTTGAGATTTGGCGCAGCGATACCAACTCGATCAATACGGCCACACAAATCACAACGGTAGGTGGCAGTTCCTACGACGACATTACGGCCGTCGTCAACCGAGTCCACTATTACTGGGTGCGGGGGACGAATCAGGCGGGAAATGGGGCGTTCAGTATTTCTGATGCCGGAATGCGTTTCATTGACCTTGCCGCGCCGACCGGTGTCACCGCCAGCGATGGTACCGTTGCTAATGGAATCGAGATCACTTGGAATACTGTGCCTGGCGTTGCGCAATATGAAATCTGGCGCAGCGCGACCAACAATGTCGATACGGCGACACGACTACCCGCATCGATTACGGGTTGCAATGGACCAGGACCACTCAACCCGGAATACGGTACCAACGCCGTCGAAGTTGTCTATTGCGTTGATACGGGGGAATTGATCGTGTCGACGGCACCGTCCGGGGGCACTGGTGCGATTAACTTCTATGTGGAAAGCTCCACCGCTGAATTAACTCCGTTACCAATCTCCCCGGGCGATGACATGCTGCTTCCCGGATATGAAGCACTTCCCCCGGGCACACAACAAGTCATTCAAAACCGACTCGACCTTGGTGTAACGGTGGGCCTTTCCAATAACACGAGTCGCCGCGGTCTGGCCGGAGGTGGTAAATTCCAGAATCTTTCCCTGGGAAACATTGGCGCGAATTTGCCCGTAAATTCCCTTTCTTTGTTTTACCAAAACGCTGTCGGCGGAGGTATCAACAGCGTTACGATTCCATTTCGTACAGTGACCGGCTCACAGGCCCTTTTCACAAACTCTTCCGCTTCCGCACCACGATTTAGCGACACAACGACCAATCCCGGCGAGACGTGGCATTATTGGGTCAAAGCGGTCCATCCGGAGGGTCCAAGTCTCTTCAGCGAAGGAGATTCTGGCAGCCGCGGCGGTGTTCTCCCAGCACCGACAGGAGTTAACGCCAGCGACCGCACGTTCACCGATCGGATCCGTGTCACCTGGAATCCGTTGGGTGGCACGACGAAGTACGAAGTGTGGCGGAGTACGACGTTGGACATAAACTCCACGGTTCGCGTCGCGGATAATATCGATGCACCGACCTATGATGACGTCGCGATCGTTCCTGGACAGGTCTACTATTATTGGGTTCTCGCCAAGAACGATTCGGGTGTTAGTAACTTCAGTAGCACCGCGGACGCCGGTTCCGTCCCCGGACTTCCCCCTTTGGCCCCCAGCGGCGTTGTTGCCAGCGATGGTGAGTCGGCCACCGGCATCAACGTTTCCTGGATCCTCTCCGCTACGGCATCACGCTACGAACTTTGGCGAAGCGTTACCAACAACGTCGCGACTGCCACATCGATTGAATTGCCAAACGGTTGCCCACGCCCCAACGACCTCGATGCGACGTTCGGCGCCAACGCTGTTGAGGTTGTCTATTGTCCATTTAGCGGAGAACTTATCGTCTCGACCGGACCCTCCTCCGGTACCGGCGCAATCAATTGGTTCGTGGAAAGCTCAACAGTTGGGTTGACCCCCTTACCCACCTCGCCGTCTGACGAACGGGTGCTTCCAGGGTTCTCGGCACTCCCCCTTGCAACCCAGCAGATCATCCTGAGCCGAATCGACCTCGGGGTGACGGTTGTTATTTCGAATAACAATATTCGCCGTGGCGTCGCCGGAGCGGGTAAGTTTCAGAATATGTCGCTCGGCAGTATCGGAACGCACTTGCCGATGGAGACATTGTCACTGTTTTACCAAAAAGGCACCGGAGGGGGGAGCAACAGCGTAACACTCCCCTTCAACACGACGCCGGGTTCGCAGGCGCACTACCATACAATTCCCACCAACGCCACCAACTTTTTTGACTCGACGGCTCTCCCCAACCAAACGTACTATTACTGGGTTAAGGCCTTCAACGCCGACGGAGCGAGCGACTTCAGCGTGGCCGATACCGGTTTCCGACGTGGACCAGCGCCCGTCGTCGTCGACGTTGTGCGTAATGGTGGAGATCAACGGTTCGATACGCTGAGTTCACTCACGGTGACTTTCAGTCAGGATGTCGCTTCATCGTTGCAAGGGTCGGACCTCACGTTATTCAACACACGCACCAACATAGCCGTCGATACGACACTGGCCACGGTTGTTCCGACCGGTGTGCCGAATCAGGTGCGATTCCACTTGGCAGGACTAGTCCTGGAGCATGGCCTGTACCAGGTGGGGATGCGAGCGACGGGCATTCAGAATAGCGTTGGCACACAACTTGACGGTAACAGTGATGGCGTTTCGGGGGACGACTATCAAACTTCTCTGCGAGTTGCTCTTCAGGGGGACATCAACCTGGACGGAATGGTCGACGGTTCCGATTTGGCGGAAGTCTACAGGCACTGGGGCGCATCCCATCGTCGATGGGACCAGGGTGATTTTGATTTGGATGGTTGGGTCGATGGTTCGGATGTGGCCAGCGTCTTCGCGCAATGGACCGATACGACGCCACCGCGAAACGCCGTCACACCCCAATCAGCCCCCACCGCGCCGTTGAGAACTATCCCCAAGTCCACGACCACCGCACCAAAACAGGTCGATCTTGTACTGCAAAAGAGCGAACCGGGGGATTGGCTCGTCCCAACCGTCTTGCAGTGGAACGATGTCGCACAAGCCCCCTTCGCACGGCGCGCTCCACGCACCAGCCGAAGGCGGTAGTCTCCACAGGTCACGCAACGTTCTCAAAGTAACGTCAAACTTCTGACGTCTAGTCGGACCGACGCGCGATCACGCACCGCGTATCATAAACGTCATCATTCCCTCGATTACGCGTCGGGTTACAAGCAGACCAGCCGATTCCTCGGTAACACATTAGTCTTGTAACCCGCCGCGTAAGCGAGGGATCCAAGGTTCGGAACGACGCAGGCCTAAGAGCCCCAGCAGACCGACGGTCGATCAATGCGCCGAATTCCATGTCCGCGAGACGTTCCCTCGCTAACGCGTCGGGTTACAAGCAGTCAAGCCGATTCGTCCGTAACTTGTTTACAGCCCAGCCGAAGTGGAAACCGCGAACTGTATTACCAATAACAGATAGCCCAGTTACTTTCCTTGATCGACGGCATGACGTCGGACGAACATAGAAACGCTCGTCGAGACACACTCTAAGACACTGGGACGCCGACAGTGGAAGTGTCAAATTCTTTCATGTAATTCCGGTCTTTCCGCTGGTAAATTGGGCGATGATGGATATATTGAGGAGCAAGCCGCGATATGTGATGCGGCGGTAGACACCGCGAAAAAGCAGTGCGATTACGGAATGTCACCCCAATTGAATGGGAAGTCTTACGCATGCGATCCCAGCAGCGACAACAACAAAAGTTGCGACATCGTCATCTCCTCGTACTGGAGCGTCTGGAAGACCGACGATTACTCGCCTTCGAAACGGTTCATTTACTGAAGGACATTAACACGGCTCCGACAAATTCGAGTCTCTCGTCCCTCACCGAAGTTGGATCGATCGTGTACTTTACTGCGTTCGATACTTTGGCTGGTATTGAGCTATGGAAGAGCGATGGAACCGACGAAGGAACCTTGCGAGTTATGGACATTCACCGTGGGGCCTCCGGGTCATTTTCCAGGTACCTCACCAACGTGAACGGCACGCTCTATTTCGTAGCCAATGATGGTACAACAGGCGCAGAGCTATGGAAGACCGATGGAACCGAAAACGGAACCGTGCTAGTCAAGGACATTACGCCTGGGTTCGATGCCGGATCATATCCCAGGTACCTCACCACCGTAAACGGCACGCTCTATTTCCGCGCCAATGATGGTACAACAGGCGAAGAGCTGTGGAAAACGGATGGTACCGAAAACGGAACCGTGCGGGTTGAGGACATTCGGCCTGGGGCCTACTCATCATCTCCCGCGTCCCTCACCAACGTGAACGGCACGCTCTATTTCACCGCCAATGATGGTACAACAGGCATTGAGCTATGGAAGACCGATGGTACCGACAACGGAATCGCGCGGGTCAAGAACATTCTGCATGGGTCATCCTCATCATCTCCCGCGTCGCTCACCAACGTGAACGGCGCGATCTTTTTTACCGCCAATGATGGTACAACAGGCAATGAGCTATGGAAGACCGATGGTACCGACAACGGAACCGTGCAAGTCAAAGACATTCAGCCCGGTCCCAACTCATCATATGCTAGGTCCCTTACCAACGTGGATGGTACCCTCTATTTCATAGTCAATAATGGTGGCACTTCGGGCCATGCGCTCTGGAAGAGCGACGGAACCAACGACGGAACCGTGCTCATCAAGGACAGTCTACCTGGGTTCTACTCATCATCTCGCAGTTCCCTCACCAACGTGAACGGCACGCTCTATTTCGTAGCCGATGATGGCACAAGCAACCAGGGCCATGAGCTATGGAAATCCGATGGAACTGAAAGCGGAACCGTTGGAGTCAAGGAAATTGCTCCGAGATTAAGGACCTCACGCGTCAATCATCTCACTAACGTGAATGGAACGCTCTATTTCACAGCCAATGATGGTACAACAGGCTATGAGCTATGGAAAACTGATGGAACCGATGCGGGCACAGTGCGATTAAGAGACATCGTGCTGGGGTCGGGTTCCGGAATGTGTCAACGCGAATGAGACAGTTTCCTGGTTGAATTAGAGAGAATTTTAGTGGAGGCTTCGCTGTTTGTCTTCCCCCTTGGGGGCCAGCCCCCAAACCCCCGGGATTTTTTT
>JAQCHP010000133.1 GCA_027619595.1 Planctomycetota bacterium
CTTGAGCATATCATCTGCCGTAATGGGAATGAAGTATTCTGATGACCCCAGGATGCTGAATGTACCTCCCACGATCACGCCACTGTCCATCGGTGAAGCGCCGCGGAAACTAAATCCTCGCATCGTTGTGCTCCCACCCGCAAAGAAGTTTTCAAACACTGGAGTGTCGGAACCCGCAAAGCCAAATTTTATCGAATTTCCCCAGACGTGACGGCCGGAACTATCCGGACGCTCCATCAGCAGGTGATAACGTCGATAGTCGATCGTCGCGTGTGGAAAATCAAAGTCTCCGAATGCTTGCTCGTAACTTAGCTCCAGCATGTGCCCCGTGGTTGGAAAGAATGGCACGTCCCGCGTGTCATGCGTCACCGTTACTTTTCCGCTCCACAGCTCGTTATCTCCCAATACTTCTTCCAGTGCAGTCACGCCCCGAACGCGAGGATTGCGAATATTCACATTCTCGCCACGCCCCGCCACATTGACCGACAAATCAGGAGTCAGCCGATATCCCAATCCAGCGCGGCCTCCCAATCGTCGCTCATCCCAGTCAAAATAATTTCGATCGAAGAGAAATCCGCTGAGGCTTAGACTGACGGGCGTATCCCAAAGATAAGGTTCCACGAAGTTCACCATGTACCGCTGAACCCTCGTGCCCGGCATCGCTTCGATCCGCAACCTTTGACCGGCACCACGAAACGCGGTGCCGTCAATGATCTGGTCGAAGCTACGGGGGTATCTTCGCCAATCGAAGTTCTGTTCGTCGATGGTGACTTGGCCCGTCACTCCTGCGTCGGAATTGACGCCTGCACCGATCATAAAGCGCCCGGTGGTCGTTTCTTCCACATTGATCACAAGGTCTGCCGGTATTCGACCATCAGGCCAGGCAAGTGGCCCACCGCCAAGTGGAGACGGATCAGGCGTAACTGCCGATGGTGGAGGGAGTGGCGCTCCGGCGGAGGCACCATAACTCCCCGGCTGTCCTGAATAGCCCGGAGACGCCATTCCATAACCGGGTGACGTGGAAGGATACCCAGTGGTCGGCGGAACACCGCGACCGGTGGGACCTGCGGGCGTATAGCCCGGCCCCGGCCCCCAGGCATTGGTCGGCGGAGCTGGACTTTGTGATCCTGGTGCGGTCCACAGCGAATCGGCTTGCGCTACGCGCGGGCTCACTGGCGGAGCGCTTGAGGCAGGCATAGGACGACGACCATCCCAGGTCCCCGACCAAGGGTCCCGAGCAGTCTCTGGACTTTGCCCGCGAACCGTCACTTCTTCGTCGGCCGACCCCGGAGATTTCAACGGACTTTGCTTCGCGTCGACATTCGGAAGCACACCCCGGCGGTACCCCAATTGACTCGGCGAAAGTCCATCAGGCACTTTATTGTGCGCAGCAGCACAACCAAGGCAACTGAGTCCTATCAGTAGTAAGTAATAACGCGTCATGCCGGCTCTATGGGAAATTTGACGGAGAACACCAACTCCTTGTTGGCCTAAAACTATTCGATTTGCGTCGACCCGGACTCCTCGTCGTAGTTAGCAGGCAGAACCTGCCCACCTCCGTCTATTTTTGGCAAAATTTCAATCTCAGGCCGAACACCGCGCGACGGATCATTCAGAAAAATTCCCGATGCCCCCAGTCGACGCTCGGCCGCACGAACTTCGCGGATATCAATCAATTTCATCGGAGAAATGCCAGCCGTATTGATCACCAGACTTTTCTTCGTGTGTGGATGAGAGCCACGAATATTGACGTAGATGTTATCCACGTAGGCGGGCCGTCCCTCCTCAACATGGTAGACAATATCGAGTTCCGCAGAGTCACCCAGTAAGAATGTTGGTTCCGCTTTGATATCAGCAAAAACGTAGCCCTGTCCGCCGTAGTGGTCGCGTATCCGAGCGAGATCCCGTTGCATTTCATCAAGCACAAACGATTCGCCAGAATTGAGTTGCAGTAACTCCCTTAGCAGTTCTTCATCGAAGACTTTATTGCCTTCGATCTTGATATCATGGACTGCAAACCGCGGCCCTTCTTCCACATGAAAAACCGCCGTGACCCACTTTCCAGATGAATTCGGCTCCACTTCGCCCCGCACGACGGCCTGATAAAAACCAAAGCGGCGGTAATACGCCGTTAACCGTTGCACGTCCTGTTCCAATTCGTCTTTTTTCAATTGACCATTGACCAGCCACAAAATTCCATGTTTCGTCTGTAGTCCGGCTCGTGTCTCGAGTACCGAATCCGATAGAAATGTATTGCCTTCGATCTTGGTATTCCACACCCGTACTCGATTTCCTTCCGTCACCCCAAAGACGACACCACGATCTCCGGATTGTGCCCCTTCACGAATTTCCACGGTAGCGTCCGTATATCCTTTATCGTGATAGTATTGTTCGAGTTTGCGGCGAGCCTCTTCGACGGCATAGGGATTAAGGGCCGAACCGATGCTCAGACCGGTTTGCTTGATCAACTTTTTTTCGGAAAGTTCATTGCCTTCCAATCGAATGTAGTGCACCGTAGGCTGCTCAACTACTTCGTAGGTGATGACGATACCTTCGTCAGTCTCTTCTTTAAGCGTTTTGACGTCGCGAAACAGCCGAGTTGCCATCAGCGCGCGTACATCACGTTGTACAAGCTCTGGATCGAAAGCGCGACGTACACGAGTCTGCAAGTAGGACCGAATCTTGTCGGTCGAGACGGCGTCGTTTCCGGTGATGCGAACCTCGGCCACGGGGATTTGAGGCCCCACAGGAGCATACTGTGGTTCACGTCGCCGTTCTTTCGCCAGACTACTGGGTGTGCCCATACCTGGCGCGTTCGCGCCTCCGCCCAGCATACCTTGTGCGTAACTTGCCGGGGACAAGGTCAAGGTCAATACGAGCGCCAACGCACAACAGATCACCAGTACCGTGAACTCACGAAAACGATCTATTACCATAGCCGTTTGTCGGCCGTACTGCGAAGACATCATGCTCGAATCGCCTCCAACCAGCTATTGAAGAGCCTAGGCCCGACGCAGGCCTCTCCCCAAAGTTGCCTCCCTCAAACCATTCGGTGTACTGCTGAACTCGTGACCGTCTGCGCTACCGCACGGCCAATCTTTTAGGCAAGTTCTTTGAGTGACATTTTTCGGGATGGGGATCAATAGCCGATGGCTGTGTGGGACACAAGATGAGTTCACCAAAAAATACCCCGCCAAGAGGCACGACAGCAACTACAGCCGCGCGATGGCCACCGCCAAGCAAAAAGCGCCGGGGGCTAGCGTCCTTCACGCAAGCGATCGCCCAACATGTTATCAAGGCTGGGCTGTGCGTATATCTTGGCGATCGTCTCCTCAAACGGATACTCGACACGCCGAAATCGGACTTGTCGTTCCTCGAGGATCGTATAGCAGGCACGTGGGTCACTATCACGCGGTTGTCCCACGGATCCAACATTCACCATGGCCTTCGTGTCACTCAGCGAATAACAGTAGCCGCATTCCTCAGGGCTGATAAATTCCCCAGATTCCGTAAACACCCCTGGGACATGAGTATGCCCCTGAAAGCAAAACAATTCGATACGCCCAAACAGACTGCGCATCTTCGTTTGGTTGTAGACGTCCTCTGGAAAAACATATTCATTCGTGGGCTCACGCGGTGAACCATGGACGAAAAGAAATTCGCCTTCATTCTTACTACTGGGAAGTTCCCCTAAGAAATCCCAGCGGCGTGACATGGCCGCGGGACTGCCTGGTCCAGACTCCAATTGTTCACGGGTCCAGTAGATAGCCCGCAAGGCAACTGGATTAAATCCATCTGGGTCAAACAGGGCCGCTTGGTCGTGATTTCCGAGGATACACGCGTCGAATTCCGTGACCGTGTCCAGACATTCGCGCGGATTCGGTCCGTACCCAATAATGTCCCCTAGACAATAGATCTCACGAATGCCTTGCTCACGGACATCGTCCAGGACTGCACGAAGCGCTTCAAGATTACCGTGAATATCACTAATAAGCGCGCGTTTCAAACCGAGAAGCCCTTATCCGAAGTGGAGCAATTGTAATTCTTATAGTCTAGCTCATCGCGGCGCCCAACCCAACGCTGGGCGAACAATTCTCCACCCAATACGATCGTTGCAAACCGAACTTCTGGGAGTCTAGGGAGGGGGCGTGGGGAGGTCAACCCACAGGGCACCTTGACTTGCACCGTGCGTCACTTCATGCCAAGCTGCCGTGACGTGCGCAGTGCAATCACTCGACGACGACCGCCCCGGTTATTACGCCACTAGGGAAACCAAAATGTGGACTATCGCCATTGAAACGTCCACCCGCAGCGCATCTGTTGCCTTACTGGCGCCGGGAGGTGAGATCGTGCAACGAGCACTTCCGAGTTCCATCCGCACGGCGGTAGGTCTCATTCCTCTCCTCCGAGATCTGTTGCGCGAGCAACAATTGCCTCCAAGCGAACTCGGTCTTGTGGCGGTGGGAATCGGACCTGGTTCTTTCACTGGGTTAAGGATCGGTCTCACTGCTGCCAAGACGCTCGCCTTCGCCGTCGGGGCGCGTTTGGTCGGCGTCAATTCGCTCAAGGTCCTGGCGCATCAAACGGCCCCTCGCACTGGCCGCCTGTGGACGTTCATTGATGGTCAACGAGGAGACCTCGTGGGGACGATGTGGCGTCATGACGATTGTGGCAAACAATGGCGCCAAATTGATTCCTCGGCACGACTCTTGCCGCGTGACGACTGGCACGAACTTCTTGCCCCGGGAGACACGGTCCTGGCCTGTGAACTACGTCACCCGTTCGCCACGCGAGACGACATTGACGTGATTTCAGGAGATAACTGCATCCCGCAAGCAGCCGCCGTCGCCCAAATTGGCGTTGCATGTATCGAACTCACTCAACCGGTACGGGAGTCGTGGAAGTTACGATTGGATTACTATCGCCCAAGTGCCGCCGAGGAAAACCGCACAGAAAATTCCTGATGCAGCTTGAATCTTAGTCAAAATGGCATCAGAATCTACGTCGCAACTTTTTTTTACCCTTTAGTCTTGAAAGATCCCCAACCATGACACTCAATTTGCGACTTTGCTTGATGGCCACTTTGGCATTCGCTCAATTTACAATCCAGGGCTCATTGTTCGCCGAAGAATCAGCAGTTGCTCGAGATCGCGCCATCCAAGGAGAATACGCGGGCAAGCTGGAAGGCGAAGTGCAGTGGGGCGTTCAGATCGTTGCGTTGGGCCAGGGCAAGTTTCGCGGAATTGGACTGATGGGGGGCCTTCCGGGTGACGGTTGGCAACGGGGTGACGAAGTGCACACTGCAGAGGGTGCCTGGTCTGGCGATAAGGTCGTGCTTCAGAACGATCACGTGCGGGTGACCGCGATAGATGAAGTCCTGTCGCTTTACGATGCAAATGGTCGTCTCATGGGGAAACTCAAAAAGGTCTCACGCCAAAGCCCCACCTTGGGCGCAAAGCCCCCAAAAAATGCCATCATCTTGTTCGATGGCCAGAATGCCGATGCCTGGCAAGACGTTAAAGTGGTCGATTTCGAAAATTCCAAGGTGCTTCAAGCAACCGGCTGTAGCACCCAACAGACTTTTGGAGATCACGATTTGCACATCGAATTTCGGTCACCCTTTGTCCCGGAAGCGCGCGGACAAGGACGCGGAAATAGTGGAATTTACGTGCAAAATCGATACGAAATACAGATACTCGATTCGCTGGGATTACCGGGGGAAGACAGCGACTGCGGGGGCATCTATTCGGTCCAAAAACCCAAAGTCAATATGTGCTATCCACCTGAATCCTGGCAAACCTACGACATCCAGTTTACGGCAGCACGATTCGACGATACGGGCAAGAAAACAAACAACGCAAGAATTACTGTCAAACACAATGGCGTCGTCATCCACGATAACTTGGAACTCCCCAGTGAAACTCCCGCCGGCGACCCCGAAGGAGCGGACAAAGGAAGACTCTTCCTCCAAGATCACGGTAATCCCGTTCTGTTTCGCAATATTTGGGCAGTGCATCGTGCAGGCAACAATTGACCACGGATCGTTTTCACAACGATTGCTCTTCTTCCGCCAAGCTGGGCCGTGGTCGAATCAACAAGACGAGTATTGTCGAAAAAATGGCGACCCCCGCAAAGGCTCCAAAAATTGCCTTGAGGGTAATACCTTCGTCCTGTAGCACGCCAAATCCCCAGTCGCCGAGCCCGCCGCAACTGATACTGACCATATTCATAATCCCGTAGGCTGTGGCGCGGACCTGTGGCCGAACAATCTGAGAAAGGATTGGCATGTTGTTGCAATCGAACAAACCCCAGCCAAAGCCAAACAGAATGAGAAACATCACAGAACCCCAGAGGGAACTTGCGCTTCCTACGCCAAATATGGCTGGGACAATCAGCATCATTCCAAGCGCACTCACATAGATGCGAGCGCGAATATTTGTCTGCATCCACCGGTCCGCTAAATATCCACCGACCATGACACCGATGACGGCAGCTATCTGTAGATAAAGAGTTGCTGCAACACCGGCTTTTCCTTGGCCGATGTTGTACTGTTTCGAGAGAATGGCCGGCATCCAATCGCGAACGACCCAACCGGCCAAGGCGGGCAACGTAAAGTACAACACCAAAAGAATGTACGACCCGTTCGAAAACAATTCGGATAATGACGTCAGTGCCGTCGTTCTGGCGACGGAATCTCTGCCGTTTTTCAATCGGTTACCAATCGCCGCAACGATTGCGGCGAACATACCCAAGCCCCCCAAAAGTATTAGCGTGGGCACGCTCATGAAGGTATCACCGCTCCAAGGAATCACAACGTGATGTTCCACAACCGGTTTGGCGGCAATAAAACCAGCTACTACGAGCGCGCGGAGCGTCAAGTAAGCCACAATAAGCAAATAGGATGCGTTGAAAAGATAACTAGGTAGCGAACTCGAAGTAACCGCGTCCGAATTACCTGGCCGTAATGTTGTCATTCGGTCTCGCAAGATAAAGACAAGTGGCACGGCGTAGATCATGCCCAAGATTCCGCAAAAATCAAAGGCAAACCGCCATCCCAGAGTCGGCGAATCTGCTATGTAGCCGCCAAACCCGCCGGCAATCACGCCGGAATAGATCGCCATCTGGTGTAAGCCGACAGCGCGAGAACGCGTACTCCCTGTATGGTAGTCGGCGATCAAAGCTAGGCCCGCCGGTATATAGAACGCTTCACTAATCCCCATCAGCGAACGCGCGGCGAGTAATTGCTCAAATGTGTGAACATGCCCCGTCCACCAAGTGACTGCCGACCAAACGAACAGACTCGTGCAGATCGTCCAACGGCGGCTGATCCGATCGGCAACGTACCCGCCGATGGGGCTCATGACGGCGTAAATCCACTTGAATTGCCCCAGCATAAACCCCCAATTCTCTTCGGTTCCAATGCTCGGAATATCATTCATGAGCGAAACCTTCATGGCCGCCAGCAACTGACGGTCAAGGTAATTGAGCAGCGCAACCGGCATGAGCAGGGCTACAACCAACCACGCTAGCCGCGGTAACGATGATTCTTGGATCGAATTCCGCACGATACGATGACTCCATAGACACTTCCCTAACGCTGGCCAAAGAACCGATCCGAACGACCAAATCTCGCCGCACGCGACCACGGATCTTACGTCGGCAACATACCGAATTATTGGTCACACGGCAACGGTTACCTTGGCTGGTTTCCGTCGCCCCATTGCACCTGGTACCAAACTTGATCCAATGGGGTTTCGTAGACTGCATTTCCGAGAGGAGCTCATTGATGACATCGAACCGACGGACCTTTTTTATCCGTGGGGCGGTCGGCGCGGCGGCACTCTCGCTGACTCAAGCGTCCAACAAGTCAACCGCAGCATCAAACAATGCCGCATCAAACAATGATGAAGTTTCGGGAAAGCATCTGGGAACGATCTTTAACAACGATTTTGACAATATATTGGCGGCCTCATCTGGGAAGCAATGTACACCCGATGAATACCAGCGAGCGGTCTTCGCGATTCTGGATCTGCAGCCCGGCGTCTTGGCACAAAACGTTGGCAGTCCCGACGCCTTAATTTACCCCAGTGCCGTAACGAATACGCTCGACAAATACCACGCTGCCGCCGCTCAGTATATGTCCAACCCGGAGTACGAACGGCCTCGATTTCAGAATTCGGCCTGGGCGATGCAAGAGCTATTCCATGCTGGCACTGACCCACTTCAGCTTACGATTGACGCGTGTCGCCAACGTAATGTTCTTTGCCTCGCAAGTTACCGTATGAACGCCGAGGATTACTATTCCGGCCAAACGAGCTTGTCTGACTTTGAGCGTCAACATCCCGAGTGGAAAATCCCTGGCCGCAACTGCCTCGATTGGGCTATTCCACAAGTCTACCAACACCGCATGAACATTTTTCGCGACGTTGTGGACCGCTACGATATCGATGGACTGGAGTTTGATTTTCGTCGGCATCACCATATGGTCTCGAATCCTGAAAAGAATCACGTCGTCTTATCGCAACTTGTGCAGGAAACCCGCCAGATGCTCGATGAAGCGGCACAAAAAAAGGGACGAAAAAGACTACTCCTCGAAGCTCGCGTTTGTCCTTCGCTGAATACGGACCCTCACCCATTTGTTTATCCCGGGTGCATGTACGGGCCGCGAAAGCCTTACGACCGCTCATGTCAGGACCTCGGATTGGACCTCAAATTGTGGCTGTCGCAAGGTTGGGTGGACGCGATCTGTCCATCCTTGTTCTTGGCCGGTCTACCACGCATTCGAGAATTCGTGGATTTGGCAGCGGGCACAAAAACGGGTGTGTATCCCACGCTCTTTCCAGGAATACCCTTCGATTCATCGATCTTCGACCTCGACACGAAATTGCCCCGCCCGAAGAGTCTCCAAGAAAAAGAGCCGATGTTGGTTGCGCTTTACAAGGACGAGCTTTGTGGTCAAGCCCTAAAGATTTATGACGACGGCGCGGATGGAATAAGTACCTTCAACTGGGCCGCTCATCTACGGACCGCCAATATGCCCAATCGTGTTCTTGACACTGACGGCGCCGACGGACTGGTACTGGGTGCTACCAAGGATAAGATCCTTTCGTACGTATATCCACTCTTGCGCGACCCGGCGGCAATTCGCAACTACCGTGAACAACCGTGGGTAGTCCCTCCTACCAGCTAGCCAAGATCCGGATCCAAACATGTCTCCATTCGACTCCCCGTCGCCGCCAATCGATCGGCACCGACAGTTCGATGACGAAGGTTTCCTATTTCTGGGAAAAGTATTGACGGGCGAACAGGTGTCGGCAGCGCGTGCGAATTTGGCAGTCATGTTGGCACAGTTGCATTCATCCTTGCAGGCCGACGAAATCTATTCGGCTCACCAACAGGAACCGTGGCTACTGGAGATCGCCACAACTCCAATAGTACTGGACGCTGTGGAACAAATTCTCGGTCCGCACGTCGTATTATGGTCGACGCATTTGATCTGCAAGCCGCCACGGACAGGCCGCGCTATACCTTGGCACCAGGATGGAACCTATTGGAATCTGTCCGGCCCCATGGTGTCGGTCTGGCTTGCGTTCGATGATGCCGACGATGAAAATGGGACGATGTACGTCCTCCCAGGTCATCACAAGCAAATACTGGGACGGCGCGAGACGGGGAGTGCTTTTTTCGATGAAGAAATTCAACCGACTGCACTGCCGGCCGATATTGCCGAACGGGAGGTTGAGTATCGCCTCAAGGCGGGAGAGGCCGCCATGCACCATGTGCTGATCCCCCATCGTTCTCCACCCAATCGTTCCGCCGACCGATGGCGTCGCGTCGTTGTTTTGCGCTACATGAGCGCCGATGGAGAAATGGGGGCGAAACAATACCCCAACTTTCGCACTGCACAGTTGTTCGATCGAGAATATATTTTGGTACGCGGTAGTGGCTCTAGATCGCCAGGCCTCGTAACCTTGGCTGACTTTCGGCAGTCGCTTGACGCCTAACCATCCTCGTAATAGACCAGGATCGCGGAACAACGCACACGCATGAACTTAAAACAAAGAATTGCTCGCGGAGATTTCCTGGTCGGCGCGGGTATCTATTCGAACTCCGTGGATGTGATCGACGCGGCAACTCGCGACATGGATTGGATCTGGTGGGAATGCCAGCATGCGCACGCCGACTGGCAGACAACGATCCACGCTGTTCGTGCCGCGTACGGACTCAAGATCCCGGTGCTCATTCGCACCTGGACACATGATCCTGGAACGATCGAAAGGCTACTAGATACCGGTGCCGAAGGAATCATCGTGCCCATGGTCGACACAGCCGAACAAGCTCGCGCCGTTGTTCGATGCTGCTACTATCCTCCGCTTGGCAATCGTTCTTTTGGATCGATCCGGGCTGAGCTCGTCGAGCCCGACCTGGACGCCTGGAACAAGAGGGTCATTGTCATCCCGCAGATTGAGACACCGTTAGGGATTGCCAACTGCGACGAAATTGTCCACGTGCCAGGAATCGACGGCCTGCTGATCGGTGCGCGAGATCTCTCGTTGCGCCGCGGCCGACTTAATTCGGAACTAGCGGACTTAGAGGGTTTGGCGGAGGACGTTCAGCTCTTGGTAAACAGTTGCCGCAACGCCGGTAAGGTGGCTGCCGCCATTGCGCTGACCCCCAAAGGGTTAGCCGAACGGTTCCGACAAGGGTTTCGCTTGGTTTGCGCCGGAATGGACGTCGATCACCTTCTACTTGCCTACCAGGGCATGCGAAGAACCCGCGATGAGATCCTCAAGGACTCGGAGGCCGATACAATTCCCACTCGCTAACTGAGTGCCGTCGTCCCGAATTCGGGGACGCTCCCGATTCGACACCGTCCGGATTCGCCACGTCGCAAGTGAAACTCGTCCTGGCTGAAAAAAATATACTTCGAGCCAGCGTAATTATTCGTTAGGATTAGCGTCTAAGATGCAGCGGTAGCAATTCCGTTCAATTTCACCCGATACCCCGCGTTATGCCAATCCAGCCGGCCTCCCAATCCGCACGCTACGATGACCCGTCGCTATGGGTCGATCGCTACGGTGACGTACTATTACGATTTGCGAATGCTCGTTTGTCGGGTCGTGACCAAGCCGAAGACATCGTCCAGGAGACGTTCCTGTCGGCCTATCGACATCGGGAGAAATTTGACGGCAAGTCAGGATCTGGCACTTGACTGGTGGCAATTCTTCGACATAAGATCGCGGACCACTATCGCAAGTCGGGGCAATCGCAGGAGTCAATTGATGACGCCTCAGCACCGGAATCCAATCCGTTTCGTCCCCGCGGGAAGTGGGCAACGCCGCCCGCTCGCTGGGTGGCAACTCCCGATCAATTGGCCGAAAACCGAGAGTTCTGGACAATCTTTTCCGAGTGCCTAGGTAAAATGCCAGCCCATTTGGGACAAGCGTTCCAAATTCGGGAAATGGGCACCATCACCGTCGAGGAAGCGACAAAACTGATCGGGATCACGCCCAAGAATCTGGCGGTGCGACTCCATCGGGCTCGGTTGCTCCTGCGGGAGTGTTTAGAAAACAAGTGGTTCCGTAGCAACCATCGAGGATCAACGTGACAGACGAAAAATCGGTATCACTGTTCTCTTTAAATTGCCGCGAAGCGTCTCGCTTGCTATCGGAAGCCATGGAACGCGATTTAACGTCCCGTGAGCGTTGGGCGCTCTGGATTCATACCCGACTCTGCGGATTCTGCCGAAGATTCTCGCATCAAATGGACCTCATTCGTAGATTGGTCCATAAACTGCCGGAGTCAACGCGTCAAAAATCGTTTACGGAGGCGATCACACTTTCAGCCGAGCGACGAACCCAAATCAAGAAATTACTGTCCGAGGCCAGCGAATCAGGCCACTGAAAAAGGCAGGACGTTTGCCGTTGCATTCCTATTCTTTCGCCGATTTTCGAAAACTTCTCTGTAACCACCGGCCCCAACGAACGTCTAACCAACTGAATTGACGCGTGTCGCCAAGATTCACCGGTTCGACCGACGAGACGTACGGTGCATTTCGTCGAGTTCTTTTTCCACAGAGGAGTCTCCTATGAAGTATTGTTGCTTTCCCGTCGGTGCAATTGCCCTCCTGGGCTTCGTATTGCCTACTGCCCTACTGGCAAATCCTATCCAAGTGCGTGTCACGGTAGAAAACTTGGCCCCAGCGAACACTCTGTCCTTCGCACCGTTGCGATTGGGCTTCAACAATGGAACATTTGATTCGTTTAACAACGGACAGGCTGCAGGTGCGGCGATTATTTCGGTTGCGGAGGGTGGCTCAGGCGCCGACTGGTTCCCGGCGTTTGCCGCAGCCGACCCGACAGCCACCTTGGGGACCGTCGTACCCAACCCGCCAGGTCCGCTCGTGCCGGGCGCTATGGGATCGGCGGTTTTTACGGTAGATCCGATGGTTAACCCGAACTTTTTTTCTCCGCTGAAGGTCGAATGGGGTTATTTTCCGGGATATATTGGAGAAAACGGGAAT
>JAQCHP010000134.1 GCA_027619595.1 Planctomycetota bacterium
ATCCAACGTAATGATTAGGCAACAGCTATCGTCGGTGGCAGTACGCCTATTGGTGCTAGGCGTTCGATGCTATCAGCTTTTCCTAAGCCCCTGGCTGGGGCGTTGTTGCCGATTTCAGCCAACTTGCAGCCAGTATATGATTGAAAGTCTACGAAAATATGGCGCGATTCGGGGGACGTGGCAGGGCTTACGTCGGATAGCACGTTGTCACCCTTGGCATCCGGGTGGAATCGATCACCCCTAATCGAGCCGGTCGCACTTGACGTTACCACGTCGAACCATCTACAAGGTGGGACCACGCACGATTTGCTCGTACACGCTTCAGTCAACGGACGTTCTATATCCGCCCAAGGAAGGGAGTGATGACCGTGATTCACCGACGGACGCTGAAAACAACCACGCCACGAACGCCGATCGGCGTTGTCGGCACCTTGGCGTTTTCGATCTTTGCGTCGGTCTGCAGTAGTGGCTGCATATCCACAATTTTCCGCGGAAATGACCCGTCAAACGATGTCACGGCGACGAGTGCTGAAGAAGAAGAACCTCAACCGGTCCGGCTCATCAGCGACATTGCAAGACCGTGGGGTATGGATGTTGCAATCGTGGAAGGTATTTCGCTCGTCATGGGACTCAACGGTACCGGCAGTGATCCTCCCCCTTCGTCGCAGCGTGATCAGTTGCTGGGCGAAATGCGGACTCGCGAAGTCAAGAACCCGGCGAAAGTGCTCGCATCGCCGAATACCTCTCTGGTTCTCGTACGAGCGTTCATACCGCCTGGTGTGCAAGAAGGGGAGCGGATCGATATTGAGGTCGACGTTCCCAAACGCAGTGAAACAACCAGCCTCCGGGGTGGATGGTTAATGCTTTCTCCCCTGAGGCCCTTGGCGGTGCTCGACAACCAAATTCACGAAGGGCACGTCTTGGCGTTGGCAGAAGGCCCAATTATCGACCGAGCCACGTTGGAGGGTTCCGACGACGGTGCAATCCAGAAGCGCGGATGGATCTTAGGGGGCGGGAAAGTCAAGAAGTCTCGCGAATTGGGCCTTATGCTGGGCCGCACCGAGCACTGGTTCCGCGTCGTCCGAGAGGTCGCGGCGGCTGTCAACGCCCGGTTCTATACGTACGATCATGGCCAAAAAGTTGGAGCGGCGGAGGCGAAGCGAGATACCTTCGTGCAACTACTTCGACCACGCCGTTACCGCAATAACTTGACGCGTTTCATGCGGGTGTCACTCAACATACCCTATCGATTCGAAACGATGACACGCATCGACTATATTCGCGAATTGGGACGTGAACTCCTGGCCATCGAAACGGCCGAAGATGCATCGGTCAAGTTGGAGGCGATCGGAGACGATGCCGTTCCTAAATTGCTCGAAGGATTACAACATTCGGAATCGGCAGTCCAATTTTATGCTGCGGAAGCGCTCGCCTATCTCGGCCGTGGTGACGGCATCAAGACCTTAGTGGCGGTCGCCAAGAACGATTCCGCATTGCGATTGCGGGCCTTAACGGCACTGGGTGCACTGGAAGACATGGACGCTCACGAATCGCTCACATCGTTGCTGGAGTCCGAGAGCGCGGAGACGCGATACGGAGCGTTTACTGTGTTGCAAGACTTGAATCCACAGGACCCGACTCTAGGTCGCAACAAGAACATCTCCGGTTTCAACCTGTTTGGACTGGCAACAACCCAAGCCCCGATGGTCCATGTGAGTCGCAAGAATCGCCCAGAAATTGTGTTGTTTGGTCAAGGACAGCAATTCGCCGCCACCCCCTTCGTACTCTTTGCCGGAAAACAATTCGTTGTGAAGTGTGACGTTCCAGGCCAAATTGTTGTCAAACGGTTTCGCGGAGATGGTGGAGAAGAAGCCCGAAATACGGGGCCGATTTTGGCAGAGGTGATCCAAGCGATGGCGGAATTGGGGGCCGAGTACCCACAAGTGGTGCAAGTACTGCAGGAGTCGAAGCGGCAGGGCATGCTCGATAGCCGGCTTGTATTCGACGCATTACCACGCAGCGGACGGGAATATTCACCGACCGAACTGCAACTCCCTAGCGAAGTGGACGCACCGGAAGATCCCTAAATTCGCTAGAACTTCGCATGCCCCCGCCCCGGGGCCGAGCCAACGGCACACGAACCTGAATTCTCCTCCTTGAATTCTGGGCCTGGCACCTCGATAAACTGGTCCGCTTTGGCCTACAATGGGGAGCAGATAGCCCCGCGCGTGCGGCGGCTTCGCGTGTCGGCTTGTGCGAGTTTTCCACAACGGTCACGCGTCACGATCCGCGACCCCCACGGCCTCCCTGTTGAGGCCTCAGTATGGCGACCGTATGCTCAAGGCCCTGGAACTGGCAGGCTTCAAGAGTTTCGCGGACCGAACACGTTTCGAATTCCCACCGGGCATCACGGTGGTAGTCGGCCCTAACGGTTCTGGTAAGTCGAACGTCGTCGATGCCATCAAATGGGTCTTGGGCGAACAGAGCGCTCGCAGCCTACGCGGTGGCGAGATGTCGGATGTCATCTTCAAAGGCTCGGACGCCAGTGGGCGCAAACCTGCCAACACCGCCGAAGCCACCCTCGTCTTTGACAACCGCGACCATCGACTCCAGGTCGACGCGGAAGAAGTCCATGTCACGCGTCGTGTGTTCCGGTCCGGGGAAGGTGAATACCTCATCAATAAACTCCCCTGTCGGCTGCGCGATATCCGCGATGTGTTCCGGGGTACCGGCATGGGGACCGATGCTTATAGCATCATTGAACAAGGTAAAGTCGATACGCTGTTACAGGCTTCCCCGCGAGATCGCCGCGCCATTTTTGAAGAAGCGGCCGGTATTAGCCGCTTTAAAGCCAAGAAAATCGAAGCACAACGTCGGCTCGAACGAGTCGATCAAAACCTGTTGCGAATGTCTGATATTGTCGAAGAACTCGATGGTCGGCTCCGCAGTCTCCGCGCACAAGCTACCAAGGCGCGCCGATACCAGGAGTACGTCGAACGGTTGCAGCAGCTTCGCACGCAAGTTGGGTTCGCCGATTTCCGTAGTTATAACGGGCAATTCGTCAGCGCGGAACAACGTCTTGAAGAGAACAGTCGGCATATCTCTAGTTTAGAAGCCGAATGTCGATCACTCGAGTCACGCCGCCTGGAACTCGACACCGAGAAGGAACTATTTGAAGATGCACTACGAACGGCCGAAACACGGATCTCTCACCATCGACAGCAAATTGCCACAGGCCAAACGCGAGCCCACAGCCAACTGCACCGATATCGCGAATTGCATGAAGAATCCAATCGCTGGGGACGCCGATTCCTCGCGTTTCAGCAGAACGTAGGGACTGCCAGTAAACAATTGGAAATGGCGCGAGCAGAGCTACTCGATGCGGAGCGACAATTCGCCGACTTGACACAAAAGGTCACCGCCGAACGGTCCAAGTTGGACACCGCCAGCCAGCATGTCGCGGACCTGCAAATCCGCATGGAGTCCGCACGAGAAGAATATCATGCCAACCTGCGTGCCACGACAGAACGAGAAAGTCAGGTAGCCTATTGGACGCTTCGCTGCCAAGAAACCTTGACGGGGCGGGCGAGCGCAGAGCAACGTGAAGCGGCCGCCGAGTCACTCTGCCAGGAAGCGGGAACCAACGCACATAAGGCTGAGGAAATTTACGAAGCGGCTGTGCAAGCCGAAAATCAGGCCCAACGCGAACTTGACCAGGCACAACAAGACTTCGAACAGTTGGATCAAGAGTACCGAGGGCTGCAAGACAGCTGTATTGAGCGTAGTCGACTCTTGGAAGGACTTCGCGAACGGTGCACCCTCCTTACGGAACTGGAAAGAACCCAGGAAGGACTCCATTCTGGCACCCGTGAGCTGCTTCTGCGGGCGACAGAAGCCGATTCGATCTATGCAGATATCCGCGGGCTGGTAGCCGACCTGGTCCATGTCGACGTCGATGTGGCCCCCCTGGTCGACTTAGCACTGGGAGAACGAAGCCAATACTTGATTGTGACCGGCACGAGTCTCATCGCGGCCGTCGATCAGGGACTTGTCGATGTGGGCCGTGTGGGCCTGATCGCTATCGCCGAACTTGCGGCGGACGCCCACACGATCCAACGGAACTTGGCGGCCCAGGAAGAATTCCTCAGTCGCATTCGGATCGGCGAACATGGTGTGGTGGGCCCCGCCACTCAATTCGCCGAAAGCAACGTTCGCGACTCGCAAATCATCCCCTACCTCCTAGGGAACTGTTGGTTCGCAGAAACCCTGGCCGACGCGCGCTGGATGATCGAACAAGGTTGTCTCGGGCGCATCTTCACGCGCGACGGGAACGTCTGCGAACCGGGTGGAATCGTCGTGTTGGGCGGATATCGCGATCGGTACCATATCGTTTCACGGCGCAGTGAACTTCGAAAACTCGCCCATGAAATCGAATCGACGCAACAGTCCGCCGAAGCAGCCGCCCAAGAATTAGCCGCAACCCTTGAGCAGAGAAATGCCTGCCAACAGGTCGTCACCCGGTGCGCCCAGTTTGCCGAAAATGCTCGTACGGACCTGCAAAAATCGCTCTGGGAGCGACAACAGGCTCAATTGCAACAAAAGAATGCTCAATCGGCCTGGGAAGTAGCACGACAAGATCGGCTCGACCTTCAGCATCAGTGCGAACAGGCGGAAGCCAGTCGCCTGGGGGCGGAAGCGGACTTACTTGGCATGCGGCAAGTAGCCGATCACCTCACACAGTCGCTCCAGGAACTCGATCGGCAGTTTCGCGATTTATCGCTGAAACGCGACGACGATGCTCGGCTCGTCTCCGAAATGTCAGTCGAACTTGCTCGCTGGCAACAGACCGTTGCTCATCGCCACGAACATGTTTCACGCTGGGAACGCGAACAAGCAGAGCGGGCGGACCTGGAGGCTGATCTCTTGGAACAAGGTGGTCGAGCGAACTCGCTGTTAGCTTCGGTAGAGATCGAGCTGCTGAACCTGACTGCGGAAATGGCCGACGTCTATGGGCATATTGATCGGGAAGAACGCTTTGTTCTGCTCACCCGAGAACAAGTTATCGACACAGCCCAACGTCGCAAGGACGCCACTCAACAGTTAAGCGAGTCGAGGCGTGCCAAACAGCAGGCCGAAGAAACTGCCCATCGTGATCAGCTGGAAGTCGAACGCTTACGACAACTTCGTGAGGGACTCATTGCACGCTTTCGAGAAGACTTCGATCTGGAACTTGCCGATCTCCTGCCCGAAACCGTGGGTGAACTGGATGGCAACAAACAAACCGCCGAGGAAGAAATCAGCGAGCTGCGCCGAAAAATCAGTAATATCGGTGCTGTCAACATGGAGTCGCTGCACGACCTGCAATCGTTAGAGTCCCGCTACGAAGAACTTGCCGGCCAGTATCATGATCTCAAATCGGCCAAAGACGCCCTGGAGCGGATCATCCAGAAGATCAATACCGACAGCAAACGGCTATTTTCTGAAACTTTGGAGCAGATTCGCCAGAACTTCCAACTCATGTTCCGTAAAGTGTTTGGCGGGGGTGAGGCGGATATCGTGATGGATAGCAGCGATGAAGACGCTTTGGAACGTGGCATCGAAATCGTGGCAACTCCACCCGGCAAACAAAGCCTACGCCTATCGCTGCTCAGCGGTGGCGAGCGTGCCCTCACTGCCGTCACTCTTTTGCTAGCGATCTTCCAATATCGACCTAGCCCTTTCTGCATCCTGGATGAGGTCGATGGACCACTCGATGAGGCCAATACTGGCCGCTTTATCAGCGTCTTGCATGAATTCCTGGCGGAAACCAAGTTCGTCGTGGTCACCCATTCCAAGGTCACGATGTCGGCCGCATCCACTCTGTACGGTGTCACGATGCAAGAATCGGGCGTTTCGAAACAGGTCTCGGTAAGATTCGAGGACGTCCATGACGGCGGCGATATGGCTCTTGACGCCAGCCATCGAAACAATTCTGAGGATGCCGCGTAGTATCCTTAAGCCAACCCACCGGCGATCCTGTCACCTGGAAGGGCGACGACTAGTCCTTCCGACGCAAACGGCCTACCTGTCTGGAAATCTAGGAGGTTTGCGACGATTGTCCGGACTACTTGGAGCCCTAAGACACGCTATCACACGAATCAACGCTAGGACTGGCGAAACATTCTAAAGTCATCCCCCTTGTCGAAACGAAAGATACATTCGGAAGATGTGTCACCGCGTGGTAAGTACGACCCTACGAACCACACCACGGAGGGGCATCGGCCAAAGGGGGGCGACCTGCCTAAGGCACCATGCCTGAAACGGGTTCGTCATGTTTATTAGGACGGAGCGGCACGAGCAGACGTGATTGGACGTCGGATTGTGTCGCGAAGTCGAACCGTGATGGACCTTCTGCGCAATCAAACCCCACAAGGTATTTTTCGCCGTTGGTACGTTGGCTTGCACGTGAATGTTTTGAACCAGTTTGGTTTGCGACATTTCGGGCGATCCTACGTGCTAGACGATTTAACGTGCGGCAAAGATTAGATGGAACTGATCTCCAGCCACGCATCCCCCAATTTGGAGCGAACGGCCCCGACCCAGTCACAGCAAACGAATAATCGATAAGGCCAAAGCGATGCCGAAGGATCGAATCGAGAAAGCGTTTGTTGAACCGAGGGGCCCGCGAGTTGTGGTTGACAGGCATGTCTGTTACCGCAGCGTAGGTCAACTTGAGAGCTTATTGGAGAACCTGAAATGAAGGTCTTCACAACTGGCCAGGTCGCAAAAATCTGCAAGGTGGCCCCGCGCACCGTCAGTAAGTGGTTTGATTCGGGCAGGCTGAAAGGCTATCGTATTCCCGGGTCGCAAGATCGCCGGATACCGCGTGAATATCTGATCAAATTCCTCAAGGAGCATGGAATGCCCCTTGGCGACTTGGAAGATGAAGCGACGGCAAAGGTACTGATTGTCGCGCAGGACCAAGTCCTGATTGAAAATCTGAAACGTGAATTGCCGCTAGAAAAATCGTTCCGGGTCAGTGTGGCCTCGAGCGGATTCGAAGCGGGAATTCAAGCCGAAAGTTTCCACCCAGACTGCATTATTTGCGACTTCTCGATCGGTAAGGTCGAGGCACTGCAGATATGCCAGAATCTGAAGCGGAACAACGATTTTTCGGAAACGATCCTGATCGCATTACTGCCAGATGACGGCAGCTCGATCAGCTTCGACCGATCGAGCATTAATGAGACATTCAAGAAGCCGTTTGATGCCGCATTGTTGGCAGAACGACTTCGCACACTGATTGGATCCAAGAAGGAACTTGTCTAATCGCAATGCAAAAAAGAATGTTCTAATCCGCGGCCATTACCGCGGTTCTCGATAAGAAAAAGGCTTAGGGTGGTCGAACGATTCGACCAATGGACGTATGGGGTTCCCGGCCCCGTCGTCCGGCCCGAGCCTTTTTTTTTTGCGCCCAAATTACAGTCCACGCGTGAGTCGCGACCTCCGGCAAACTCAATGTACGGTGAATATTGAACGGAGGCGATAGTGCTTAGATCACTTCGCGAATCACTCGACCGTAGACATCGGTGAGGCGGAAGTCGCGGCCTGCAGAGCGGTAGGTGAGCTTTTCATGGTCGATGCCCAGCTGGTGCAAAATCGTTGCGTGCAGGTCATGCCTGTGAACATTCTGAAGGGTTGGCTATCGCGCGATCGCACGTCTCTCCGCCAGTCTTCTGGGGGAGAGCAGGTATGTACACTTCAGCCCAGAATCGCCCGCACCACGCGTCCGTGAACGTCCGTCAAACGGTAGTCACGACCGGCGTAGCGGTAGGTCAACTGTTCATGGTCGATGCCCATCAAGTGGAGAATGGTTGCGTGTAGGTCGTGAATGTGCACCTTGTCTTCGACGGAGTGCCAGCCGAATTCATCGGTCGCGCCATGCACGATCCCCCCTTGGACGCCACCTCCTGCCAGCCACATACTGAAACCGAACGGATGGTGCTCACGCCCGTTGTCCCCCTCCGCCGTCGGCGTGCGGCCAAACTCGCCACCCCAAACAACAAGCGTCTCATCCAACAGACCTCGCGACTTGAGATCCGCCAGCAGCCCAGCGATCGGTTGGTCCGTCGACAAACAGTTAATGGGCAGTTCCTTCCGTAGATTGGAATGCTGATCCCATAGCTGACAGGATGATCGCTGGGAAGTCTGCGTGTGATAAACCTGAACCATACGGACTCCACGCTCCACCAGTCGTCGAGCCATCAAGCACTGCCGGCCAAAATGATCGGTCATCGGCTGACCGACGCCATACAGTTGGCGGGTCGCTTCGGTCTCTCGCTCAAGATCAAACGCCTCGGGTGCTTCCCGCTGCATGCGAAAAGCCAGTTCAAAAGATTCAATGCGAGCATTCAGTCGACTATCGTCCGATCGACTTACGGCGTGTGTCGTGTTGAGCTCACGCAACCATTCAAGCTGCTGACGCTGAAGGTTGGGAGCGAATCGTGCGTTGCCCAGGTTCGCAATGGGTTTCTGCAAATCACTCACAAGAGTACCTTGATGCTCGGCCGGCAAAAAACTACTGCTCCACAACGGAGCACCTTGAGCCGGTTGCGCAGGTGAAATGACGACAAAACCTGGAAGATTTTGATTCTCCGACCCCAGCCCATACAACAGCCATGAACCCAGCGATGGTCGAGAAAACGCCTGTTCGCCCGTGTTCATCTGCAAGCAAGCGCCGTTGTGATTGATATTGTCAGCCACCATGGATCGAATCAAACAAATGTCGTCGACTCGCTTAGCTACTTGTGGGAATAACTCACTGACTTCCGTGCCACATTGTCCATGCTTGGAAAATTTGTAACGCGAGGCAACCAGGTTACCGGTTTTTGTTCGCTCCAGCTTCGGCTTTTCAAATGGCAGTGGCTCACCGTTCAGCCGCGCTAACGTTGGTTTCGGATCAAACAGATCCAGATGCGAGGGTCCTCCGGACATGAAAAGAAAAATGACCCTTTTGGCACGGACCGGTAGAACGGAGCGAGCATTTCCCGCATCCGCTGCCGCGCAAACACTCGCCAATCCCAACAGGCCGAATCCGTTCGCAAAACCGCGAAGTGCATCACGTCGTGTCCATGCATTCCTACCTGAGTGTTCAATCGACATAGATAAACTCGTTCGTGCAAAGGAAAACGTGACAAAGATGTTCCCATGATGCTACACTCGTTGCGTCGGTGACGACGCGATCGACGAGGAATTCCTCTTGCTGCGTTGGCTGTCGTTGAAAAAGTCGATTTGTCAGCCAAACAAGACGTTCCGATCTGTCGCCTCGCTGATTCACCAATATCGACGCCAGTCCCTGGACTTGCGCCAATGCGAAGTCGCTATTCATCAGCCACAACGCCTGAGGCGCAACGACGGAATCGGTGCGTACGTCCACCATAGCTTGGGTATTTGCACCGTCAAACATCGCCTGAAAACCAGAGCGATCCGATCGAACCGTGGCAAGATAGAGTGTTCGCCGCGGTACGGAGAGTTCGCGGACAGCGGGGCCACCGCGGGCAAAATCTACCCTCCCGGCCACGACCAACAGAGCATCGCGTAACTCCTCCGCACTCAGCCGGCGACGATTTTGATGGCCCAGGAATACGTTGTCCGAATCCTTGACACGGCCTTCAAGGTCAACCGCTGACGATCGCTGATACGCGTCACTGCTCATGATCAGCCGATGCATTTGCTTGATGCTCCAGCCACTTTCCATAAACTTCCAGGCCAACCAGTCCAGCAGTTCGGGATGCGTGGGCGACTGGCCGAGCTTGCCAAAGTTGTTGGGCGTGCGAACCAATCCCCGGCCGAAATGGTGCTGCCAAATTCGATTGACCATCACACGTGCCGTTAACGGGTTCGCAGGACCCGCAATCCAGTTCGCAAGTTCGAGACGGCCGCTCCCTTCAGTGATCGCCAACGGTGCCGTCGCGAGCAATGCCGGGATATTTCGCTGCACTTCGTCTCCCAGCTGATCGTATAGGCCCCGTTTGTGGATTCGCGCATTGTGGAAGCCGGTGTATGAGGTGTTCCGGATGCCCCCTTCGGCTAGACCGACTGCCTTGGGGGGAACTACGGCTTTGGCAACCAGCATTGCACGTTCCGCCTGCAGCGACTGTCCGGACGGGTCGTTGTCGATCAACTGCTCGCCATCACCCGCACAGACCCACCAGCCATCCTCACCCGGCGACCGTCCGGCAACGATCGATTCACGTAAATTCCAATGCATCTCGGCCGTTCCGCTAGCCTGATCTTGCGACACGATCTCAAATTCCGTGGCTGTGGTGTCACAGGCATGGTCTGCCGGAGCCCGAATAACGAGCCGTATCAATTCCCCCTCTTGGATCCGAATGTTGTCTTTGGAAAACTCCAGGCTCCCGCCATTTGCAATGGAACCCGAACCGAGCGTTAAGGTTTTGTGACGCAATTCCCATGACACTCCGTCGCCGCAACTGGGATCGGTATCCGACAGCCGCAGACTCACGGTGACCGTTCCTGCCGAAGGACTCTGCCAGACCGCTGCGATAGGTGAGGTCCCACTTGGCTGCAGTGCAATTCCCCGCCGTGGGACACCAAACGTCAACACGTGCACATCCGTGTCGGTTTTGTTGACAACCACCGAGGGTGCGTCGGTCCCTTGTTCAATGCGACGCCATAGACCAGGGGTTCCCAAGATATCTCGTTCTACTGTGCGCAACGGCCGCAACATGGCTTGGAGGCTCGCATCGATTTCCGATATCCTTTGCTGTCTAACTGCTTGTTGGGAGAGTTCAGCCGGCGTCATGAGATCAATCCGCAACGGCTCTTCTCCAGCGCCGGGAGGTGTAAAATTCTCCAGGATCCGACTGCTATAAAAAAAACCCGCCATGGCGTGGTAGTCACGAGTGGTAAACGGATCGAACTTGTGGTCGTGGCATCGAGCACAGGCCAGCGTGATCCCGAGAAACGCTCGACTTGTGAAATCGATCTGGTCGTCGACTATGTCGGTGTGAATCTTCTTTTTGTCCGCATCGCCATTGCCCCAGTTGCCAATCGCATAGGCACCCGTCGCTGTGATTTGCGCGGCATCATAGGAATCCTTTCGAGTGCCTAAGATATCGCCTGCAATCTGGTCCCTGATAAATCGGTCGTACGGTAAATCGCTGTTCAAAGCAGAAACGACCCAGTCACGGTACCGCCAAGCTTCGGCAATATCCCCGGTTCCGCCGTACCCCCGTGCATCAAACGAGTCGGCATATCGTGCGACGTCCAACCAGTGACGCCCCCATCGTTCTCCGTAGTGAGGCGAGGCCAGAAGACGATCGATAACGCGATCAAACGCAGCGGGACTCTCATCGGCCAGATAGTCCGCAAGTTCGTCGGGAGTCGGAGGCAAACCGATCAAATCGAACGTCGCTCGACGGAGTAGCGTTCGCTTGTCCGCAACCGGAGCCTTCGTCAGGTCGGCGATGTCCAATTGTTGATCAAGGATCGTATCGATGCCGATGTGCTTGTCTTCCGTTGGTTTGCGCACCGGCTGGAACGCCCACCAGGACTTCGCTTCCGCTGCGTCCATCCCGGCAACTTTCAACTGGGCGACACGTGGATCCCAGGCGCCCCGATTAATCCACTCCCGCAGCAAGGCAATCTCCGAATCCGACAGCTTCCCACCCGCCTCTTCCGGGGGCATCTGCAAATGACTGTCGGTATACTGCACTGCACGGAACAACAGGCTCGCAGCGGCATCCCCTGGAATAATGGCCGGCCCAGAATCTCCTCCGATTTCCCAGCCCTGCTTCGTATCCAAAGCCAACTCACCGTGCCGCTTGCCACTGTCTGCTGAATGACAACCATAACATCGGTCGACCAGCAACGGACGTATTTTTGCTTCGAAAAACTCTTCGTCGGAATTGGCGCCGGCCTCCCGGGAATTCCATCCCGACGTGACCAATCCAACAGCGCAAATTACGCTCCAACAAAAAGCACGATGCCGGAAGAATCGCCCAATGCACCGACGTGACAACGCAAAAGCGCCCCAAACGCCCGCGGCACCACAAGAAATTTCTGGCATACACGTCCCCAAAACACTGAACGCGGCACACGTGCCCGGGAAGGGGACCATGAATACCTATTGGATTCCGGTTCCACCTGACCAGCATGCAGTATAACACACCAACTCCGCGTGGGGAGCCAAGAGGGGCCAAGGTCCAGCAACACCGTCACCGATACCCATCGACGCTCCAGAGATGGGCTCCTGTTGGGCCAGTGTTTTGCCCATTCGTTCGCGAAGATGGATAGCTTGCATTGATTCCGTTTCTAGGGGCCGGAGGGAAACGCCGTAGCTGATTTATCTTGCGTACGAAAAGACCTGGCCTGAGCCAGATTGGTAAAGTGAGAAAAGCGAAATTCTCATCAGAATCCCTGAGT
>JAQCHP010000135.1 GCA_027619595.1 Planctomycetota bacterium
CCCGCCCCGCCCAGTTGCTCTTCCACCACCCGGTAGGCACTCACGATCGGACTGGCATCGCGGAAATTTCTGGTAAAGTCGGTTTCCACCTCCAGAAAAAAACCGCCCCAGCCAGTGACGAGAAAAAACAAGATAGCGCCCCACGATAATGGAACGCGCTGTTTGTAGATCCACGGGATGGAGGCGGACAAGGTTTGAGCCATCGCAACTTCTATTTGGCTTTGTGGTACTGTCTTGCTGCTCGCCCGCCATAAAATTATCGCTGGCGCCATGAGAAACACGCCGACCAGGACCATCACCGATCCCACAGCCATCATCACGCCAAAGTCTTTCACCGGAACTACATGAGAGAACGTGAGCGATAGGAAGCCTACGGCATCCGTGGCAATCGCCCATGTAATGGGCACAGCCAACCTCTTTAAGGTTGTGGATAACGCCAAGATCGGGGACCGTGCGACGCATAATGCATGTTCATATTGAACAACAATGTGAATCACCGTAGCGACACCTACCACTGTCACCACTGCGGTCAACATAGAACTCACTAAACTCAATTGCAATCCGCTCCACGCCAACACGGCCCGTGTCACTAGCGTACTCCACGCGACGATTGCCAAGGGAAATACGATCCAGCGGATTTTCCGAAAACAAACGGCAATCGTAAGTCCGAGGAGCCCCATCGACCAACGCCCCAGCCGGGCTCCGTCACGCTCCACCAGCGAGAGACCTTCCGAAACCAGCACCGGTTCCCCCGTTAAAACACCCTGGCTCAGCGGAGCAGGCAATGACTGCATAATGTGCCGCAATTTCGAGAGCGTTTCGCGGCGGCTTAATGAAGCAGAGGTGCCGGATACCATCGATTCGATAGCATGTGGTTTTAGCATGCACGCGAGTGCTACCGTTTTTCCATCACTACCGTGGGTATAACCTTCAAATAGGGTGCGTAACCGTGTCGCTAAACCCTGATTCTCTTGGGCCAGCCAATTTCCCAAGGCCCGATCCAGACTCAATACACTTGTAACGTTCGGCACCTGCTCGATCCGCTGGCGAACCTTCCGCAGACGATCGATCCCCGATCCATCGGCAGCGAATAGCTGTTCGTCGACATAAACAGCTAGCACAATTTCGTTCCCGCCAAAGGTCGACTTGAGATGGCGATAGGCGTCCATCTCTGTGGCGTCGGGAAAGAATCGCTCGACGTTCCCTTCGTAGCTCAGTTGTCCGCTGCCCGAATAGGCGACGCCACCCACTAGCAAAGCAGCCGCTAGCAGCAGGTATTTCCAGGCAAGATAGCGTTCCATCTGCAATTTCCGGTGGTCGTCGGCGATCCGCGCAAGTCGTGTTTATGCAATAGCTTATTAGGATTCGTTCTTGCCTTGTATGGGGCTGGTATACCTGCCTATAATCGCCACCCGTTGGCCCCCAGGGTGGGGCCTGCGCCCGTCCCACGATTGTTCCGTGCGAAAAGGAAATCTCTGATCTGGTTCTCAATCGCAGCTACTTAAATCGATTAGCCTCGCGGGATCTCGACCGTCAAAATGACTTGTCGAATGTCGACCGAGATGCTGCGCGCCGAACGTGTGGATGGATTCCGGCCACATATGTGTGGATGTTTGTTTCCACTTTCGTGATTCTCGTGTTGTATGGCATTGATTCTCGAAGCGAAGAAGCGACTGGATTTCGGCTGGACCCGTCTGCGTCTTCGCTTGACGTTCCAGCCGCCAGTCCACAACACGCGATCTCGATCTCTGCAGACGAAGCGGTGCGCTGGCAAGATGGCCCCGAACAAGTGTGGGTATTGCGTGGCCATTGTCGACTTCGCCAAGGAGACCTCGAAGCACAATGTGAAGAAGCCGTTATTTGGACACACCCGGCGATACTGGGAACCAAAACACACTACATGACGTGTTATCTCGAATCCAACGTCAATCTGCTCCTCACCGATTCCACGACAAAAACTACCGGCATTTCTGGCAAAAGGACGATCGTTTCGAGTCAGCAACGCTTGGAACATTGGCAGTCCGAGCATCCACCACAGCTTGACGTTCGTGTGGAATCGCGAGATCCGATCGCCAAACCGGCGATTTGGGAGCGCGCACGACAACTTCGTTCGCACGAATCGACGGAAGCAATTCCCGCGCAGTTCACGGAATCGGTCCCGCCAAATTCGACACGTGCTGCAGTCTCTTCCGGTCCCGGACTTGGCCTGAAGATCAAATCTCGCGGAACGTCTCCCGCGCGCAGCAGCACGTTGCCAAGTCCCAACAATAAGGAAACTATCATTGTATTTGATGGAGGGGTACGTGCTGAAATCACGGATGAACAGACGGGCGACGTTGTGCAGATCAGCGCCGACCGTATTGTAGGCTGGTCACCCAACGAAGGCGGCTCATCGGGCAAGCCCACACCGCCGAGGGAAATATATCTCGAAGGAAATGTCGACTACAGGCATCGCGCGACCATCGTTCAAGCCGAACGCATGTTCTACAACGTCGCCCAAAAATATGGCACTGTCTTGCGGGCCGAATTCTTGACCCCCTTAACGCAGTTTCCAAATCTTACTGAATTCCAAGGCTACGCTCGCCTGAAGGCCGACGTGCTACAGCAGTTGGACGCCGATCGATTTGTCGCACAAGGCGCCTCGTTCACAACAAGTCGCATGGGTGTACCCGGATACTGGATTCAAGCTGACGAGATGACGGTCACACGCCCACCGCAACCTTCAGCAAACCCAACCTTGGCTCCCGATCCGTTTTCCTCGACAGCTGCAGAAGCCACCAGCACCATTATCAACAGTCGCAACAATTTTGTTTACGCTGGCGGAGTACCCTTGCTGTATTGGCCGCGCTTCCAGACCGACTTGGCTCGTCCCACAACGTATCTCGAATCGATTGCGTTCAACAACGATCGCATGTTCGGGTTTCAATTCATGACAACGTGGGACTTGTATCAAGTATTTGGTGTCGATAACCCACCAAAAAATACCGACTGGAACCTGAGTGTTGACTACTTGAGTAAGCGTGGAATTGGCCTGGGAACCGACTATTCGTACGGATCGATTCCGCTTGGCAACCTTCCGGGGACAGCCAGCGGTTACTGGGATATCTGGGGTATTTCGGACCAGGGACTCGATAACCTCGGCGAAGATCGACGGGCCGTTCCGTTGGAGGAAGACTTTCGCGGACGAATTTTTGGCAGGCACCGTCACGTATTTGAACCGGGCCTTTGGCTGAACGCAGAAGTTGGAATAATTAGTGATCGCAACTTCTTGGAACAATACTTCGAATCCGAATGGGATGAACTCAAAGATCAAACGACCGGACTGGAATTGCGCCGCCTGATCGAAGAACGGTCCTGGAGTTTATCCACGAATCTACGCGTTAACGATTTCTTTACGGAGACCGAATGGCTGCCGAGACTCGACCATTTTACTCTCGGCAAGTCACTACTAGGTGACAATTTTACTTGGTACGAGCATTCACACATTGGATACGGACGTCTCAAAACAGCGGAACCTCCCACCAATCCAGTCGATATATTGAAATTCGATCCTTTGGCGTGGGAAACACCCAGCGAAGGAATTCGGGCAGCCACACGCCAGGAAATCGATTTACCGTTTAGCGTGGGTCCTGTCAAATTTGTTCCCTATGCAATCGGTGAACTTGCCTATTGGCAAGAAGACGTCACCGGCAATGACGATACGCGTGCCTATGGCCAAGTCGGTTTGCGAAATAGCTTGCCACTGTGGCGACTCGATCAAGATGTGCATAGTATTCTCTTTAATTTGAACGGGCTGGCCCACAAAGTAGTACTTCATACCGACGCCTACGTGGCCGACGCGAATCGCAATTTCGAACAGTTTCCCCTGTATGACAATCTCGACGATGACTCAAATGAGTTCTTTCGACGTCGTATGCTGTTTGATACCTATGGGCTGACATTTGGTGACAATTCGCCCGCGATTTACGATGAGCGACGCTATGCCCTTCGCCGTGGTATGCAGTCGTCAGTCACATCGCCGACAACGGAAATCGCCGATGACTTGGCCGCGGTCCGCATGGGAATCGATCAAAGATGGCAGACCAAACGCGGGAGAATCGGGGAAGAACGCATTGTAGACTGGATCACCTTCGACCTGGGCGGAACCTATTTCCCTGACGCAGAACGCGACAATTTTGGCGAAAGCGTCGGCTTATTGGAGTACGACCTGCGCTGGCATGTAGGGGACCGTGTCACGATCGTATCGGATGGCTATGCCGACTTGTTCGACGATGGATTAAAAACCGCTTCGATCGGAAGTTTTCTCACGCGTCCTGGCCAGGCGCAATTTTTCAGTGGATTCCGCCACATCGACGGTCCTTTCACGAGCCATCTTCTGACCGGAGCGGCGCAGTATCGCCTTAGTCATAAGTGGGTAATGTCCTATTCAAGCTCGTTTGACTTAGGACCCACGGGGAACATCGGACAGACGGCGTCGATCACACGCGTGGGCGAATCGTTCCTGACAACGCTCGGATTTGCCGTAGATAGTAGTCGTGGCAATCTAGCACTGCGATTCTCCATCTGGCCCCGACTCTTTTCATCGCGTTCCCCTTACGGCGCAGTAGCGGGAATCCCCATCGCACCTGTCGGCGTGGAGGGACTGGAATGATCCGATCCTGGCGGACTCATTGGTACCACAAATTTGCCTATGCCCTGCGCGGAGTCCGTCGTAGTTTGCGCCATCAGTCAAGTTTCTTGGTACATGGTCCAATGGCGATCGCAGTCGTAGCATTGGCCTTGGCACTGCAACTCCCACGGATCGACCTTTGTATCCTCGTTCTCTGCATCGTCTTGGTAATTGCCTCGGAAATGTTCAATTCGTCGGTAGAACACTTAGCCAGAGCCATCACGCGCGAACATCACCCACAAATCGCTGAGGCTTTGGACACTGCCGCAGGCGCTGTACTCGTGGCGTCGATCGGGGCCAGCACTGTCGGACTGATCATCTTGCTTCCGGCACTTCTGGAACGCTATTTTTCTTGATATCGTCAATGATGCAAAGCGGCGTGCTGTTGCTCGTCTTGGGGTCGATTGTCAAATCCCTTTCCCTGAGTTAATTCAAGTCGATCAACATACTTAACGTTGGCACACTCATCGACCTCCGAAGTATGACATTGATCGTGGTCAGGGATAAAAAAGCGAAACGGACCTCCCTGATCCGAACGAAGTGGCTGACCTTGGACACGGTAAATCAGCAAACCACGTGACCGAACTGACTCCAGCGGGATGCTCGCGTGAAAATTGTCGGTCGAGCTATGCAAACCCAAATAGGTTGCCGTCGGCTTTGCATTCGCAACTTCCAACAATGCCAACAAAGTAATTGCATCTCCCTGCCGGCTGGGAACTAGTCGACTGATGTCATGCACTTGTCCGTGTTCTAAATTGGACAAGTCGTAATAACTTAAGTCGACTGGGCGATTCACCTCACCATCAATTCGTAGCGTAACCAATTCGGTGGTAGATTTTGCTGGGACCATACTTTCTTCCTGAATAACGGGCCTTTTGGTTGGATTGTGACGATGGACGGGAATCCACATATTCAGCCCCAACCACCGAATGGCAACTTTGGTTCATCTTGACACACCCAACCCTCGGTTTGCAACCTATCTTACATGTAGACGCAACAGGATTCTCTATCTCCTCTTCCATTCCCTGTTGGAATCGCAACATGAGTCCTAGTCACCCGGTCGGGGATGCCCCATGCTCGTATGACCACGCTGAGGCCTTGCGGAGGTTCGACGATTCTCCCGACGCCTGCGCCGAAATTGTCTACGTATTCGTGGAAAACTGTCCCACTGAGTTGCAAGGACTGCGAGAGGCGATTCAAGATGGTGATAGTTTCACGGCCGTCAATTTGGCTCACAAACTGCAAGACGCTTTGGCCGTCCTAGCGGCCAAACCGGCAAAGCGAATGGCACGCACGATTGAAACCATGGTTCGGTCGGGAGACTTCGAGGCAGCAGCGAGACAGGCCCGGTTACTTTGCCAAGAAGTTGAACAGGTAGGCAATGCCATGCTTCACGCCGTAGCGTTGGGCGGCATCTAAGGCAACCACCGACCAATTCTCCCAGCCACGACTTCGCGCCTACTTCCAATTTTCAGCAAACACCGCGTCAATTGCGGTCCGCACCGCGCGAATCTTACGGCGATCGAAGTTATCGCTGACCCATTCATGCCCAGTGGGTAAAACAGCCGAATCGAACGTGTCTTGCGATGCTGATCGTGCCATCGTCGCTAGGTGGTCCGGCACGCTGGATGGTTTTGGCGCCGGTGCTCGACTCGGTACCACTGCCGATGCGGCGGCCGCCGCTGCTGCGCTCTGCTGGTTCAAGTAATTGATTACCAACAACACGTCAATCGCCGATACAAAACCATCGCCATTGACATCAATATACTGAGCGCCCGAACCCTGTACTTTCATCTCTCGACTGCCGCGTGCATTGATCTCGTGGATAATCAAGAGAGCATCGATCGCCGACACATACGTGTCGTTGTTGACGTCCAATTCGTTGATCAGGTTGGTATGTCCAAACTGCTTGGGCGGAGGCGCGACGTTCGAAACTGGAGGGTCAAAGTTACCCACTACCGGAAGGGCAAATTGATCCCCGAATTGGGCAAACACATCATTACCAAACGGTACAGGCGAAAAGCGGACCTCAGGTAAACCGCGAATTGGGTTGAGCGCCGGTTCAATGCGATTGATGATTGAGGCACCGCCCGACACCAGAATGTACCATTCCCCCGCCTCACGAGGGGCAACACCCACACGATCAGGCACCCACAAACCTAGGTCATCAAATCCATCGCCGTCCATGTCGGCTGAAATTGGCCGCTCGCGAACTCCGATAAAGCCGAATCGAAATGCGTGATCCGCCGTCCCGTCCCATCCACGCGCGGCACCGTTTGCCAAGTCAATTTGGAATCGATCGTCCGCCCAAGTCGCTAAGTCATCGAAACCATCGCCATCAAAGTCACCCACTACTGGATAGCCTCGCATCGTCGTAGCAAGCGACGTGTCAACGCGATAATCGCCGTTCGTATCAAAGTGCCAACTTGAGCCCGTAAATACCGCAACTTCATCGCCGTCGGCAGCTATTCCATTGAAGTTTCCGGCAATCGGCAGGCCGTTTACATTGGCAGGGTCGACGATATGTAGATCTGCGGCACCATCGTGATCAAAATCGACGATCCAACGATACGCGCCACGGTAACGTCCATAGGCGGCAAGCTTATCAAATCCATCAGTAACGGCGGCACCAGGCGCCCGAAAATTTCCCGCAAAAATGTCATCGCTGGTAAAACCCGTCTTAAAAACGATATCGCGATGGCTGGCGTCCGCGTTCTGTGCATCGAATACAAAGTTTCCGTTGATGTCAACCCACACACTCCCAGCCGCCCATACGCCAATTTCGGGACGACTGTCGATGGTAAATCGAGCGGTAAAGCTACCGCCTGGCACTCCGTCACCGCTGGGCAGGTTGGGAGGACTGGCCAAGTTACCGTCACTCCCGGTAAACGGTGCGGCAGCATTACTTTCCCCATCCAAAGCATTTCCCGCGGCGTCTGACAATTGATCCGATAGGGTTAGCGTAAATCGATCGTCGGGCAGTGGCGTTCCACGGTCATTGCCGTTGAACAAGATCGCATCCACAGGATCGTGGAAGATCAGTTCCACACGAGCCACGGCCCTCAGACCGGCCACGGTCGTAAACGTGGGGCGAGCCTCTAAAATCGGAATGCTCCCTGTCGCGTCGCCCACCAAAGTGTAATTTCCTACATTCGAAAGCAGTTGTGCTACGATCGCGTCGTAGAGGAATCCAGGCGTGCGAACCGGCAAGTCCTGGAAATTTACGATAATGCTACTGACAAGATCGTCTGGACCACTGGCTGGCTTGGGGGCAAAAACGCTGCTGAGTCCATCACGTCGAAATACACCGTCTTGACTGACATTGCCCATCACGACGTTCGTAACTTGCGGTCCCTGCGTGTCCACAAACACGGTCAATGTGGCGGCCCGTATATTTCGCCCGTTTCCGGCTCGATCCTCCACAAACAACTGGATCGAATGTTCGCCATCCGCCAAATGAATACCGGATTCTAGCTGGAAATTTCCTGTGAATCCGGCAGGCGGCGGAAACGCGTCGTTTCCGTCCAGAGGAGTTGCCACCGTCGTGCCAGCGGGAACTCCATCAATGGTGATTCGAACAATAGCATCGGCCTCGGTAGATCCCTTCAACGACGGAGTTGTATCACGAGTGATTCGGTCCGATTGCGTACTCAAGATTGCAGTCACACCCGAGTCGCTGTTCGGATCGAGATCCAGCGAACCCTGTGGCGCCACTGTATCGATTTCGATGGGCAGCAGGAAGTCTTCGCTAATATTTCCCGCTCGGTCCTCCACTTCTAGTTTGAAGTGGTGCACGCCGTGTGGCAGCGCACCCAAAGTTCGTTGCAAAAACGAAAGGTTGGTAAACATGTCCAATAGATTGGCCGCAGGAATGGTGGCGTCTACAGCGGACTCATAAATCAGTAATTCCTCGCCCGTGACGCCTACCGAAGTTGCTTCCGGACGCACGAACAAACGGAATTTGAAGTTATGGGCGAACAAGTGGGGTTCGGCCGCGACGCGATCTTCCGTGGTCATGGTCACCGTCAGAGTGGTATCGTTCGTGATGTTGTCCGCGTCGTGACGCCCCGAATCACTCGCCGCGGTCAGATCAAGTAAGGGCGTGTTCGGAGCCAGCGTATCAATTTCCACGACAATCGCGTTGGAAAGACTTACTGCACCCGCCAGATTTTCAGCCCGCGCCACCACACTGTAGACACCGTCGGTCAAGGATTGCGTGCTGGCAAACCATACTCCGCGCCCGTTGCCAATAACGCCGTCCGAATCGTCACTAGCCACGAACCCTTTGCCGATCAATTGGCCGTCTGCCAACAAGAATATCTCGGAACCGACCGCTGCCGTTCCAGAGAAGGTAGGAGTGATAATCTTTGTGACATTATCCGTATTGCTCATGCCAGTGTCACTCGCGTCGACTAAGTCAATCGTCACAACTTCGGCAGCACCAACGTTCGCAATTAGCACGTTTAGCAGGAAGTCGTCACTGATATTGCCGGCACGATCTTCCACTTCTAATTTGAAATTGTGCATTCCCACGCCAATCTCGGCGATGGTACGCTGTAGGACCTCCAGATTAGTAAGTCCACCCGAAGTATTTCCGACTGGAATGGTTGCATCGACGCTCGAGTCGTAAATCAAACGTTCACGTGACTCGCCCAACCCTGTTTCTTCGGACCGCAAAAACAGACGGAAGATATAATTGAACCGAGTGAGATGTTCTAGCTGCCGAGGATCTACCGTGGTCATTGTAAACGTCGGAGTGCGATCCGTTGTTATATTGTCGTACTGGTTCAATCCGGTATCGCTGGCCGTTACCAGATCCAAATAGGGAGTATTGGGAACCGTTGTATCAACTTCAACCTGCAGCTCCGTCGATTCGGCCACACTTCCGGCTTCAGTTTCGATCGCTACAAGGAATCCATGGACCCTGTCACGTAACGCACTTGAAGTCGCTCGCCATTGTCCCAACCCATTGCCAGCGACACCATCGGTCGAGTCCGCTCCGACCACGGCCTCACCCACCTGTTGTCCGTTGGCAATCAGCCGTACTCTCGCGCCAACCACACTGTTTCCCACGAAAGTGGGAATAGGAATGTTTGTGACGTTGTCGGTATCGCTTATGCCTGTATCGGATTCCGCGATCATTTCGAGCGTCGCCACAGGCAATCTGGCATCGATAGTGACCGTCAAAAGAAAGTCGTCGCTAATGTTTCCGGCGCGGTCTTCGACCTCCAATTTGAAGTTATGAACGCCACTGGGCAACGCGGCTAAAGTCGTCTGCAACAGCTCGCTTCTCGTGTAACCACCCTGAAGATCGGCCACTGGAATCGACGCGTCGGTACTCGAGTCGTACACCAAGATTTCGTTCCCGGCCGCACCTAAAGGCGTTCCTTCAGGTCGAACAAAGACGCGGAATATATAGTTGAAGCTATTAAACCGCCCAGCTTGACCTGGATCCTGGGAGGTCATCGAAAGTGTCAACGTAGTATCGTTTGTAATATTGTCATCGTCTCGCAGTCCTCGATCACTATCACGAACGAGATCCAAGTAGGGGGTATTGGGAACCGTAGAATCGATATCAACCAATAGCGGCGCTGATTCGGCTACGTTCCCCGCTTCTGTTTCGATACTCACTACAAACGAATGCACGCCATCGCTCAAACTGCTTGATGTGACCTGCCATTGGCCTATTCCGTCCAATAACACACCGTTGGTGGCGTCTGCACCTACCACTGACTGCCCTACCTGTACGCCGTCCGCGAAGAGTCGCACCCGCGAACCCGCCACACTCGTCCCCACAAATGTGGGCGTTGTGATACGCGTGACGTTGTCAGAATCGTTGGCGCCGGTATCTGAATCGGCAATTAAATCGAGTGCCGCCAGCGGTATCCGACTATCAATCGAGGCATTGAGCAAAAAGTCCTCGCTGATATTGCCAGCTCGATCTTCAACCTCCAATTTGAGATTATGAATTCCGTCGGGCAATGCGGCCAAAGTCCTTTGTAATAGCTCATTGCGCGTAAATCCATTAAATCTGTCGGCAAGCGGAATCGACAAGTCAGTACTCGAATCGTAAACCAATACCTCGTTGCCCGTGACACCTAAAGCCGCATCTTCTGGACGTGCATACACGCGAAAAATGTAATTGAAGATATTGAAACGACCCGCTTGACCAGGATCCTCGGTCGTCATCGAAACAGTCAACGTGTCATCGTTGGTAATGTTGTCATCATCGCGAAATCCGCGATCGCTTTCCCGTATGACGTCCAAATAGGGGCTATTCGGAACCGTCGAATCAATTTCTACGAAAAGGGACTGATTGCTGGGAATCGGTACTCCTTCTTCATCCAAGCATGCTACGGTGAACTCAAAGATCCCATCGTCCAACGACGCCGACTGAATCTGCCACCGGCTGTCGGCTCCGGCCACCGCGGTTCCCACAACGATGTTATTTGCCCTTAACTGCACTTGTGTATTGACAGGGGCACTTCCGACAAACACCGGCTGCCGGATGCTCGTCACATTGTCGTTGTCAAAGCGACCAGTATCCGAAACGCTGACAAGATCGAGCCCACTGACAATGTTCCCCGCCAAGACCATTCGCGATTCCAACAGCTCCATCGCGCGGCAAGGGGTCCCGTGTCGACCTGAAAACTGTACGCGGTTCTTGGAATGGGCACTGCGGCGATACATGGCGATCGTTCCTAGTTCAGGGGAGTGCGTCAAAGTTGCTGCACGTTCGAGCGGGGGCCCGAAAAGAGTGCCTAATCAGAAAAATTGGCAATCTAGGAACTAATGGTAGTTTGCGTATGATATACCAGCAAGCTAAAGGGGCCGAAATCTGGAAGAATCGGCGATGGAGGGACTTAGCAAGCCGGGTTAGCGCAGAAGGAAAAACGGCAATCGGAGGGCGCTATCGGGAATTCCCCAGAACGAGGTAGGGATTCTGCGGCGGTCGGATTAGCGGCCCGATCAGCCCGGCGGCCACGACAGGGGTCGGCCGCCCAAGACGTGTAAGTGCAAGTGATCGACGGTCTGTCCGCCGTTCTGGCCGCAATTGATCACCACGCGGTACCCCCCGGTAAGCGATAGCATCTTTGTCAGCTGGGGCACGACCGACAGCAAGTGGCCGAGCACCTCGGCATCATCGGAGACTACGTCTTCAAGCGATGGAATTGGCTTGCGCGGTATGAGCAAGACATGCACCGGGGCCTGGGGATGTGCGTCATGAAAGGCAAGACAATGATCATCTTCGAAGACAATTTTGGCCGGGATTTCTCGGCTAATGATTCGCTCAAAAATGGTCTTTTCAGGCATTCTTACCACCGCCATCCATCGACAGATCCAAGGATGTTTTGTCGTTATGTTTTTTGAGTGCGGCGGCGCGTGCGTCGCTGCGGCTGAGTCGTCGACCATTCCTTGGTCAGCGTTTCAAAAACTTCCGGAGACTCGTATCGGATAACGCCTTTCCCCTCGGGAATGGGTCCGATGAGCCCCTTAAAAACAGGGAGTCCACGCAGGGAAAGATCGGTGCTGCAATCGTCGATCCCAATTTGGCTGTGGAGACCTAGCAATGTGTCTTGGGAGGGGTAGTCCTGAATCCGCAGTTCACCGTTGGCACCCCGCGAAACAACACGAAACGTATTGGAATTTGACATATGTCAGGAATCCTCTCAGGTTCACTCATGAAGCGACTGAAC
>JAQCHP010000013.1 GCA_027619595.1 Planctomycetota bacterium
GGTCGAGCCAATACGACGAAATTGGGATTCGATCCCGAAAATCTTTCTTCGTCGTCGCCGAGCATCAGGTAAGTACCTTCAATTCCACACTGACTCCAATCGTCAATCCACATCCCCAACGTGAAACGTCCGCCCGACCTGGCGTCGGCGTGCAGCGGTTCGTCGCCGAATAGAATCGATGTATTCGGCTGTCCCACGACGCCTGCGGTCTCCTGGTTAAACGCGCCAGCGGCGGAAGTAGCAAGCGGGGGCGTATCTACTCCTTTCGTCCACCATGCAAGGTATTCGGCGCGACCCCAGAAGCTTGGGGTACAGGCCGCCGATTCGCAGCTCCCACAGTCGACGCTGCATGCACTGCAGTCGTTGTTGCATTCTCCGCAGTCGGGCGTTTCGCAACATCCGAGTGAGTTCGAGGTTTGGTCGCAGTGACTGCATTGCCCACAAGGGGCACTTGCCGGATTGGAGGAAAAGGAGGCTGGAAGAACGGCCTCTCGGAGGCGTGCTGTCGCCGTTGGTCTATTTGGTTTTCTCGGGGCTGCGTCGGACGGACTCAACTCCGGCTGAAGTTTCTCATGAACCGGACGATAGCGGGCAACGGCGGGAGATGTGTGATCTACAGGTTTTCGCCGCGGATTCGACTGGCCCGGCACCTCGCGAACCAAGCCAACGAGAATAGCGATTGCCGCTAGCACGAAAAAGGGTCTCATTCGATTGCTCCTGACTGCGAAGGACGACACGCGCCGGTTACACGTCCTGTCTTCACTAATCGGCACAATCGGCATCGATCGTTAAGGCTTTCGCAACTGCCAAGGTCGCCTGCGTGAAAGTCGTCGTTCGTCGTCTGCCCTAAACGGTCAGTGGCCATCGGCAAGCTATTTGCTAGCGACAGGTTGCACGTCAACGGAAACGCTCATGCTGTGTTGGCCACCCCCCACAAATACGCCTTGAATCGGGCACACATCGGAATAGTCGCGTCCGATGGCAACTGTGACATGGTCAGTACCCGCTATCTTGTTGTTGGTTGGGTCGAAATCGACCCAACCCAATTCACCGCAATAGACTGCAATCCATGCGTGAGACGCATCCGCGCCGACCAGTCGCGGTGTCCCGGGCGGCGGGTCGGTTCGTAAATAGCCACTCACATAGCGTGCGGCCAATCCCAACGATCGCAGGAAAGCAATTTGAAGATGGGCAAAGTCTTGACAGACGCCAATTCGACGCTCGAAAACGTCCATAATTGGTGTATTGACTGTTGTTGATCTCGCTTCGTAGGTGAAGTCCGCATGGATTCGCTTCGTGAGGTCCTTTACCGCTACCAAGATATTGGCTCCCGATGGAAAAGATGCTTGGGCGTATTGGAGCAACTTGGGATGCTGGCGAACATAGTGCGATTCAAAAGTGTACTCCATGGCACGTAGCCCGACGTCTGAAGACCCGTCCCTTAGGTGGTCACGTACCAATTCCCAAGGGGTTGCGTCCTTTTCACGTGGTGGGCTAGATGGTAGCCGGTTCAGCCGCGAAGTCGATGTGATTGTGATTCCCGAGTGAGGTACTTCGATGGAAAAGGAATCGACGCGGTTACCGAAATAGTCAGTTCGCTGTCCTCGATACGCGGGCATTGGATGCACCCACAATCGAAATTCCTTGATTGTCTGGTACGGTGTCTCGTAAGGAGCCAAATGCACTTGGTTGTGACACGAAGCGACAGGGTCGGAATACGAATAGCGAGTTACATGTTTGATGAGATATTGCATGGCAGCCGACCAGCGCTCACGTTGTTATGCCTGATCATCGTTCCGTGGGATGTCAGCCATTTTTTGACTGGGGCCCGCATGGACAAGATAGCGGTGACTTACGGCATTCGATAATTTTGGTAGTTGCTCCAGCAGCGGGCCGACAAATGCCAGCAACGGACCGGGATCACCCAGTTGGTGAGATTCGCAGATATCTTCTAAATCGGCCATGCGCACGGAATGCAGAAGGGACATCGCGATGCGTTGTTCTAAGGCGTATCCTGGTAGGTTTGCGTCGCGCGGTAGATTGTCTACGTGGGCGCAAATGGCCACCAGTTGAAACGCTAACGAGCGTGGATTCGTTTCGTCGGTTAGCAGCAGGTCCAACACGGCGGACATTTGTAGTTGTGCCAGGTACCTGGCGCGATATGTCATGAGACTATCGCCGATCTCCAGTGCGGCTTCCAATAATTCATTGGGGACGAGCTTTTTCGAACCAAAGCACTCTTGCACAAATTGCAATATTTGCAACGATTTTTCCAATCTGCGACCCAGGTCAAGGAACCGAAAGGCTTGCGTGCGGGTCATGCTTTCCATGACCAATCCGCTTAACGCGGCCAGGTCCATCAAGAGCTGATTGACAAGATTGAGTAGGTCGGTCAGGTCCGGCTGATCGGACGGGTGGAAGCTACGATCCATGTGGAGAAGAATCCGCCACGTGTCGGAGGAAAGCCGGTCCCGTACGAGCGATGCAATGCGTGTTGCCTCATTGAGCACCGCACGCAGGCATCCTGCTTGATTTTTTGTATCGAACACGGAAGTTGGCAAGGCTTGTTCGATGGCCGGCAATCGATCTTGAATTCCCTGAACCACAAACCCCGGCTCAATCTGTCCGTGCATTGCCAGTAGTCGAAGTAGCGCAGGAATCTCAGCGACGCTCGGTGAGCCGGTTTCGCTCGTTAGTCGCACGACGACCGTTCGCAATAATCGTGCGGACGACTCAACCCGTTCCAATTGTCGTCCCATCCAAAACAGATTGTCTGCGACACGGCTCGGTAGATCGGTTGGACTACGTCTCAGCTGCAGTGAGTCGCTGGGACTGGCCAACAGCGATACGACATCGACCGGACCATCGGACAGGATCCAGGTATCCTTGCTCCCCTCGCCAGCGAGAATCGAGGTTTCCAATGATCGTTCCGTTGTGGACGTTCGCGTCAGACCTCCTGGCATCACAACATACGTGTCTGCAGAAGCGATCAAGTAAGTCCGCAGTGCCATATAAGAAGGGACGAATTCTGTTCCACGCCAGCTAGGGACACTGGAACGCTCGGCACGCTCCTGGGCAATATAGCCGGCAGGATCCTGCTCGATCATGGATCGTATTTGGTCCGGAGGCATCGTATTGAAGCGTTGAATTGCCATCCGGTCAGCACCACGCTGTCGGAAGGCGGGCTTGACGACTAGGTCGTCGAGCTTCTGTAGCACGAACGATTTTGATTCGGGATCTCCGCACCACCAAGTAGAGATGCCTGGCAATTTTAGGTCCTCGCCCAACAGAACCTGCGAAAGTTCGGGCATCATGGCCATGAAAATCGGTGACTCAATCAAGCCACTTCCCAACTCATTGACGACCGCCACGTTGCCACTGCGTACTGCTTGCAAGAGTCCCGCCACTCCTTGAGTGCCGGCCGATTCTAATTCCAGAGGGTCGCAATGTTCACTATTGATTCGGCGAATGATGACATCGACCGGCAGCAGTCCGCTCAAAGTCTTCAACATGACTTCGTTACCTCGCACGGCGAGGTCATCGGCTTCGACGAGGGCGTAGCCGAGGTATCGTGCAAGGTAGGCATCTTCAAAAAAGTTGGCGCTCTGTGGTCCCTGCCCAAGCCAGACGATTCGCGGGTTATCGCGGTGCCGAGGCGCCATTTGTCGCATCGTTTCTCGGAACGCCACAAAATAGGGAGCGAGCCGTTCCACACAGCAGTCGCGGAAGATGCCGGGGAACATGCGTGAGATCACAATTCGATTTTCAAGTGCGAATCCCGCTCCCGACGGGGCTTCGGAGCGATCGGCCCAAACGCACCACTGGCCGCTTGCGTTGCGGGCAAGGTCAGCGGCATAACACTGCAGGTGGCGCAGGGGACCGGATTGAGGGCGGTGGAAAGGACGCTGGAAACCTGGATGACGAAAAATGACTTCGGGAGGCAAGGCCCGATTTCGCACCAAATGCTGCGGACCATAAAGGTCCGTGAGTACCATATCCCACAGTAAGGCTCGTTGGGTCAGACCGTCGGCCACGGTTTGCCACTCGTTCGCCGGCACAAGTAGCGGCACTGGATCCAATTCCCACGGCCGGAGGCGCGCTGCTGGGTCCCCGTAGGCACTATAGGCAATGCCATTTTCGTGGATTAGCCGTTGGGCTTGTTCCGACCGACGCGAGATCTCATCGCGGCCCATTCGGCTCAAAGACTGCGAAAAACGTGCCCAGTGAGCCCTCAGGTTGCCATCCGGCAGCAGCAATTCATCCACCGCGCCACGCGGAGAGGCGTAGGTTGCAAAAAATGCCGGATGAATCGGCTCGCCTGGATTTACGGAGGCATGTTGCAAAATATCGTCCATCGCAAATTCCGCCTGAACTCGCTGCAGATCAACGTAATAACAAATTCCAAGGTCAACGCCGTAAGTCTACCTTATCTCAGCCGCAAATCGAGAGTGAGCGGAAAGTCTGTTGATGGCGGGTCGTGTCGCCATGGTCCGCCATCCGATGTGTGGCCTGTCGTTCTAAACCGTGCGGCGCGCCGACTTTCCGCTTCGAAGGCATTTACTGGATAGGCGGCAGGATTCAGGCCGCCCGGGTGGCCAACGTGGTACTGGCCCCCACCCAGGGAACGTCGCATCCAAGTATCGACAAGATCGAAGACAAGTGGAGTATCCACCGGGATTAATGGATGGAGACAATGGGGAGGCTGCCAAGCTCGATAGCGAATTCCTGCCACATATTCCCCTTCACGACCCGTGGGATGGAGCGGGACGCGGCGGCCATTGCAGGCTACGAAATAGCGCGGGTCAGTCATCGCGTTCACGCGGACCTGCATTCTCTCCACGGACGAGTCGACGTAGCGTGCCGTTTGTGCGCCCGTCGATTCCTCCCCCAGCACGTACCATGGTTCGATCGCAGTGCGTAGTTCCACACAAACTGATTGATGGACGAACTGGCCGATTTTCGGAAACCGAAACTCTAAATGAGGCTCGAACCAAGTCGAATCCAGCGGATATCCAGCATCTCGGGTTTCTTGGACGACATCACAAAAGTCCTGCCAAACAAAATGCGGCAGCATGTAGCGATCGTGAAGACCGGTCGACCAATCGACGAGTTGGCTCTTGTAGGGAGTCTTCCAAAATCGGGCGACGAGCGTTCGCAACAGCAACTGTTGCGTTAGGCACATGCGAGGGTGAGGTGGCATTTCAAACGCGCGGAGTTCCAGTAGTCCCAGACGGCCCGCGGCAGAATCGGGTGAGAATAATTTGTCAATGCAAAATTCGGCCCGATGCGTATTCCCCGTACCGTCGACAAGCAGATGACGCAGAATTCGGTCTACCAACCAAGGGGGACAAGATTGATCGGGATCGGGGATTTGGTCCAATGCCACCGACAACTCATACCGTGCGTCCCTTCGTCCCTCGTCAATTCGAGGTGCTTGGCTGGTCGGTCCGACAAATCGACCTGAAAACAGATAGGAAAGTGACGGGTGATTGTGCCAATAACTGATGAGGCTACGCAATAAATCGGGTCGGCGCAAAAATGGGCTATCGCACGGCCTGGGACCGCCCAGCACGATGTGGTTTCCGCCTCCAGTTCCTGTGTGGGTGCCATCGCGATCAAACTTTTCCGCGCCCAACCGGCATGTTTTTGCGACCGAGTAGACCGTTTCTGTGATGTGCGTCAGTTCTCGCCAATTCTTGGCGGGCTGCACGTTGACTTCGATAACGCCGGGGTCAGGCGTTACGGAAAAGTGTTGTAACCGCGAATCGTACGGCGGTAGGTATCCTTCAATGGCTATCGGCACCTGAACGCATTCCGCTGTCTCTTCAATAGCGGAGATTAACTGCAAAAATTGTTCGACGCGATCAACGGGGGGCAAGAATACGTGTAAACATCCGCCACGCGCTTCGACGCATATGGCCGTAGGCACCACTTGATTGGAATCGTCGGCTCCATTGATTGCGACTGGAGTGGACCAAGTCTCATCGGTCGCGTCTTGCTTTGATTGGAAGGGGAAATTGGTGTCGCCCAGTCCCATGACCGCTCGGCTACCGGCGAACTGTCGCATCGTCAGCGAGGAACTCGACTGCAGAGAACCACCCAAGGGAACGTCTACCGACTGCTGGTGATGACTGCCAAGTGACCCGTTGCGAATCGCAGCATAACCTGGCAGAGACCTCACTTCATCGAACGGGTCGCGTGGAAAAAAGTCGGTCGGATAATCTTGTTTGGACAGCCACGTCAGCGACTTTGTCGGAAGTCGTAAGCCAATGGGCGAATCGCCGGGAATCAAGAACAACTCGTCGGATCGTACGTGCCACCAACCGCTTTGCCAACCGCCCGCTGGATTCCACCATTGAAAGCGAACGGGTAATACACTTCCTACGGGACGTGTCAGCCCCCGTTCAAACACTCGCGTGACCCTCGCTCGTTCCACTGGATCGTCGAGTCGATTGTCATGAGGATCTACGTTGCTGGGGAGACACCGCTCTCGCCACATGTAGTACAGGACATCTTCGTAGGCCTGCATGACGTGCTGGGGTTGTACGCCCAACCGCACGGCCAGCGAACGACAGAATCGGTTTGCGTCGTCGGGGCTACATCCGTAATCTCGTCCGGTGTCTGCAATCAACGCCGGTTCTCGCCAGATCGGTTCGCCGTCGGTTCGCCAATAGCAGCGAAACGACCAGCGAGGCAGACTCTCGCCGGGATACCACTTACCTTGGCCACAGTGCAACAAGGCTCCGGGGGCAAATCGTTCCTTCAGTTGTCGGATAAGTGTATTCGCGAATCGTTGTTTCGTGGGTCCCACGGCCTCGGTTTGCCATTCGGAACTTTCCATATCTTCTGTCGATACAAAGGTGGGTTCACCCCCCATCGTGAGTCGTACATCGGATGACTCCAAGCCCTGATCGACCTGATGTCCTAGGTCTTGGATGCGTTCCCACACATCTTCTGTGTATGGCAATGTGACACGTGGATCCTCATGCACACGTTCGATCCGCATTTCGACCTGAAACTCGGTCTCGCACTCTTCCAAGTACCCTGAAATTGGCGCCGCACTTGCCGGACGCGGACTGCACGCCAAAGGTAAATGTCCTTCGCCAGCGAATAGTCCCGACGTCGGGTCCAAGCCGATCCAGCCGGCTCCGGGCAAATACACTTCCGCCCAGGCATGCAGATCGGTGAAATCTGCTGTCGGACCGGCCGGACCTTCCACCGGTTTTTCGTCTGCCTTCAGTTGTATCAAATATCCCGACGTAAAACGTGCCGCAAGTCCCAGGTGTCGCAAGACTTCCACCAGCAACCAGCTCGAATCCCGACACGATCCCTGACCCAATAACAATGTTTGCTCCGGCGTCTGTACGCCCGGTTCCATACGAATGACGTACTTGATTGCTTTCCAAAGCATCTGGTTTAGCGCGACCAAGAAATCTGTTGTGCGCCGCGGTGTGCGATCAATTGACTCCACGAAGTCCAGGACACTGGCGGCCGAGGATTCGAACGACAGGAACGGCAAGAGTTCCCGATGTAAAGGTTCTTCGTAAACAAACGGAAATAATTCTGCTTCCGGTTCGAGGAAAAAGTCGAACGGATTGACCACGGTCATATCTGCCACGAGGTCGACGTGCACGCAGAACTCGCGAACCTTTTCCGGAAACACAATGCGCGCCAAATAGTTTCCGTAAGGATCTTGTTGCCAATTTAAAAACTGTTTCCCGCCGAGCACATTCAACGAGTAGGAGCAGATGGGGGTTCGACAATGGGGAGCTGGTCGCAGTCGTACGGTCTGCGGTCCCAGCGTAATCGATTGCCCATAGGTATATGTTGTCTTGTGGCTTAGGGCAACGCGGATGCTCATGGGTAGTTCTGCGGGTCTTAAGAGAAATTAAACTGTCTACGTGGTGATGGATTGCTGCTGAGATGACAAGTCGGTGCCGGTAGACGGCGTTAAGGCGAAAAACTCCGCCGTGATAGCGTCGCCTAGGCGGTTCAATCGCACCTGGATCTCGTCGATGAATTCATGGATTCCGCGTTGGATGATATTTTCGATAGGAACACGGTCGGTATTCAGCCGCAATTGCTCGATCAATTCCCCCGACGGACTGATTTGAGTTCCCGGCGGGCCATCGACAATTGCGCGCAGGGATTCCTGTGCATGAACCAGACAAAAGTGCACCGACCGGGGAAAGAAACGATCCAAGATCAAGAAGTCGGCGACTTTGTGCGGCTCGATGCGGCCGTGGGTACGCCGATACATTTCTAAAGCGGACGCCGATTTCAGCAAGGATGACCAGCGCACGATGTCGAGCGTTAGGCCGACTTCTCGCGGGTTGGGTAACAACAAATAGTATTGGACATCAACAATCCGTGAAGTTTTGTCGGCACGTTCGATCAATCGTCCCAGCATAGAAAAATGCCACGGTTCGCCATGCGACATGGTCGAATAGGTTAGCCCCAAAAGTGTATGGCTTGCTAGTTTTACTTGCTCACAAAATTCCGCTACCGAGTCGGCAATGTTCGCTGCATTTGCCGCACCACGCACTAACAGATAAAATCTATTAAGCTGCTCCCAGAGTGGCATGGGAACAATCTCTCGTACGCTGCGGGCGTTTTCTCGGGCTTTGGCCACGCAGGAAAAGATGGAATTTGGGTTCTCCTTGTCGAACATAAGGAAGTGAGTTACCTGTTTCTTTTCTGCGTCGCCGTAACGTTCTTGAAACGACTTTTCGTCTCCTGTGGTGTAAACCAAAGGGGCCCATTGTCTGCCCAGCCCCTCACCGTCGCCCAAAGTAAGGTTGTGATTTACGTCCAGAAATCTTGCGACGTTTTCCGCTCGCTCAATGTACCGATTCATCCAATAGATTGATTCGGCGACGCGGCTTAACAGCATGGTATCGTTTCCAAACAATGTGTGTTGCGTGCGGCGGTCCCACAGAGGGACAAAGCGTCTATTGAAGTACCCAGGTGTCCTTGCTGCCGCCGCCCTGGGAAGAGTTTACGACCATCGATCCTTCGCGAAGCGCCACTCGCGTTAGTCCACCCGGCATCACATAAATCTCTTTGCCGCACAACACGAAAGGCCTTAAGTCAACATGTCTCGGTTGTAAGGTATCGCCGACAATGGTCGGCACGGTGGAAAGACACAAGAGAGGTTGCGCAATGTAGTTGCGTGGATTCGATTTAATTGCCTCGGCACAGAGAGCCAATTCGTCGCTCGAAGCCTGGGGGCCCATCAAGATACCGTAGCCTCCGGACTCATTTGTTGGCTTCACTACCAAGTCGCTCAGATGCTCGAGTACATATCGGCGGTCATCCGGATCCGAACAGATATAGGTGGGTACGTTGGCGAGGATCGGATCTTGCTGCAAATAATATTGGATAATCTGGGGGACATACGCGTAAACTGCTTTGTCGTCGGCCACGCCGGTTCCCGGCGCGTTGGCGATCGCCACCCGGCCTTGCCGATAGACATCCATCAGTCCAGCGACGCCGAGCATGGAGTCCTTGCGAAAACAATTTGGGTCGAGGAAGTCGTCGTCAATTCGGCGATACACGACGTCGACTCGACGCAGGCCACGCGTCGTCCGCATCCACAAATACCCATCCTGGACGAGCAAATCGGATCCTTGGACAAGTTCAATTCCCATCTGGTGTGCCAGGAAAGTATGCTCAAAATAGGCGGAATTGTACGCTCCCGGTGTCAGCAATACGGCGACCGGCGGTGCATCTGTGGCTGGAGCACAGGCCAATAATGTCTCTAATAGTCGCTCCGGGTAATCCTCCACGGGAGCGACTCGCATCCCTTCGAAGGCCTGAGGGAACGTGCGTTTCATTAGTTCGCGGTTTTCAAGTACGTAGGAGACGCCCGATGGGCATCGGAGGTTGTCCTCGAGAACATAGATCGTGCCATCACCGTCACGCACCAAATCGACGCCGCTGATGTGACACCACGCCCCTTGCGGTGGTCGGAATCCGACCATTTGCTGACGCATCGTTCGGGCAGTCAGAATGAGCTCGCGAGGCACCACTCCGTCTCTAATAATATGTTGTTCATTGTAAATGTCGTCAATGAATAGATTGAGCGCCCGGACACGCTGTTCAAGTCCACGTTCCACTCGGGACCATTCGGTTCCGTCGATGATGCGGGGCAGGAGATCAAAGGGCCAGATTCGCTCGGTGCCCTGTTCGTGACCGTATACGGTGAAAGTGATGCCCAGGTTGTGAAGGTTCACTTCTGCCGTCTTTTGCCGCTGTCGCAATTCGGTGTCCGACAGGCGATCGAGTCGCTGCAGGAACTGGCGGCTGGCGGCCCGTGGGTGCCCGGCTTCGTCAAACATCTCGTCGAACGCGCGAACGTTGACTTCATAAGCGGCGATGGTCATAGTTCCCCAATCCGAGAAATCGCGTCGTTGGCTCGTAGGTTGCGGCTCGGGTTCGTTCAATCGCGTCGCCAATGCACTCTGCGCATACGGCGACCCCATTTATCTACCCTATCGGCAAATTTTGTGCCGTGCAGTAGGTGGGGCGATTCGCGTGGCGGAACGCCCTATTTTGCGCCAGCGTGAGGAAGATTGGCTTAGAAAACTAGCAGTCATGCTGCGCAACCCGGCGGGCACGCAGGGCCACGCGGCGGAGTCCCCCATGGCCACTCTGAGGCAAATCGTGTCGGGATGTCCGCCAAGTCGTCGCTTTCCCGGGGGCTTTGCGATGGTCATAAACGGCACAATGCCATTGCCATCTGCCGGAACACAGGCTGCATGGGGGCTGACACGGTAAAGTTTGCTGCATTCTGGGGCCGCAGCTCTCCTTAGCTAGCACCAATTTGCCTGTACCGACCGTGCAAGCTAACTTTGCTGCGTATACCAGCTTTATATTTTGGGAGTTTGACTTTGACCGCCCTACTTTCGGCTCTACCGCCATTGCAGCTTGCCCCGGAGAAACTGCCGTCTCTTCCAGCGGTTGCGTTGCAAATTGTCGATCTTTGTCGGCAGCCTGATGTGCCGATTCCCAAGTTGCAATCGTTATTGGCACAAGACCCTGCGCTTTCAGCTCGTGTTTTGCGAGCAGCCAATTCACCCAGTTATGCCCGTGGCCAGGAAGTAAAGACCCTATCGCGGGCTCTGGTTCTCTTGGGTGGTAAAACAACGAGTGTGATGGCATTGAGTTTCTCGTTGAAGGCCACTGTGGACAAGTCGCGGCAGAATCAAAATGCGTTTCCTTGGGACGAGTACTGGCGGCACAGCATCGTTGCTGCGGTTTCGTGCCGGTCGTTGGCGCGAATTCAGCGTCTCTGGAATCCGGAAGAGGCTTTTTTCTGTGGACTCCTGTCACGCATCGGTCAAATCGCGCTGGCGACGGCTGCGCCGGATACCTACCAATACGCGCTCAAGGCCGCCGATGGAAAGTTGCCCACCTCAACGATTGAACGCGATTCGTTGGGATTTTCGCAACAAGAGGTAGGAGCTAGTTTGCTCCGTTCGTGGGGGTTACCCGATATCTACACCAAGGCACTTGAGATGTGGCAGAGTCTCGAGACGGGTGAGGTTGAGGGCGATCCTCTACAAGGCGCGATCGTGGGTTGCGGCGACGAAATAGCTAAAGTCTTGACGCATGCGGATGGTGCGGCCAGTCTTCAGCGAGCCCAACAATATGCGCATGACCATCTGGGACTGACGAACGGAGAATTGCATCGAATTATTGTGGCTCTGGAAACCGAAGTCCAAGATGCCGAAGAAATTTTTCAAATCGGCGGAAAAAACGAATACGACTTCGCCAAGATCTTGGAATCTGCCCGTCAACAGCTCATCGAAGTTAGTCTGCGTGCGACCGTGGAACTAGATCAGGCGGTCGGGCAGGTACGCGAACTATCGGAACGGCAAGGCTTCTTAGAGAATGCGGCCTATCAAGACGAGTTGACGAGGCTGCCCAATCGTCGATCGCTGGAGCGGGAACTTGGCGAAATTGCTGCCATCAAGCGGGAAAGACCGCTATCAATACTCCTCGTCGACGTCGACCACTTTAAGGCCATTAACGATTCGATGGGACATCGAGCGGGCGACGTGGTGCTGCAACATCTCGGCCAGTTCTTGACAAAATCGATGCGTCGCAGCGATTTTGTTGGACGGTATGGGGGAGAGGAGTTTGTTGTATTGGTCCCTAATGCCTCTTTACAAGAATTGGAACTGATCGCGGAACGCGTTCGCCGGACTGTGGAGAACGGGATCATCCGTATTGGCGAAACCGATGTGAAAATTACGGTGAGCATAGGCGGCGCGCGAATTGCTGCTGTGAAGCAACTCGAATCGGTTGAAGACTTGATGAACTCAGCTGATAAGTATTTGTACGAGGCCAAGAAAAGCGGACGCAACCGATGTATTTGTCGAGCATTCAACGGATGAAAGTCGGCATATCGTAGCGGCCAAGTTGAGTGGCCTTGGCCGTAGGGTGCCCTGTTCCCAGCTCAGGCGTTGTTTCTAGGAAGGTTAGAGTTTCGTGAGCGAAAAAAAAGACGAATTGGTATCTTGACGGCTGGAGGTGACGCTCCGGGACTCAACGCCGTTATTCGAGGTGTCGTAAAATCTGCGACATTGGCCGGCTATGAAGTCATTGGATTTTGTCGCGGATACGAGGGTCTGTTAGCGCCTGTCGAATACAAGATATTGGACTATCGCAATACTTCTGGGATTCTCTCGCAGGGTGGGACGATCTTGGGGACGACGAACAAAGGACGGTTTCAGTGTACGATTGGCGAGGATCAACGCGTGGGTGTTGCACCCGAACTACTTCAGCAGGTAAAAAAGACTCTCAGTGAATTGGACGTAGAAGGGTTGATCTGCGTTGGTGGTGACGGTTCGCTGACCGTCGCTCAACGGCTGTTTGAGGCCGGTATACCGGTCGTTGGTGTCCCAAAAACAATTGACAATGACCTTTCTTCCACGGTATTCACATTTGGTTTTGACAGCGCCGTGGCCTCCGCGACCGACGCTTTGGATCGTCTGCATACCACGGCCGCTAGTCACGGCCGCGTCATGATTTTAGAAGTCATGGGTCGTCATGCGGGTTGGATCGCGCTCCATGCTGGCATAGCAGGTGGTGGCGACGTGATCCTCATTCCGGAGATCACGTGGAGCTATGAGGGGATTTGCCGGCAGATAACAGCTCGTGATTCGATGGGCAAGAATTTCACACTGATTGTGGTAGCGGAAGGAGCTCAGCTTCCAGAAGGGGACCACGTCGTGCAAGAGGTGCCGCCATTGGGAGGGCAGGTTCGGCTCGGCGGAATTGGCCACCGATTGGCAGCGGAAATTGAACGGCGTTTGGATCGAGAATGTCGCGTTGTTGTGCTGGGACATTTGCAGCGAGGGGGAGGCCCCACGGCCTTTGACCGTGTGTTGGCGACGCAGTTCGCTGTTCATGCTGTACAACTCTTAAGTGATAAGAAGTATGGGCAGATGATTGCCTATCGGCCTCCACATATCGAAAGTGTGCGTCTAGAAGATGCAATATCGAAATTGTCGCGAGTGAACCCGCATGGTCCTGAGGTGCGGTCTGCGCGAGCATTGGGAATTAGCCTGGGCGACGATCCGGTGAGTTCCGGCTGCGGAGCGCCCGATTGTGAGTCGATACCCGGTTCGATCTCGATGGTATCAGTACCCGTATTCGCTTGAACGCACGTTTGACGTGCTGATTTTTACATGATCATTTGTCTAAGGGTCGGTCTGCTATCTTTATGCTGCAAACCAATTATGACCCGGAGTGCTATTGGGATAACAAGGCGTTGAATTCCGGCGGGAACGCCGAGTCCGTGGTGCGCACTGGAGATGCATTGCGTGACAAGTGTATCGCTAACATTCAAAATCGACTGGTCCGTTCCGCACTTCGGAGGCTTCCTCGTGACCAAAAAGACAGGCAAATTTCCGCTCTCGATCTTGGATGTGGAACGGGTCGATTTCACGACCTCGCCAAACAATTCGGTTGGAATTATTTGGGAGTAGACATATCCCAGGGGATGATCGACTTAGCGAAACGTGACTTTCCGGACACAAATTTTCGTCGAGGTTGTGGCACGCAACTGCCATTCGAAGACGGTATTTTTGATCTTGTCTTATCCGTCGCCGTAATTCACCACAACGACTACAGTCAACAAGATTTGATCATCGACGAAATAACACGCGTTTTGCGATCTGGCGGACATTGTCTTCTTTTCGAAGGTTTGGACAGCGCTCGCTCGCATTCGAACGGTCCGTTCTTTTATCGTCCCGCAGAAGATTGGCATAACCGATTGGAACAAGCGGGATTGCGTCGAGAGTGGCAGCGCTGCGTCCGGTATGCGACCATCGAGAGTCTATGGGCTCTATTTTGGAAAAAATTGCGTCCCGGGCGTCGTATTGATCGCCAAGCATGGATGAATCGATGTCTATTGCAAATCGATTGTGTGCTCGATCCTTATCTTGTGTCGCCGCGGCCGCACCGCATGCACGATCGACTTTGCGCCCTCTATCGGAAGGTGTAGGGCGGCAACATCTCGGCGTCGAATGGGCCCTTCGCCTGGCTGGTGGCCGAGGTCACCAGCCCAAATCGTCCAATTCCCGGATGGGACACTCGGTGCCAGCCATTCGCTGCAAAGAAGGAGAATCTTTAAAGCCGCTTCCGGTGACAAGGCAGACGATTGTCGAGTTGGCGTCGATCTCGTTCTGACTGGCTGCTGTTAGGGCGCCGGCCAAGGCAACAGCTCCGGCCGGTTCACAGAAAATGCCTTCTTCTCGCGCCAATCGCAATTGAAGCTGCCAGACTTGCTCGTCTTCGACTTCAAATCCCGTACCACCGCAGCGGCGCACGGCCCTTATCACTTCGTGTCCGTCGATGATGCTAGGGACTTGCAGGCCACTGATCGCCGTGGTGCAGGCGACATCGTTCGCGCGTTCCGCACCTTCCCGCAAGGGGCCCGCGATTGTGCTATTACCAACAGGCTGAACGCAATGGACTCGAACTCCCAATGCCTGCTTGTGCCGCTCGTTGAGGAACTCGAATGCTTGGGCCACTGCCAACGTCAAGCCGCCCCCTCCGCCTGGGCAAAAAACATGCTGCGGCGGCGATGGAAGTTGCTCCAAAATCTCATAGCCGATTGTCCGAACGCCGCTCATTCCAGTTGGGCTGTAGCGAAACCCGCTAATTTGCAGCGCCGTGCCGGATTGTTGCGACAAAAAAGTCAGTCGTTCGAATACTCTTTCTGTAACGTCGGCATCGGTGCCAAAGTTGCGGATTCGCACCAATTCGGCGCCGTAGGCCTGCATTTGCAATAGTTTTCCCAGCGGCGTTTTTTCGACAATCGCGACGCGACATTGGATGCCTGCCAAAGCGCAATACGCTGCTAATGCTGACCCTGTGTTGCCGCTGGATGTGGCCAAGCACGAACGCTTGCCATTGGCCAGCATGTCGGATATTGCCACAGCTGCAAATCGGTCTTTGTACGATCCGGAGGGATGGGTAGTCTCAAGCTTAAACCATAAATTGTTTAGCCCCAATTGAGGTCCAATCGACCGCGATGGCAACAAAGGAGTATTTCCTTCGCCCAGCGTAAGACGGAATTCGGGCGCCACGGGGGCGATTCCGTCAGCAAACCGCCAAACGCTCATGACGATTCCCCTTCGGTCATTCGGTTGCGAATCGAGCGAGCTAAGTGCTGGCGAAACCACCCACCGTCAGCAAGGATTGACGTTCCGGTAATGTAGGATGCGTCATCGCTGGCCACGAAAGCGATCAGCTTGGCAATCTCTGAGGGCTGGCCCCACCGGCCGAGCGAAATCATTTCCAGACTAAACCGCTCCATCTGCGCGGTGACGCTGTTGCCATCCACGTTCGAATAATCGCGGCTCAATTCCGTGTCAATCGCCCCTGGGCAAACTGCGACGGCCCGTATCCCGTCGCCGCCATACAATGCCGCCAGCTCATACGTAAGCGACTCGATCCCTCCTTTACATGCAATATAAGCGGGGCTGAGGCCTGCGGCTTGCTGCGACATGATACTGGAAATATTGACGATCACTCCTTGGCCACGTTCCTGCATCGACTCTGCGGACCAACGTGCTAGGAAAGCGGGTACCGTAAGGCCAAGCCGAAGTGTTCGTTCCCAAGACTCGATCGATATCTCCCGCATCGAAATCAGCTCTCGCCAGACGGCATTGTTCACAAGGACGTCCACACGTCCAAATCGGTCGATCGTTTTTTCGACAACCGATTTGGCGAATTCCAAGTCGTGCAGATCTCCAGGCAATGCGATCGCTTGGGTTCCGGTTTGCTCAATGCGGTCGCAGAGCGATTCCAATCGAGCAGTATCTCGTGCGGTAATCGCCACGCGGTAACCGCGCTGAGCAAACTCAAGGGCTGTGGCCTCTCCGATGCCTCGTGATGCGCCTGTGACAATCACTGTACGTTCTGTTTGCATGGCCTCTTTCATGGTCGTTCCAGGATGACTGCCAAGGCATCGCCCTGGAAAACTCGCGGATAGGTGCGTAACACGATCACGATGCCTGTTTGCTCCGCAAGAATTGGCAACAGGTTGTCGCCCAAGACGTCGGAAATAGTGCCGAGTTTATCGCCACGGCCTACTTGTTGATCGAGTTCAACGCAACGACGCCAATAGCCGGTACAGGGTGCAGGATTGCATATCTGTAGGTGTCCTGAGCTTGGGCGCGCGTCTTCCACGACCAACGGTTCCTGGAGTGGCTGTCGATCGATGTGCGGCAGCATCTTGAGTTCCGACATAACTTGCAGGCATCCATCCACGTAGGCTCGTACGCCTGACTCCCGGCAAACTGCGGCGCCTTGGTATTCGGCGTAAATGGCGGGTACGTTTGCGTCCCGACAAGCAGAGAGGGAACGACCGTGGAGATCGGCAGAGGTTCCCCAAATGACGGGTAGACCGAATGCACGTGCCATGCGACGCTGCCATTTCAGAACATCTGGATCGGAATGCAACATGTACCCAACCAGTGGCCGTGCCGCCAGTTGTGTTCCTCCCGTATGCAAGTCAATGACGAAGTCCGCATCTTGAATGAGATTGGTCGTTGCGTGTGCGATCTGCTCGGTGATCGACCCGTCTGCTCGTCCTGGAAACGTGCGCGCCAAATCGAGACCATCGTCGGCCGTACGGTGCCCCCGCAAAAACGCTGGTTCGTTGACGACTGGGACAACCGTCAGCGACCCGTGCAGTTGGTCGGATCGAACAAGCTGCAAAAGCTCTCGGGCCGCAACCATGGGTTCAAACTCGTCGCCATGTATCCCGCCCAGAATGAGCAAACGGGGGCCGGGCATGTTGCCAATAATTCGACGTGTTAGGAGATTCATGAAATTGGCTTTAAGTTCAAGTCAGGTTTCGCAGCCCCAGAATAGCCGAAAGACCAAATTCGGTAAACGTACCCGACAATCGAGGCCTGCCGATCGAGTTGGAACCTTGGCGGGCAGGGCGATTTGTCAAGATTGCGTCATTTGTTTGGATCGCTGTAGGTGCCACCCGGAATGTCGCGGACCGAGCCGTCGATAACATCACAGAGTCCGTCTAGGTCGAGATCGTCTTCGTCGTCACCGAACAGTTCTTCCACATGTTCTGCCACCGTCTCCAGCCCCAGCATAAAATAAGCCATGATTCCAGTCATCGGGATAGTCCACCCTTGGAACTCATGGACAATTCCCAAGGGAAAGTGATCAGGAATAAGAAGACACATTGTCGGGAAAAAACTCGATACTAAAACGCAATACGTGTATTTCGGATGCGTTCGCAACCTCCGCAAAGCTCTAGCAGTCGCGACGTGTCGATATCCAATACCCGAAGTTCATCGCCGTCGATCCGACCGGCGGCCTTACATGACCCAAAGAGCCGATAGATCTGCGTGACTTGAAGTACGGGAGCGTGGGTGGGGCCGGGACCGGATGTCTCTGCAGTATTCGATCCGGTGACTGGAATTGGACTTCGCAAGTGGTCACGAAGCGCAGGCGCGAAATCGCACAGCAAGTCCCGCAGTGCCGTTCGATCGGCCAAATTACAGCCGGGGATTGCGCGGAATGTGGCTGCCATGTTGCGACTGGCATTGATCAAGCCACCCCACAGGGTGCGGGCTTCCCACCAGCGGTTATAGGCGGTGTTCGTGTGGAAGACGAGCAGCCATCCCAAGACGAGAGTGAGCGCGGCATGGATTTCGGGCGTAAAGTCTCCCCAACGCTCGTAGGCGGAACGCTCCTTCCACACGGCCAACCCGGCATACGCAGCTGACAACGTTGCATACCCGGCAACCCGAGCCAGCTTCATGCTGGTGATGAGAGGGTAAATCGTGTCGTTGAATGGCATGCTGCACGCCCCCTTCTGGATCCTGATTCGCCGCGGAAGTGCCGCGAGGATACCAGAAATCTACCCACTGCTGCCAGAAGTCCACTCGCCAACGGCCCGGGACGCACTTAAACAGTGCTTTACGGCCGCATTTTTTCCCAGAAGTGCGTGTCTTCTCCCCGGACGGTGCGTAGAATTGGCGGTGCCGAGTCCGTTTCACCGTGGGCGGTGGGTTTGGACTTGCGACTCAGCGCGGGGAAACGAAGATGGCAGCGATGGGCGTAGAGAGTGCGTTGGATTCGAGTTCGGGGACCGACCCACAGCGGCTGTTAAATGGGGCCCGACGCACTCCGGACAAGCGGCTAGGTCGATTGCTGGAACTTTATCGGAACTACTTACGGCTCCTCGCTGAAAGCCAGCTCGATCGAAAGCTTCGGGCTCGCCTGAGCCCGTCCGACTTAGTTCAGGAAACCATGCTAGAGGCTCATCGTGACTTTAGCCAGTTTCGTGGCGCGACCGAGTCGGAATTCCTTTCCTGGCTGCGGCAAATTCTCGTGAACAACATGTCGCGACAAATCGAGATCCACGTCTTGGCAGAGAAGCGGGATATCCGTCGCGAAATCTCTTTGGATCGCCTGAGAGGGGCTCTCGAACGCTCCACGGCCCAACTGGGTGCGTTCCTGCCGGGACGCGAAGATCCACCCAGTGCGATTGCCGAGCGTCGAGAAAGAGCGGTAGTTCTCGCAGACGTCATGAGCCAACTCCCGGCCGATCACCGCGAGGTGCTCGTTTTGCGAAATCTCCAGGGCCGACCCTTTCAAGAAGTCGCCGAGCGGATGGGGCGATCGGTGCCAGCGGCGAAAATGTTGTGGGTGCGGGCGATTAAAAGCCTGCGCGACCGTTTCCAGCGGTGGGAACAGACATGAACGAGTCGGCGGCCAATTCGATTTCGGGGCTTTCGGATCCGTTGCAGGAAAAGCTTGCCGATGTTTTAGACCGCTACCTGCTGGGGCTAGAACAAGGTGTCCCGCCCGATGTTGCTACCTTAACTGAGGAGTACCCGCAACTCGCCGAGCCACTGCGAGAATACTTGGAGGGACTGCAACTGCTGGCCGGTCAGGCAGCTGAATTTCGGCCACCGAGCGCTGCACGCCAGAGCTTATCGGCCGTTCCTCTAGTGACCCAACAGCTAGGTGATTTTGAGCTATTGCGCGAAATTGGACGCGGAGGCATGGGGGTTGTCTACGAGGCACGTCAAAAATCGCTGGATCGAAAAGTTGCTCTCAAGATCCTCCCGTTTGCTTCGTCGTTGGATCACAAAACGATTGAGCGTTTTCAGAATGAGGCTCGCGCAGCGGCCCAGTTAAACCACCCAAATATCGTGCCGGTATTTTTTGTAGGGACCGAACGTGGCGTTCACTTCTATGCCATGCAATACATCGAAGGACAGTCCCTACGACAAGTTCTCGACGATCGCTACGAAAACCGTACCGAAGTGAGGGGACGCGATGCGACTATCTTCGCTTCCCAACCGACGACCCTGCCGTGCTTGTCGACTCACGATGGCCGGCTGCAACCATCACCCCAGCAACTCGAGTTTGCGCCGTTCCATTTGATGGCCCCCAAATCCAGCCAAAGCCCCGAGTCCAGCAAGAGCGAGTCCAGCGAAGGCAAGTTCGACGCATTGCCCTATGTTCGTTCTGCGGCCCGTCTGGGGCAACAGGCGGCCCAAGCACTGCACGCCGCGCATGAAGCAGGTATCGTTCACCGTGATGTCAAGCCTTCCAACTTGATGTTGGATCAGCAGGGACAACTGTGGGTGACCGATTTTGGTTTGGCCCGCTGCCAAACGCATGACCTGCAAACGAAAACGGGTGACATCGTCGGGACTTTGCATTATATGAGCCCCGAGCAGGCCCACGGCGACTCCCACCTGGTCGACGCACGAACCGATGTTTATTCGTTAGGCGTCACTCTTTATGAAATGCTCACAGGACGTCGCCCGTTTGACGGGAGGACGCACGCCGAGACAATGCGTCGGATCGACCAGGGCGAATGCCGTCCCGCATCCTACTGGAATCGGGCCGTGTCCGCGGACCTTGCCAATGTCATCGCTAAGGCGATGGCGGCATCGCGCGATGATCGGTATGTTTCGGCCCACTTGTTCGCCCAAGACCTGACACGGTATTTGACGGGCCATCCTACCGAAGCGAGGCAGCCCTCCTTCGTCAAGCGAATGTCACGTTGGGTTTATCGCAATCAGGCGATTGCCGCCAGCGTCTTTGCCATGCTGATCTTTTGCCTTGCCGGTCTGGCCGTAACCAACATACTGTTGAGCCGAAAAGCTGACCAGCTTGACCGTGCACTCAAGAATGCCCGCGACACAGAGCATCTGGCTCATTCCGCCATTAACAACCTCGGACCGCGCGTAGCAGATTTGTTAGGGCAAACACCCGGCACACAAAGTGTGCGTTCGGTCCTCCTGCAGGAATTCCTGAAGTTCCATCAGGCACTCTTAGATCTATCCAATGATGATCGTGATGGCCAGAGCAGCCGGGAAATTGCCAAAATTCACATCGATATCGCTAAAATTCAGGCCGAGTTTGGGCAGTCGACCGAGGCATTGCGCGAATATGACTTGGCCATCGATGCATTAGACTCAGTTTGTGTGCAAAATCCCCAAGATATTCTGTCGCGAAGATCTTGGATCGTCTGCCACAATGAGAAAGCTATGCTGCTGCGACGCACGGGAGAGCTGGGCCGTGCGCTGGATGAATACCAATCGACCGATCGATTTTTCGCTCAGCTCGATAGCGTACATCGCCAGGAATTTACGTTGGAACGAACACTATGTTTAAGTAACGCCGGATTGATTAGCGCCGATGCCGGACAACCGGAGAAGGCGCGATATTTGTATGGTCTTGCAATTCAAACGTGTGAGCCCTACGTGGCGGGGAAATCCGACGTTCCACCGGAACTGCTGCAAGCAGTGGCGGGAGCTTGGAATAATTGGGCCCAGTTGACGGCTGCAGATGCAGATTTTGTGCAGGCGATTGATCAGACAAACCGTGCTCTCGATTTCCAAAACCGGAGCGTCGCGATTCACCCACAAGACCTTGTTGGGATGTCCGAACTTGCCAACCTACATAATAACTTGGCTTCGCTGCTCTGCCGTGTTCACAAATACGTGGATGCCCTGTCGGTCTACGACAAAGCCCAATCAATTCAAACTTCGCTCGTCAAGGAGGATTCAAACGTCTGGGGTCGGCGCCGAGATCTTGCGATTACGCTCAATAATCGAGGTTTGGCACTCTGCCGTTTGGAACGCGAACGTGACGCTATGGACAGCTTTCGTCTCGCGCTGTCGATCAGCGAGGAATTAATTCGCGAGAATCCTACAGATGCGGATCTGGCTGGCCATCACGGGGGCATTTGTAACAATCTTGCTAAGGTGCTGCAGAGTCAGAATCGAGTTGATGACGCCCTACGGGTCTATGGAAGTGGTATGAAGTCGTTGGAGTTTGCCGTTGGTAGTGCGCCGCAGGTTTCCCGATTCGGAGAGTACTTCACGGCAACATGCGGCAATTTTAGTCGATTGCTCTCACAAACAAATCGTTATCCCGATGCCGTAGATGTCTTTGTACGATGGCGCAATACGTGTAGTAATGATAAGGACCAGTTGATGTCGATCGCGACCGATTTGTCTCGGCTGGCGCAAAAAATTGCCCACGTACAGGATTCTCAATTGCGCACACGCGTTTTGCGTGAAACGCAGTCAACGTTGGGGTTGGCCCTTCAGTCGGGTTGGAAGCCGCCCGCCGACTACAAACAAAGCGTCGTTTACAAGGTTACGAAATTCGAACCGCTTGAAGTGTTGCGAAATGATTAATAAGTCGAGGGAGGAAGGATCTATGCTCAGGATTCGAAGGCTGAAATGCGAACAACTGGAAGTCCGTTGCCTCATGACGGCAGGGACGGTGATTGGCAGCCAAGAAGTGTTCGCCGGCGATTCGCCCGTGCAGGCCGCATTGGCCTCCACTCAAGGTTTAGCCGATCGCCTCGTGTTCGATCAGGATGTGGGCCAAGTTGCCAGTCTTTCGCGGCGATTTTCCGACGTTAACTCGTCTTACTTTTTCACGGAGAAAAGTTCCGGCCAATTCTTGAGTCGTGACTCGAATACGCTTTTAAACTCGTTGCCGTCAACCTTCACAACGTCCTCACTATCCATCGTGCATTTTTGTTGCAGTTGGCTGGCTGCGTCGACGAGTACCGTTGTCTCTACTGCGGGTTCTTCGTCGGGAGGAAGGGCCGCAGGAATTCCGGTATTTGTTGCCGTTAGCCCACGCCAGTCGGTCGTCAATCCGCTGTTAGAAACTAAGGAAACAGTATTTGGTTCGTCGTTCGAGTTGAGTTCCATCGCCGGGAACACCTATCGCGTCAGTGGAGATGGAGGGGTGATGGGGAGTTTGTTAACGTGGAGGAATTTGGATGAGCGGTTCGTTGCTAAGCCATCTGCTATCCACGCTAGGGAGCACGCGACAATCATGGCGTTGCTCCGCGACGACTCGACAGATGCAGGATTCATTGAGCTGAACGATTCGTTTAGTCGTGAGACTTTAATCGCCAGTCCAGGGCAGTATTTCAGTTTGCGGCAGTCGGAGAGCGATTCCTTGCTGGGCGGAAAGGATCATTGGAACGGAGTCCTGTCGATCGGCAACGGTGTGGGGGAGTGGGCGTTCGATGTGACGGAGACCACGATCGCCGACGGACTTCACGAAAAATTCACGATGGACGAACGACTCGTTCGCGTCCGACCGCAAGTGGTTCGATCTTCTTCTACTTGGATCAAGGCAACCGATCGGGTATTTGGAGGGCGGACATCAACCCCGAGCGAGTCGGCCGGACCCAATGATCGCATTCGTTCGTTGCGCGGCATGATTTGGCTGCCAAACGATCGTGCCGTGGCTGAGTGCGAGAATAGCAACGAATTGAGGCGCCCCTTGGCTGACCTGGGCCAATGGGACGGACTGGTCGACCGATTGCCTTCGTCGTGGACGATCGGCCAAGCGCAAGCATTTGAGTTGGATCGTAGCGACGTGTCACCTACGACGATACCGCAGCAAGTTGTCACTCCGCAGTCGCGCATCGAAGTAGTGCATGAGGAACCGAAGGAGGTCTTGCCCGCGCCGCAGGCGGCAGCCATTTGCATACCACTGATTCTGGCAGCGGCCGCCGCGCGACCGCTGCCGCACCAATTCACGCGACAGGCATTGAGACGATTGTCGAAAAAAAGATCGACAGCGACTGCTCCAAATGAAATGAAATAGAATTATCGTCACCGCAAGGTTACCTATACGCCAATTCTCTGCCCAAACGATAGAGGCGGTCCGACCCGACTGTAGGTGGCCGTTCGAAATCTGGTAGCGTGAAGAATAGAAAGGGACTGTACAATGCGACGCGTTGTTTTCATCGTTCTCATGGCCGCGGTACTGAATTCGCGGGAGGCCCCGGCTCAGTGCAGAGGTGGCCGCCAAGGAGCATCCTCGGCGGTTGCTTCCACAAGATTCCTCCAGGGGCCATTTTCGAGTTCGGCGGCGAGTCCGCTTGCCAATATTGCCTTGCTCAACAGGTATCAATCGCAGATAGCGCAACAGCAGTATATTATCGCGATGCAGCAACAGGCTCTACAGCAGGCGTACTTTGCACGAGTCAATCAGCAACGGCAAGATCAGCAAGTGTCCGCGGATCCATTGATGAGCGAGTCATTGTCGGAAGTGGCGTCAAATCGGGAAGGGGATTTACAACCCGCAAGAGCTAATCGTGGATCTCGCCAAGGCTTTCGACGCCAGAAGGCGGAGCGTTTTTTCGAAATGGCTGAGCGGGCGCAAAAATCTGGCGATCCCCAAACAGCCGAGGTCAATCTGCGGAAAGTTGCTAAGATCATGCCGGAAACGGACTCGTTAGGACAAGAGGCGCGCGTACGATTGGCGGATCTGGCGGTGGTGCGTTAGCCTTGACGGCGGCGCGTTAGGCCTGCCGGTGTGAATTCAGACACGTGAATTCGGCACCTAGATTCCGCGGAAGAAGGATATCATGGATCATGCAAGTGTCGCCGTCACGGAATACGAATCGGCAGGATCGAGTCGAACCGAAACGCTCGAACTTTCATTGCGCTCATGGTTGCTTAGCCTCTGCGTGCACGCATCGTTGATGATCGTGCTGGCGTGCTGGTTCCAGCAGACGCCGGCAGGAATCGGTGAGTTGGTTTTGGAGTTGGGGAAATCGTTCGAGTCAGGCCAACCAAGCGTGCCACTGGTCGCAACCGATATGGCACCTGTTTTGGTTTCGCAGGATGATCCTCGAAATACGGAAAATCCGCTGGATGAATTGGTCTTACCGACCGATGTTCCGATGGAAGTTTTCCCGATTGCATCCGATCCCGCTCAGACGCCGATGGCCGTGATCCCGGTCAACTTGCAAGGTGACGATACGGGGCTTGGACAACACGATTCCACAAATACCCCGGGAGAGATCGGTGGTCGGTCCGGTCGCCGGTCGGATGCGATAGGTCGGGGCGCCACGGCGGAAAGCGAAGCGGCCGTAGATCGCGCCCTGGCGTGGTTGGCTACGCATCAACTTTCCAATGGTAGTTGGTGCTTTGACCTTCACGAATGCCAATGCAATGGCCGCTGCGGCCAGTCGGGGCACGGTTCGGCCGCTCGAAATGCGGCGACTGGATTAGCGATCCTGCCATTTCTCGGCGCCGGGCACACACACGAAGCGGGTAAGTATCGCAGCACTGTCCAGCGGGGACTTTCGTATCTTGTAAAAAGCCAACAAAAAGACGGCGGATTCTGGGAGCCCCAGGGCAATATGTACTCGCACGGCGTTTGTGCGCTCACGTTATGTGAGGCTTGGGCTATGTCCAAGGGACCTGGCAACCCCAGTCCAACCAACCGGCGAGTTTCGGGCCTAGATCCTTCGGTGCTCCGCCGGGCTACTCAGCGCGCGATCAACTACATCGTTGAAATACAGCATGCGGGCGGCGGCTGGAGGTACCAGAAGGGTGAGCCGGGTGATACGTCCGTCGTTGCCTGGCAATCCATGGCATTGCGAAGTGGCGTTATGGCCGGCCTCGCGGTTCCCCCGCGTACGCTGCAAGGGATTGATCGATTCCTCGATTCCGTTCAGGCGGACAACTATGGCGCGTTATACGGTTATTTGCCAGGGTCCGGAGGACGTGAATCGATGACCGCTGCCGGATTGCTCTGCCGGCAGTATGCTGGCTGGTCCCGCGGGCATCCTGCCATTGTGAATGGTGCAGAAAAATTGGCCGAGTGGGGACCTTCTTCGAATAACGTCTACTACAACTATTATGCAACCCAGGTTTTGCACCATTTCCAAGGGGCACGATGGGATCAGTGGAATCGGGTCCTTCGCGATTACTTGGTCGCAGAGCAGTCGCAGGAGGGGCACGAGCTGGGTAGCTGGTATTTCGAAGATGACTTTGGCTCGGATATTGGCGGGCGTCTCTACATCACCGCGATGTCGACGATGACCTTAGAAGTCTACTATCGACACATGCCAATCTACACGACAAACGCGGTCGGAGAAGATCCGTAAAGCTACGGTAGCTGTTTACGACCCGTAGCGTCTAATTGGTTCTCAGGCTTCAGACACCGGTGGCTTTCCTTGTGAAACCTTAACGGCGTCCGAGGCCGTCCCCTACCGATGGTGGAGCGACCCGCTCATTGAGTTGAACGACCCGGTTTCTTAGTTAGGCGATTCAATTCGCGCGATCAGGCGTCCCAGCCGTTAGGACTTCGCTGAGTCTAACGCTTGCTGCAGCCGCGCCTTGGGTTGGCCACCTACGAATCGATCGAGTACCTCGCCCCCCTTGAACACCATGAGTGTTGGGATGCTCGATACACCGTATCGCGATGCTGCCAATGGACTGTCGTCGATGTTGATTTTGACAACCCGCGCAGACCCTTGGTTCTCCGCAGCCAGTTCCTCGACCAACGGAGCAATCTGTCGGCACGGACCGCACCAAGGGGCCCAAAAATCGACCAATACGGGAGTTTCTGACAATAGTACTTCCGATTCGAATTCAGCATCGGTGAGTTCAGTTACGGATCCCATCTTCGACGGTCCTTTGTTTTAATCAAGTGATTTTTTGGCTATAGGAGACTGACTGTTTGCGGTCTCATCTGGGTTGGAATTATAGACGTACCCACCGATTTGTCAACGAAGGCAGAGTTTGCATAAGCTTGGGTCGAGCACACAAGGGTGTGCGCATTCCCCGGCTCGCCCCACGAGTTTCGCTGCGGTTCGGTAGTTCCTTACACGACGGCGAAGCGGCCCAACGGCTAAGTTAGAACCGGAAATTGACGCCAAATGTCATCCCCTGTAGCCAATACCCCGTGTCGCGAAAGGCAATCTCTGGACGTGCCTGAACATCGGGGAGATTTCCACCCTGTTGTCGCAGGTCAACAACTCGATCGACAACGTCACCCGGTCGCACGACACGGTTCCAGTAAAGGAAGGTATAGCCGACCGTCAGATCGATGAAAGGGCTGAGTTGATACCCCAGGTTGGCACTTGCTTCCGGCATGACGGCGAAAGCATGGTCCTTGAAGTTGCCGAGGTTCGATTGCTGTACCAACAAGCCACCTGGTACGGTTACCGCCGCCACATTCGGTTGGGTGCTCGTAGTTTGTCCCTGAGTCGAAACATCAAAATTCATTTGGCCGAATGCGACTTTACCGATCAAATCCAGAGAAAAATTGCCATTTCTTTTCTGAGCCCAGGCACCGAGCTGACCCGCATGGTAGGTGTTATCGACATCGAATTGGTCAAAATTTTGGACTGTCGACCCTGCGGGAATCGGTGTTCCGCCTGGAACGTTTTGTTGGACCAAAAACTCGAAGGAATCTTCGATTCGCAATGAATCTTGCAATTGGGCGTACCGGTAACCTACCAGGATGTCGACTCGATAATTGCATCCCCGGAAGCAGCATTGGCGTTTGAACACCTCAGCCGCGTTGAGCTCCGATGTCGATCGGATCGAAACGTCTCCCGAAAAGGCGTTCGGAAATCCGAGCAACAAAGCGTCTTCTGAAGAATCGATGGCGTTAAAGAAAGGCCGAGCCAAGATGGGAAATTCGGACGAGTTCGCATCCAGATTTACCGTGGATTTCCCCACGCCAAGGTAGCCGAAGCCTATCCCGACGGTGGCTGCTTGATCCCACCACATGCCGAACGTAACGCGTCCAGCGTGCCGATTGTCATCCATCCCTTCATCGCCGAAAAGAGTGCGTGTGTTGGCGTTTCCTAGTACGCCAGCGTTCTCGCGTAACGTATTGAGGTCGTCGTTGGTCGTGACGAGCGGCGGTAGGTCTTGACCACGATCCCACAGCAACAGGTACTCAATGTTGCCCCAGACCGAAGTGAAGCGGCAGCAAGGATCGCAGTTGTCCGCACACGTCACGTCTCCTGGACCAACGCAGGATGTGCAGCCGAAACTGTCACACGCCTCTTCGACTTCCAAACTGGCAGGCATGGCGCTGGCGTCGGCTTCCCGCGTTCCGGATGCGCGCGGTCCACGTGCAGCGGACTCCGCGACAGCTGGCAGCAGGAGTAATCCCACGACGAGAGCCATCATTTGCCTTGTGTTCCAATTCAGTCCGCGATGCGGACAACGGCGAAGAGTACCCTTTGGTTCATATTGCATGAGTATCGATCTCCAGTCCCCCCCAAGCGATGCGGTCATAGGACCGCCAGATTACCAGCGGTTGTCCAGTACGCGGACTCCCCACGATGGTATGACCGATCGACGAACGGATAACCTGTAGGGGTTTTGTCGGCAGGATCGAATGTAGCGGTTGAGTAATTCGTGCGAGGGGCATCATTTTGCTCTCTGCCTGCTTGAATCTGCTACCATTGAGTTGGTGGCATTAAGTACTAGGCAACGGTCCGACGTTCATGAAAATCTCCCCGCTGACTCAGCTTTTTGGCGGACCCAAGGCTTGGCGCTTGGCGCGGTCGGCATTTGCACTGAACCAAATCACCACCTTGGGTGAGGTACTCAAAAAGAAAACCGATGCAGAGCTTAAGAAGGAAAGCCTATCGCTGCGTTACCGCGTCAAGAGCGGCGAATTAATCCAGCAGTTGCTGCCGACGGCGTTTGCCTTGGTGCGTGAATCAGCGGCACGCACGCTGCAAATGCGGCATTTCGACGTGCAATTGCTGGGCGGAATGGCGCTTTTTCACGGGTGCATCGCCGAAATGGAGACCGGCGAGGGAAAAACGCTGACAGCGACCTTGCCGCTCTACTTACGGGCACTTGCCGGAAAGGGGGCCTTCCTAGCCACCGTCAATGACTATCTCGCTAAGCGTGACGCTGAATGGATGCAGCCCGTCTACGAACTACTCGCGATGAAAGTGGGTGTCATCCAGACAGAAATGGATCGAAACCAACGACGCGCGGCCTATGCCTGTGACGTGACCTATGGCACCGCTAAAGAGTTTGGATTCGACTTTCTGCGAGATCGACTATTGCTGCGACAAATGCAGCAAGAAAGCGTCGATCTATTCGGTAATCCCGGGCAGTCGGCGAACGCCGACAGTCCCGTCCAGCGTGAACCTTATTTCAACTTGGTCGACGAAGCGGACAGTGTTCTGATCGACGATGCACGCACTCCCCTGATTATCAGCTCCATTGCAGCGGACAGCGAACAAGTGGAAGCAGCGTATCGTTGGAGTGCTGAGTTTGCAGAACGTTTCGTAGAGGATCTCCATTTTGAGTTTGACAATGACAAAAAGAAGGTGGAACTGACCGCGGAAGGACGCCACCAGGTACGCACGTTACCCCACCCCGAGGAAATGAATGGGGTCGGTTTGATTGATGCGTATGAATTTATTGAACGGGCGATTAAAGTGCGGCGAGACTTTCACCGTGACCAGCACTATGTGGTAACGGACAAGGGTGAAATTGTCATTGTTGATGAGGCCACCGGGCGACTGGCCGAAGGAAGAAAGTGGCGTGATGGAATTCATCAGGCGATCGAAGCGAAAGAAAACCTGGAAGTGACGCTGGAAACGGGGCAGGCGGCCCGGGTTACGGTGCAAGATTTTTTTATGCGGTTTCGACATTTGGCCGGAATGACGGGGACGGCCATTACTTCGGCGCATGAGTTCCGCAAGGTCTACCGGATGCCGGTCATTCGCATACCGACAAATCGTTCGTCGATGCGCAGTCGGTTGGCTCCGATCGTCACCGCCAGTGGAGAGGACAAATGGCAGACCATTGCCCGAGAAATCCTCGACCTGCATCGACAAGGGCGTCCTGTCTTGGTCGGGACCAGGACGATCGAGAAATCTGAACTGTTGTCACAATTGTTGCATCAATTCAAGATTCCGCATGAGGTCCTCAATGCCCATAAAGTGGCCGAAGAAGCTGCCATCGTTGCCAAGGCCGGTGAACGCGGCCGCGTTACCGTCGCGACCAACATGGCTGGCCGCGGCACAGATATCAAATTGGGTCCAGGAATTGCCGAACTAGGCGGATTACACGTGATTTGCACCGAGGTTCACGAATCTGCCCGTATCGACAGACAGTTGATCGGTCGTTGTGGCCGACAGGGCGACCCCGGCAGTTATCGGCAATACCAGGCTTTGGATGATGACGTGCTGGAGACAGGATTCGACCGTAAACGTGCGAGAAAATTGCGGTTGGGCCGAGAAAAGTCGTCTGCGGATCAACTCGCGCACCTATCAACGCTCTTCAGGAAAGCACAACGGCGGGTCGAACGGCAACACCTGCGACAACGTATGATCCTCTTGTATCATGAACAGCAAAGAAAGCGAATGCAGGAAGAATTGGGGCAGGACCCCTACCTAGATACCCCCCACTAGTTCAATTGGCCTAACCGGAATATCCAAGATACCCCCCGTGGACCGATTGGTTTGCCAGTGCGGCGAAATGATTTACACTTCAACAGACCGTAGTCCATCCTGTAAAGGATGCAATGAAACGGAAACCGTGCAGTGAAACGGAAACCGTGAACCGAACAGCGTGGGCCGGGAGAGAATAAACATGAGCAGCGATCCCTCGACTGTCGATGCCGCGACTGTCGAACAGACCAAACAACAGATCCGCGGGCTGGTCCGCGAAATCGCCCAATTGTCGAAGGGTGATCTCAGCGCGGAACAGTTTTACACGGAAGTAATGCATCGCATCGTGACAGCGCTTGCCGCCGTAGGAGGTGCCGTCTGGACGTTGACGGCGGACCGGCGTTTGCGGGTCGATTCTCAGATCAATTTCGACCAACAGCTGTTGGATACCAATTCCGAAGACAGCATGCGGCATCTTCGACTACTGCAACAGATACTCACTTCGGGTGAGCCTCGCCTTGTACCGCCGCGGTCCGCCTTTGGCGAACAAGGACAATTCGGCAACCCAACCGATTCCTTACTTGTTTTGGCACCATTGCGTGCCCAAGACGAGATCGAAGGTGTGATTGAGATCTTTCAACGTCCCGATGCGCTGCCGCAAGCCCAACAAGGCTATCTTCGCTTCCTCGTAGAAATGAGCGAATACATTGGTGATTGGCTCAAGTCGCGCAAGCTGCAGCATTACGTCGACCGCCAAAATTTGTGGACACAAATTGACAGTTTCACGCGTGCCATCCATGAGTCGCTCGACGTCAAGCATACAGCGTACACGGTCGCCAACGAAGGACGACGGCTGATCGGTTGCGACCGTCTTTCCGTCGCAATTCGGCACGGCGCCAAAGACCAAATCGAGGCGATTAGCGGACAAGACGTCATGGATTCGCGTTCCAACGTGGTCCAGCTGATGCGCAATCTTACGCGACGCGTTACGGCTACCGGAGAACCGCTTTGGTACGACGGGACTGCCCAAGATCTTCCGCCTCAAGTAGAAAGCGCGCTCCACGCCTATGTGGACGAATGTCATACAAAATCGATTGCAGTCTTGCCTTTGCGCAAGCCACTTGACGAGTCCAAGCGACCTGATAATCAGCTCGGTTCTGATCTGGAAGCGGCGGAACGCCAAGGAGGCGAGGTTATCGGTGCACTCATCGTCGAGCATATCGAGTCGCGACCGCTGCGTTCCACAATCGAAACGAGGGCGCAATTGGTGTGTCACCATAGCGCCCGAGCGATCGCAAATTCGATGGAACATAGCAACCTGTTCCTCATGCCAGTGTGGAAGACGTTGGGGAAAGCAACCTGGCTCGTTCGGGCACGGACCCTGCCCAAAACGCTGGCCGTGACCGGATTGGTGCTTGCCACCACTGCAATCCTCACGTTGGTGCAAGCTGACTTTAATATTACAGCTCCAGCGTATTTGGATCCCACGATTAAACAGCAGGTGTTTTTTAATGCTCCCGGGAACGTGCGTAATGTTCATGTTGAACACGGGGATCGTGTAAAAAAAGGTCAGCTCCTGGTCGATCTGCAGGATCCACAGTTGGAACAAGAATTGACGAAATTGCAAGGTGATCGAGCGACCGCTAACAAGCAATTTACGACAGCCGTGCAGCAACTCCAAGGAGGGCGTGCGCCGCTCACCGAATCCGAAAAGTATTCGTATATGTCGCAGCGTGAGCAGGCATTGAGTGAAATGAGTTCACTCGATGGGCAAATTCGGGTGCTCGAAGCGAAACAGAAGATGTTACAGGTGGTGAGTCCGATCGATGGAACCATCATCAGTTGGGAGATTCACGATACACTGATCGATCGTCCGGTCCAACGTGGCGAGCGTGCGATGGAGATCGCGGATACCGAAGGCAGCAAATGGGACCTCGTCATTAAAATGCCCGAAAAGCGGATGGGGCATGTCACTCGTGCTGTTTCTGACCTGGGAACGCAAGCTCTCAATGTGCTCTGGGTACTGAAGTCGAATCCGAACACGACCTATGTCGGAAAAGTGAAGAGTATTTATCCAAGCGCCGAGTGGGACGAACAGGACAGTACTTCGGTTGTGAAGATGCGTGTTGATATTGGTGGAAATGAATTGCCAATTCTCAGCCCACAGCTTACCGCAACCGCCAAGGTGCAATGTGGTCGCGGGCGGCTGGGATACGTATTGTTTCACGATATTTGGGAATGGATTCAAATCAACGTATTGTTCCGTTTTAAGTAGCCGCGTGCGAGCCCCATTCACGGATCCTGGGTTCTAAAGGTTTCAAAAATGAAAGTAATGACCAAATCACTTTGCATGCCCTCTTTTGTGTTCGTCTTGCTGGTCCTAGGACTCGTTTGCTTGGACGCTCCGCCGGCCTATGCGCAAGCCGCCGATCTGGTCTCTCGAGATAGCACAGCGTACGATCTACCGGCCGATGTCGCCTTCATTAAGGCAATGGATGATATCTTGATTCCAGCCGAGGCCGCTGGAAAAATCATGTCAATGCCTGTGCGAGAAGGCGACATGGTTGCTGAAGGGGCCGATTTAGCGCAACTCAGCGATACGGAAGCAAAACTCAATGCGGTTGTCGCTCACTACGAACATAAGGCAGCGGAAAAGGAAGCAGAAAATAACATTAAAGTCCGCGCAGCCGCGGCCGCGGAAACAGTCAAGGATGCCGAACTGAGGAGAGCGGAGGATGCGAATAAAGGCGTCAAGGGCGCAGTCCCAGCCATGGAACTTGAACGTATTAAGCTGGAGGCTGTGCATGCGAAATTGCAAACGGAACAATCGGAGTTTCAGTTTGACGTGGCTACCATCACAAAGGCGGTACAGGAAGGCAAGCTGAAGTTGGCGAACCACGAGTTCCTGAAACGGCAAATCAAATCGCCTTTTGCCGGCATGGTCGTCCGTTATGAAAAACACATTGGCGAATGGGCCAATATCGGTGAGCCGATCATGCGTCTGATGCGGCTCGACCGCCTCTATGTGACACGTCAGATTGATGCGGCCGAGATGGCTCAGCATACAATGCTCAACCGAGCCGTGGAAATTGTGGTCACGATTGGCGACCGGAAAGAGACTTTGCGGAGCACAATATCGTACGTCGAACCCGAGATTCAGACCGATCAGCGATATGGCGTTCGGGCGGAGATTGAAAATCGGTTGATTGGCGAGAGTTGGCTTATCTACCCCGGCATGCAGGCCGAAATGAAGATCCTTGGTCCTTGATAGATCTTATTCGCGAGAGCGACCATGGCCACCCTTGCCGATAGTCTTGTCAGTAGTGCATCCCGCACACTCCCGCTGCGCATGCGACGTGATCTGTCGTCACGTCATCATCGCTATCAGGGGAAGCCTTATTGGGTTGTGAAGGAGCCCATCGGCTTGCGTTACTATCGGTTTCAAGAAGAAGAGTATGCCATCCTTCGTATGCTGGACGGAACTCGCAGTTTCCAGTCAATCAAGGATGAATTTGAACGAGAATTTGCTCCTCAAAAGATTACCTTGTCCGATTTGCAGAATTTCATCGGCATGTTGCACCGCAGTGGGCTGCTGGTTGCCGACGCGGTCGGTCAAGGGAAACAACTAAATAAGCGGCGGGCGGAACATACTCGACGCGAGTGGATGGGGAAGCTTTCGAATATCTTGGCGCTGCGATTCAAGGGGATCGACCCGGATCGATTACTGAATTTCTTGCATCCGGTTTTCGGTCGCTTCTTTAGTTGGCCAGCACTTATTTGCTGTACGCTATTGGCACTCATGGCCCTGGCGCTCATTGCGGCTGAGTTCGATTCGTTTCGGGCTGGTCTGCCAGCCTTTCATGAGTTTTTTGGCCCACGCAATTGGGTCTGGTTGGGTGTAGTCCTCGCGGTAACAAAAATCCTGCACGAATTCGGACACGGCCTGTCGTGCAAGCATTTTGGTGGCGAATGCCATGAGATGGGCGTCATGTTCTTGGTGTTGACTCCATGTCTCTATTGTAACGTCTCGGATTCGTGGCTGTTGCCCAATAAGTGGCATCGTGCCGCCATCGGCGCAGCTGGCATGTATGTCGAAATTTGGTTGGCCTCCATCGCTACGTTCTTGTGGTGGTACAGTGAGCCGGGGTTACTCAATCATATTTGCCTGAACATAATGTTCATTTGTTCGGTGAGTACACTCATGTTTAACGGTAACCCGCTGCTCCGATTCGACGGGTACTACATTCTGTCAGACATCGCAGAGATCCCAAATCTCCGACAAAAAGCCAGTAAGATTCTCAACCTGCTGCTGGCGAAATGGTGCCTCGGAATGGAATTGCCCGACGATCCATTTTTGCCCGAACGTGGCAGATTGCTCTTCGGTCTTTACACGGTTGCCGCCGTGATTTATCGCTGGGTTGTGGTCGTGTCCATCATGATGTTTCTGAATCGAGTCTTGGAGCCCTACGGACTCAAGGTGATCGGCCAAACGATCGCGTTGGCCGGTGTGGCTGGCATGCTTGTGCAACCAGCTTGGCAGCTCTGGAAGTTCTTTAGTATTCCCGGGAGATTGCACGAAGTGAAACGCAAGAACCTATTAGCGACACTGGCCGTTTTGTCCAGCATGATCGCGCTGCTGTTCTTGATTCCGATGCCGTATCGAGTCCGCTGCAGCGTCGAAATACAGCCGCGAGATACAAAGTCAGTCTATGTGGAGGTGCCAGGCCACGTCACCGAGATGGCGGTTCGAAGCGGTGATAAAATCGAGAAAAATGATCTACTTTGTGTCCTGGAAAACAAAGATCTCGAGCTCGAAATCGTGGCGCTCGAAGGAGAGATTGCTACAACGCAACAGAGGATTACGTCCCAAGAAAGTCAGCGCGGGCAACATGGCCCCGCTTTCGCGCGGGACTTGAAGGTGCTGAAGGAACAATTGGCCAGCTTCACCAAGTTACTAAGTGAAAAACAAGACCAGCGACAGCGGTTAACCCTTTATGCACCAGCCGACGGCGTAGTCATTCCGCCGACGAGCCGGCCGGTGCCGAAGGCGGAACAACTGGACAGGAAGTTGCGCAGTTGGGCCGGGACGCCGCTGGACGAAGAAAATCGGGGGCTAAGCCTCGAGAAGGGAGATTTGGTTTGCCGTATTGGTACCGCCGAAAATATGGAGGCGATATTAGTTATCGATCAAACGAGCATCGACTTTGTCGGTCCCGAACAAACAGTGTGGGTTTGTCTTGAGGCGTACCCCGACCGGATATTCGAGAGCACAGTCGAGGTCATCTCGCGTGAAGAGATTCGCGACACGTCGAAAGGGTTGTCCAACCAGGCCGGTGGCGAATTGGCGACACGCACAGATTCTGGCGGGCGACTGCGTCCGCTAAGTACGTCCTACCAAGCGAAGGCTCCTATCGCGGACCCCGGACATTTGTTGCGACCCGGACAGCGTGGTATCGCGAAGATCGTCGCACAGCCACAAACGTGGGGCCGACGCTTCTTGCGGTACCTGGCCCATACGTTCCACTTCCAGCTGTAAGGCAGCCGCGTCACCATTCCGCACCGGTTGCAGTATGGTTACTCGAACAGCCTATATGCAAGTCAATACCGTCACCGAAAACGGTAAGACGCTGGGGCCTGAGAACCCGCCATGCATCGCAGTATCCGGTGATGAATCCAAGTCTTCTTAAGGATTTCCTTGCGCAATGGCCGGTAGTACACGTTTACGAACGTCGGTTTCCAGCACACCGAACGCTGCCTCATGCCGCTGGACCGACATTTGTAGTGCAGCTAGCAGGCGTTTCGCAGTAAAGTGATTCATAATGATTCGCTGTGCTACTGGGATCGGACCATCGGGAACTCCCATAGGTTGATTGTTGAGTGCGAAGTCGACAATCAGCTCTTCGGGAGTACCGGTAACACGACAAAAGTTGGCATAACAGCTAATAGCCTTAGAGTCGTCCACGTGGATCTGTTGCTGGTGCTGAATCGGTGGCGTAGCTGCGTGTGGATTAGGTTCCGTCATGACTTTTTCTCGAATAGGGTGGAAGAGGCGAAACACGAATAAAAAAAGCCCACGGGAGGTACCCGTGGGCTTTTTGGGGGTACAATTTGACAATCGCCGATTAATACATATCGTAGTCGCCGCCGTGACCCGCTCCACCCTTCTTGCCTTTTTCGTCCTTAGGCTTTTCAGCGATGAGTGCATCGCTGGTTAAAAGGAGTGTCGAAACGCTGGAGGCATTTGCCAAAGCGGTTCGAGTAACCTTGGTAGGATCGATGACACCGGAAACGACCAAATCTTCGTACTTATCCGTCAGTGCGTTGTAACCGAAATTGCCCTTTCCTTCTAGCACGCGTTCGCACACGATTCCGCCGTCCTGACCGGCATTTTCGGCGATCATGGTGAGCGGTGCTCGGCAAGCACGAATCACGATCTTGTATCCGACTTCCTCGTCATGCGACAAGTCGGTTGGCTTAACGCTGTAGGCGGCACGCAGCAGTGCAACGCCACCGCCGGGCAGAATGCCCTCTTCCACTGCCGCGCGTGTGGCGTGCAATGCATCTTCCACACGGGCTTTCTTTTCCTTCATTTCGCTTTCGGTAGCAGCACCAACATTCACCTTTGCAACGCCACCGGCTAACTTGGCGAGACGCTCCTCAAGTTTTTCACGATCGTAGTCGCTGGTCGAGCTTTCGATCTCACGACGGATCTGATCGATCCTTGCCTTGATTTCGGAAGTCTTGCCAGCCCCTTCGATAATCGTTGTGTTGTCCTTGTCCACGATGACCTTCTTGGCACGGCCTAGATCGGACAAAGAAAGCGATTCGAGTTTGAGGCCAAGTGCTTCAAAAACGGGCGTTCCACCGGTCAGGATACCAATATCTTCCATCATGGCTTTGCGACGGTCGCCATAGCCGGGAGCCTTAACAGAACAACAGCTAAAGGTACCGCGCAGTCGGTTGATAACCAACGTCGCCAACGCTTCGCCTTCGACATCTTCTGCTACGATCAACAGCGGCTTACCCTGCTGAACCACAGCCTCAAGAACTGGCACAAGCTCCTTGACGTTGGTGATCTTCTTTTCGAAGACCAGCACATAGGCATCTTCCAAAACGCATTGCATCGTGTTGGGGTCGGTTACAAAGTAAGGCGACAAGTAACCACGATCGAACTGCATTCCTTCCACCCACTCGACTTCCGTCTGCAGGCTCTTTCCTTCGTCGACGGTAATCACGCCGTCTTTCCCGACTTTCTCCATCGCATCGGCCAGAAGATTTCCGATCTCACGATCGTTGTTGGCAGCGATCGAACCGACGTTTGCCATCTCTTCTTTATTTTTAATTTTGATCGACATTTTTTCGAGCTTCGCAGTGATATCACTTACTGCGCGTTCGATACCAGTTTTCATCTGGATAGGATTAACGCCGGCAACGACGGCCTTCAGTCCTTCGTTGTACATCGCTTCTGCCATGACGGTGGCGGTGGTAGTTCCGTCACCAGCCACATCGCTCGTCTTGCTCGCAACTTCGCGAACCATCCGTGCGCCGATGTTTTCATAGACGTCCTCCAGGTCGATCTCTTTAGCTACGGTGACGCCGTCCTTAGTGACCGTTGGAGAGCCGAAGCTCTTTTGCAAGATCACGTTACGGCCTTTCGGCCCAAGTGTGACTTTGACGGCGCGGGCCAGTTTTGAAACGCCGCGGCGAATCGCCTCACGCGCCTCCTGTTCGAATGCAATCATTTTGGCCATGAGTATTTGGCTCCTCCACCTGAGTATTGAATGACTAACGTATTGAATGGAATCAAAAGCAATTGAAAACCAACCAGGGGTCGCCTAGTCTTCTAGCACGGCGAGAATTTCGTCTTCTCGCATCAGCAAGAATTCGTCATCACCGACTCGAAATCCTTCTCCCGAATAACTCGTAAAGATTATTCGATCGCCCACCTTGACCTGCAACTTACTGCGAGTTCCATCGTTAAGCAGCTTGCCTGTTCCCACACTGATGACTCGTCCCCGAGCCGGTTTGTCCTGGGCCGAATCTGGCAGCACAATGCCACCGGCCGTGCGGCCTTCGGATTCATCTCGTTCGACAACGACACGGTCGCCGATCGGTGCCAGTTTGATCTTGGATTTGACCTTCGTAGCTGTTGCCATCGTTTTTTCCTCCGAACATCTGTCGGCCGAGCCTTACGCCCGGCGGTTCCTGTCTGCATCGATCACCACGACTCCGGCACGGAATCTAAATGAGGCCTTACGGGAACTCTCGATCCCATCTGCCAAATTTCGCCCGCGTGCGGAGAGACCACCCACTAGAGCAAGATGCGCGCCAAAAAATGAATTTATCCACAAGTTCTTTCTGGATGGGAACTTAGGGATGTTAGATCACCGCGAGGCTACGCCATTTCGTCCCTGCCTGCCAATTTGACAGAAGATGAGGCGATAGCCCACCTACGACGTTGCCGCCCCAGTCCGCAATCGGTGACTCCTCTACTTTCTACTCACTGCATCTCTGTCGATGCGCATACCAACGGCTGCCCCTGCCCCCCGAAACCTGCCTCCTGAAGCCTGTTACGGTAATCACTTGGCGGGCCGGATTTCGCCCCATAAATTGCCGGTAACATCTCCGTGACGCCAAGTTCCGGCATATAAGCCGTCGTGGAGGAGGACTCGAGCATCAAACGTCCCGAGTCCCGGGATAGTTAAGTTGTCTACTGTGATAACGGGCGTTTTACCTGCCCAGTGGACTGCGACAGGGATCGGCACCGTGACGTCATGGTCGCCATACTGAACACGCGTCATGAGGACCCAATAGTCGTCTTCAGGTTGTTTGGTGACTTGTCGGATTTCGTACCGCTCCTTTTGTACCGGTAGCTCCTTGCCGCGTACGCTGAACAGCCCCTGCAAGACGGCCCCCTGTAAAGTTTCTTGGAAGACACGATCGTTGTCTTGGAGGGTTGTCTCAGGAGGTGTTGTTGGTGATGGCGCGGGCTCGCTAAGGACACGAGACGCTCCCCAGGTCAACACAACTAATATCGTGATTGTCCGCACAAACATCGCCGCTGACTCCTGTAGGTTAAGAAGATCTTGTTTTGGAAGTCATATTGCACGCAAAAATTGAACAGCTTGTTCCAGATGCTTTTCTCGATTTTCTGACGAATCGCATTGGATGGTCCAATATCCGCGATAGCCGCGGTCGTCGAGAGCGGCCATTATTTCAGGGATATTGGCACTTCCTTGCCCTAATGGCACCTCTCTTCCTCGCACTGCAGTTCGCTCGCGAATTCCATCTTTGGCATGGACATGGATGACATGGGTCCCCAACGCTTCAGCAGCGTCCAGCGTGGGGAATCCGTGCATGATCAAGTCGCCGGGGCTAAAATTGACCCCTAGCGTGCCAGGTGGCAGGGCATTCAATAGTCGCACCAGGCTCGCTGGGTCGTCGAACCCAGTGTCGGCGGCTAGCATGGCTCCGCACCGCTGTCCGAACCGACCGAGATCGGTCAAGGATTCGACAAGCACTTGCCACTCTTGGCTCGTCTCGTCCGAGGGGATTTTGCCGACGGAGTTGACGACCGCAGTCGCCCCGATCGCATACGCAAAGGACATCGCCTGCTTCGTGGCATCGATTCGTCGGTCCAATTCTTCTTCGATCTGGTACCCGCGCCGCGTGCGGAATTCGACCGCAGAAACACGCAGTCGGTAGTCGTCGAGATACTTTTTGAGTTGACGCGTGCCCGTCTGTCCAATCTCCGCCGGCCGAACGTCATGTCGGGCGTCGATTTCCACGGCATCTGCGCCTAGGCGTGCGGCCGTTACCAGTCCGGACTTGAAAGGTTGTCCTAGACTAGCGAGATGGATTCCTATTCGTATTTGCGCCACAATCGCTCCTAGCCTCTGCCACTCAACTTAAAGTCAATCAACTTAAAGTCAATCAACTAAAGTCATCATTGTAGGCGCAATCGGTGTATCACTCTATGATGGGACGGTTTTCTGACAGTTACGAGCGAAACTTGTACGCATCTGCTGTCGACGATTCGGAACCTTGCCAGGGAGTCGATTCGCATGCCCCAAGTGACAGATATCTGTGATTTCTTGCACCGTCTTGCGCCGTTGGAGCTCGCCGAACCCTGGGATAACGTGGGGCTTCTCGTGGGCTCACGGGAACAAACGGTCCAGCGCGTCATGACTTGCCTGACGGTGACTCCGGAAACCGTTGATGAGGCGGTGCGGGAAGAAGCGGAACTCATCCTGGTTCATCATCCGTTTCCGTTTCATCCGCTCAAGCGAGTGACGACCGATACCCCGATGGGTCGCCTGCTTTCCCGTCTGATTCGAGCGGAGATCAGTGTTTACAGCGCCCACACGGCGTTCGATTCAGCGGCGCGAGGAATCAACCAGCAGCTTATCGAACGGATCGGCTGCGGTGATATTCGGCCGCTTGTAAGCCAGCCTCCGACAGAGAATGTCTCGGCAAATGGTTCTGCTCGTTATGGACGGTTCCTGGAACCTCGCTCAATTGGGCAGATCGTGGCAGATTTGCGGCATCTCGTCGGGCGGTTGGTCCCCCGTATTACCCGAGGTTCGGACGCCCCCGTCCAACAGGTGGCCGTGGCGTGTGGAAGCGGCGGCAGTTTCCTACAGGCAGCCATTGATAAACGCTGTGACCTGTTCATTGTGGGAGAAGCAAGTTTTCATACCTGTCTGGATGCAAAAGCTCAGGGCGTGCGTCTGCTGCTAATGGGCCACTACGCCAGCGAGCGGTTTGCCATGGAGGGTGTGGCCGAACGCGTGGCGCAGCAATTTAATACGCTTACCGTTTGGGCCAGTCGTGACGAATCTGACCCACTTGAGTATTGTTCGCTGGCCGATAATTCGCCCTGACCAGATTCCCTATCATCGCTGCCACTCGGTTTTACGGTTCGCGGGAACGGGCGATGATTCCAAGAATTGAGTGGTTCGTCTGAGTACTGCTGTTGCCATTGCGCGGGGGTCCGTATAATGATCTAACAGCCGGGTCGCTCGAATGGTGTTGGGAATCGTTCCTTGGGAATCGCCCCTATCGCCCGGCAATCTCAAATGAGGCACGATGACTCCCATGATGGGCCCCAACATGGCCGAAAGGTACCTTGCCTCGTTGCCTGTCTTCAATGAAGTCACGCACGTGGACGCGGTGCTCCGTGAGGTTCGTCGGTTTAGCGATAGCGTTCTCGTCATTGATGACGGATCCACGGACGGAACCCGCGAAATCGTTTCGCAGCTCGACGATATCGCGGTCGTTAGCCATCCGCAAAATCGCGGGTATGGTGCTGCCTTGCGGACGGCGTTCGAGTACGCAATCGAGCATGACTACGATATCTTGGTCACGATCGACTGTGACGGCCAGCACGAACCCCAAAGGATTCCGAAGTTTGTGAAGGCGGTTGTGCCAGGAGTGGACATTGTTTCGGGGAGTCGGTATCTGCGTGCGTATCCTGGTGACAGTGAGCCCCCAGCACAGCGCCGCTGGATCAATCAAAGGATTACGGCCGACCTGAATCGACTATTGGGGTTTCAGTTGACCGACGCGTTCTGTGGATTCAAGGCTTACCGCGTCCGATCGCTGCGTCAGTTGGAACTTACCGAGGATGGATATGCGATGCCGTTGGAGCTATGGGTGCAAGCTGCCTGCGCCGGGCTGCAGGTGGTCGAATTGCCCGTACCCTTGATTTATCTCGACGAGAAGCGTTCCTTCGGTGGAATGTTGGACGACGGTGAAACTCGGATTGCGTATTACCATGACGTAATTCAGCGCAGCTTGAAGGCGGCCGGCATGGATCGAGGTCCTGTGCCGCGCGCTGAGAAAGGGTCTGGATGATTCCCCGCGCGCCGTCCCAACACGGCCGCTCGGTCTTGTCTCACGATGGTTCCCAGCTCGCTGCTGCCATACAACACAGCTTGGGCCAGCAACATTCGATCGAAGCCCAGCCCCGTTCCGCCAAAGTACAACAACAAATCGATCGTTTGTCGGCGCGCCAGGGTCTCTTAACGGCCGCTGTCGCACATACGCAAAGCTATCGCAGTGTTGGCTTGCCAGCCGAGTCCGCAGGACGACCTATCGTGATGGTCGGTCACCAGCCACAGTTGTTTCATCCGGGAGTTTGGTTCAAGAACTTCGTGATGCATCGACTAACGCAAGAATGTGGTGGCATTGCCGTCCATGTGATTATTGACAACGATCTCTGCCGCCGGCCCGTCATGGCGGTACCCGGCGGCAAGCCGATGGATTTCAGCTTGCAGCAGGTGTTACTGGATGCGGACTCGCGGAGTCTCCCCTACGAGTCTCGCAGCATCATTGCCCCCGATATTTTTGCGAGTGTGGCCGATCGTGTGCGGACCGCTATGGACCAATTTCCATTCGAGCCATTAATTTCAGAAATCTGGCCGGATGCCGTTGCTGCCGCCCGCGAAACGTCGCGCATCGGTCTTGCCACTGCACGCGCTCGTCATCAACTCGAGCAGCGTTGGGGCTTACGTTCGCTGGAGGTGCCGTTAAGTCACCTCTGTCGTCAGGCTTCTTTTCACGAATTCTTCGTGGATCTCATGATGCGGCTGGAAGAAGTACATCATTCGTACAACGACGAGCTATCCGCTTTTCGAGTTCTGCACCGCATTCGAAGTAAGATGCACCCAGTCCCCCCACTTCGCCGTCAGGGCGACTGGTGGGAATTGCCCTTCTGGTGTTCGACATCGGAAGACCCCGAGCGACGTCCACTCTACGTCCAACGCTTCAGCGATTCCTTTCGTTTGTCAAATTTGGCATCGTCGACGTGGGAGCTATTCGGAGTTCGCGATGATTTTGCAGCAGGATTCGTTCGTCTCATGGAACTCCAACAACGCGGGTTGCAACTGCGTCCGCGAGCGTTAACGACCACCCTGTTCCTGAGAAGGTTTTTGTGCGATCTGTTTATTCATGGGATTGGCGGTGGGAGTTACGATCGCCTGACCGACCGATGGATGCGGCGATTGTATGGCGTAGAGCCGCCAATTTACCTGAGTACGACTGCGACAGTCCGCTTGCCCGGTAACGAGAATCCAACGGCCGTACAAGAAATGAAGACCCTCGACCGTCGTTTTCGGGAATTCGAGTTCCACCCGGAAGGATATGTCCTAAGCGAAACCGACGGGGCAATTGCGGAGTTATTGGAACAGAAGCGAGTTTGCCTCGCTCAAATTTCTAGCGAGAAGTCGCAACGACCTGCGTGGCATTCTCGGCTGATGGAGATCAATTGCCAGATTCGAAACTCGCTCGGGACCGTGAGACGAGAACTTGAGCAACGGCGTCTTGAATTGGAACGTACTTTTCGACGAGAATCTTGGCTGAGTTCGCGGGAGTTCGCGTATTGTCTTTTTCCTGAACGAGAACTCCAAGCGATAATGCATTCGATGATGGCCGCTCAAACCATGGGCGTAAATAAGAAAGGTACGGTCGATTGATGGCACCGCTTCCAGGAATTAAGCAATTTGACTTAACCAATCGTGTGGCTTTGGTGACAGGCGGATCGAAGGGTTTGGGATATGCTATTGCCGCAGGATTAGCATCGGCGGGAGCCGATATTTTGTTGGTGAGTCGACATCTGCAGGAAGCGGAGGACGCCGCTGCCCAAATCGTGCGCGACTATCGATGTAAAGCAATCGGTATTCAGGCTGACGTAGCGGTGGCGGAAGACGCCGACCGGATGGTTCAACGGGTCACCGATGAATGGGGAAAGCTGCATATCCTCGTGAATAACGCCGGGATCAATCGCCGCGGGCCAATCGAATCTCTAACGCTGGAAGAATTTCAGCAGGTAATGCAAGTCAATGTGACCGGGACGTGGTTAACTTGCCGGGCGGCACAGCCACTGTTGGAGAAGTCGGGACATGGAACGGTGATAAATTTAGCGAGCAGCCTAGGAGTGGTGGGCCTGACGCATCGGACTCCGTATGCATGCAGTAAAGGGGCCGTTGTGCAATTGACGCGTACGCTCGGCATAGAATGGGCGCTCCGCGGAATTCGCTGCAATGCCATTTGCCCCGGCCCATTCCTAACGCCAATGAACGAACCGATTGCCGAAGACGAACATACCAAGCAGTTCATCGTGGGGGCTGTCCCCTTGGGTCGTTGGGGACGATTGGAGGAAATCCAGGGTGCCGCCATTTTCCTGGCAAGTGATGCTTCCAGCTACGTCACAGGCAGTCTGCTGATGGTGGACGGTGGTTGGACGTCTCAGTAAGTGTTCAGGCCGGTGGCGTGCGGATAGCGATGGCAGATTACATCCCGGCCAGTTCCTCCGCGTCGCGGTTAAACGATTGCGCAGGAGTCCGCTGCTAAACCGTTGTGGGAGTAATCGTTTGGCGACCAATCGAGTGGTAGACAAATCCTGCCTGTGACACGCGCTGTGGGTCGTACAAGTTGCGACCGTCGAAAATCACATTGCCCTTCATGCGGGCCAACATTTCTTGGAAATCAGGGTTGCGAAACTCGGCCCATTCTGTGCAGATTGCCAGTGCATCGGCACCGTCGAGTGCATCGAGCGGTTGCGGCGCCAAATGGATCCGACCCTGATAATTTTTGGCCACATTTTCCATCGCTTCCGGATCGTGTACCTGCACGGTGGCGCCGAGTTCCAGCAATCGATCGATGAGTACTAGCGCAGGGGCTTCGCGAATGTCGTCGGTCTTGGGCTTGAATGCTAATCCCCACACGGCGACAGTAAGGCCCCGCAATTGGTGGTTAAAATGCTGTTCAATCTTTTGTTGTAAGACCAGCTTTTGCTGTTCGTTTACCCAATCCACCGCTTCCAGGATTCTCGGATCCAAACCAACCTGTTCGAACGTGCTAATCATGGCCCGAACATCTTTGGGGAAGCAACTTCCCCCGTAGCCGACCCCGGGGAATAGAAATGCAAACCCAATCCGAGTATCGTGGCCGATGCCTCGGCGTACGTCATTAATATCAGCATCAAACTTTTCGCATATATTCGCCATTTGGTTGATAAAGCTGATTTTCGTGGCTAACAAGGCGTTCGCCACGTACTTCGTCAGCTCCGAGCTTTCGGGGGACATCGAAAGAAAAGGTCGGTCGGTTCGCAGGAAAGGTGCATAGAGTTCATGCAGTCGTTGCGAAACTTCCGGACGACGTACGCCGACAACGACGCGGTCTGGTTTGGTGAAGTCTTCGATGGCGGCTCCCTCTTTAAGAAACTCGGGATTGCTCGCTACATCAACTTCACGTCCTGTTAGTGACTTGAGCAAACTCCAGAGCTTCGCGTTGGTTCCGACCGGCACGGTGCTCTTGACGACTACGATCGTGTGCGGCGCAAGGTGAGGTGCGATCCCTTCGGCGACTTTCCATAGAGCAGAAAGATCGGCGGCACCATCCGAACCTTGCGGTGTTCCTACCGCTAGGTAAATCATGTCGCTGCCACGGATCGCCGATGGCAGGTCGGTCGTGAATGCCAGCCGTTTTGCTTGAACATTGCGACGTACGAGGTCGGCCAAACCAGGTTCGAAAATCGGTACCTCGCCCCGCAGGAGCATGTCGATCTTGCGCTGGTCGATGTCAACGCAGGTTACTTTGTTACCACTATCTGCAAAGCAAGTGCCCGTAACGAGCCCCACGTAGCCGGTTCCGATGACAGCAATTTTCATGCAAACCTTTATTGATTTTTTCGCGGATGATTCTTGTTAAATAGTCAAAAATGTAGCGGTAGGCAGGATCGCGGGCCCTGAAGGTGATTCGGACCGCCCTATTCCCCGTCATCAGTTTCGGCTTCATCGGAACCGTTGTCATCGTCGAACGGATCGCTGGCCGCACTGTCAGAAGAAGGTGCTTGCTGGGTCGGATCCGACGGTAGGGGCCGAGCAGCCACGGCGGCCGATTCCTCGACGATCTCTTCCTCATGAGGCACCTGGACCACTGCGGCGAGCGCATCGTCATCAGAGAGACTCATGATGCGAACGCCTTGTGTATTTCGGCCGATCACATTAATTTCAGCCACCCGCACGCGCTGAATTTTTCCACGGATGGTCATCATGAGAACTTCATCGCTATCGATGACGCTGGCTACGGCAATAACACGTCCGTTTCGTTTGGTGGTCTTAATATCGCGCACGCCCTTCCCGCCACGATGTTGCGTGCGGTAACGGGTGCTGGAAGACGTCTCTTCCTCCTCCGATTCGACTTCGATCTGCCCCTCCCCTTCCTCTTCCGCGACCGCTTCGCCGGGACCAAAGGGGGTCCGTTTTCCGTATCCGTTTTCGCAGACGGTGAGCAAAGTTGCCTGCGGATCGGCGACTACCATGCCAACCAATTGATCGCTTGCACCCAAGCGAATTCCTTTGACTCCGCTCGTGTTGCGTCCCATCGGTCGAGCATCCGACTCGCTAAATCGAATCGACATCCCATTCGCTGTCGATAAAACCACCTCTTGATTGGGCTCAATGACAGCCACATCGACAAGTTCGTCGTCTTCGCGCAACTTGATGGCGATAATGCCACCTTTCTTGGGGCGGCTGTAGGCTTCCAAGGGAGTCTTCTTCACAAGTCCGCTGCGCGTGGCCATCATGAGGAAATGTCCCGGGAGGTTGAAGTCACGCACGGCGCGACAGTCGGCGATCTTTTCGCCCTCCTCGAGTCCCTCCAGCAGATTGACGATGGCGCGACCGCGGCTCTCGCGCCGCAGTGACGGGATGTCGTACACCTTGAGCCAATAGACGCGGCCACGATTCGTAAAAAATAACAAATAGGCGTGCGTGCTGGCGACGAATAAATGCTGAATCGGATCTTCATCCTCCGTCGCAGCTCCCTTGAGACCTTTGCCCCCACGCCGTTGGGCTCGATAGGTGCTGGCCGGAGTTCGTTTGATGTAACCCGTATGGCTAATCGAAACCACCATCGTTTCTTCCGTGATCAGGTCTTCCATGTCGATAGTGCCGACTTCTTCGCCCGAGATTTCCGTGCGACGCTCATCTGCATACCGTCGCCGGATTTCAAGCAGGTCGGCTCGAATCAAATCGCGGATATTCTGTTCGTCGGACAGAATATGGAGGTACTCGCGGATCTCTTCCAGTAGCTTGCCATGTTCATCGGCGAGTCGCTGTTGTTCAAGATTCACTAATTGTCCGAGCGTCATCTTGAGAATCGCATCGGCTTGCACTGGGGTCAGACGATAGACATCGGATTCACCGCGTTCTAGCTGAAAATCCTGGAACCCCGCATCTCCGAGCGCTCGGCGCATCATCGAAGCGGGGCATTCCACGCCCTGGAGGCGATCTTTGGCCTGGGCCTGCGTCTGCGAACTGCGAATAATCTGGATGATTTCTTCGATGTTCGCCAGTGCCAGCAGTAACCCCTCGATGCGGTGCTTTTGCTTGCGGGCTTCCATCAAAAGGTGCTGGGTGCGCCGTCGAATAACGATCACGCGATGTCGGAGGAATTCTTCGAGCATCCCCTTGATCGTGAGCAGACGAGGGCGGCCGTCGACGAGCGCCAACATGATGATGGAAATCGTGTCTTGCAACGGCGAGAATTGGTACAGTTGATTCAAAACGACTTCGGGATCGGCGTCCCTCTTGACGTCAATGACTAACCGTACCGGCTCTTTGAGATCACTTTCGTCACGAATATTCGAGATTCCGGGAATGCGTCCTTCCGTGACAAGCGCTGCAATTCGCTCGTGCACTCGATCCCGGAATTGCTGAAACGGAATTTCGGAAACAATGATTTGAGAGCGTCCCTTTCCTGCATCTTCGATGCGTGCACGGGCGCGCACAATGACCGTCCCGCGGCCGGTATAATAGCCTCGCCGGATGCCGCTCCGGCCACAAACAATTCCACCTGTGGGGAAGTCGGGGCCTTGGATGATCTCCATGATCTCATCAATCGAAATCTCGGGATCTTCGATGACCCGAACTAACGCGTCACACACTTCGCCCAGATTGTGAGGTGGAATCGACGTCGCCATGCCCACTGCGATGCCGTTCGCGCCATTGACGAGCAGATTAGGGAATCGACACGGCAATACCGTCGGTTCCATACGACGCTCATCGTAGGTCGCCACATAGTCGACGGTACTGAGTTTTAGATCGTCCAGCATCATGGCTGCGACGGGCGACAACCGTGCCTCCGTGTATCGCATGGCAGCGGCAGGTAAGCCGGCGATCGAACCGAAATTCCCCTGCTTATCGATGAGCAGGTGCCGCATGTTCCATTCCTGAGCCATGCGCACCAATGTGGGGTAAATGACTGCCTCGCCGTGCGGGTGATAATTACCGCTTGTATCGCCGCTGATTTTCGCGCATTTGACGCGTGCTGCGCCAGGAGTCAGGCTGAGGTCATTCATGGCCACGAGGATTCGCCGTTGCGAAGGCTTGAGACCATCTCGCACGTCGGGCAGGGCGCGACTTACGATCACGCTCATGGCATAGGTGAGATAGCTTTCTTTGAGCTCGTCTTCAATCGATAAGTCGATCAGCTTACCGCCGTTGAAATCGGCGCCGAACAGGCCACCTATTGTGCCAGACTCCTCTGTCGGAATCCCTTCCGGCGGGTCTACATTGTCGCCATTGCCTTGACTACCATCGTTGCCATCCGTCGACACAGCGGCCCCCTTTTCCTCTTCATCAACTCACGGGGGTTTTTGCCCCGAAACCTACGCTATCTGTCGGTCCGTACCGGCTGTCGCGAATTAAGCATTTTAGCCGAAAACAGGGGTACTTACCAACCGGGCCGCCGCCCGGAATATGGGCCGAAATCGACCGATTTTGCCCCTTAGTGACGATCGTTGGCTTGCTCTATCCCCCTATCGAGTGCCAATTCGTCTCGCTTGTGACCCGCTGCGCAAGGGTTTGTTGACTTAATCGTTTACCGCCCAGCCGAAGGCAAATGGTTTGCGCAACTCAGTCCGACGCCGTAGCTGGTCTTAGGCAGCGCGGATTATCTGCCCCGAAGGGGCCGCAACAGGACAGCCCGGGGCAAGACAATGCGAGCTCCGCGAGCGTTGTCGCCGCCCCGGGTCACGGGCCCACCCGCCCAATGAACGCCCTGAAAGGGCAAAACAAGAGTTGTCAATCGTTGAAGAGGTTAAGAAGTTCCAAACGGATGAAAACCGATGGTCGCAGACCAAACCGTATCATGACTTTTCAAGACGAATTGCGCGCCCTGTTTTACCAACATCAGATCGAATATGAAGAACGCTACGTTGGGGACTAAGCGATACGACCTGTTTCGCCCTTTCAGGGCTATGTTTCGCGATGTACTTCCTACCCAGGGCGGCGTCAACGCCCGCATAGCTCGCATTGACTTGCCCTGGGCTATCTTGTTTCCGCCCCTTCGGGGCATCTTTTCCACCGGTCAGGTGATCCCGAAACTCAACGACGCCGTTCCACGGAGATTGGCAACTCGGCTATTCCAGCCGACGCTCAGCTCCACTCATCGATGACGCCACACGCACGAAACATTATGCGGCCGAATTGCGTCGACGCACCGCCACACAAACCATGGCTAGAATCGGTACTAGCGAAGTTGGCTCTGGCACTGCGACCGATCCCGACGAATCCCCCGTCCAATGTGAAAGTACGATACCGAAGTCTGATCCGTCAACGAAACCGTCATGCGTCAAATCGGCCGGACCCTTCGACATTCCCCAATAATCCAAGAGGATACCGATATCGGCACTATCCACCGACCCATCGCCATTGATATCTGCTAACACACTGCCGCTGACGACCGATAGCACTAATTTGGAGGCTTGGTAATCGACATCCCAACCTAACCCTTGGCCGAGCCCTGGCAAAGTAAGCGAACCGAACGATCCGGTGAGCCCACCTGCGGCGGAGAGAATGTCAAGCGAATCTCCTAGCTTCGGCATGAATCCCGCATCGGTCGCCACAGACAGAGTCCCCGCCAGACTCGCCGAACCCAAGACTTGAACGGGCGCTGTATCGTAAACGGAGTCCAGAAGCAAACTAAGTGACGCACTGGTTGGCATGGGGGCCGATAAGGGTGCCGGGATGGAGGCGGGGAGTGGAGTGGGCAAGAAAGTCAGGTTTTCCAACATGAGCACCGAGCCACCCGGCTTTACTTTGACATCTAGATTGGTTGTCGTGACGTTGTCGTGGAAGATTGCGTCTGCCAAGCGGCCAACGACAATTTCCCCCAGGTTATTGACTCTGCCAAAGATGTCGACGACCCCGTCGGTGATCGCCAATTGCGATCCCAACTCATTGAGCAGCCCTGTCCCTCCAAATCGAATGGTTGCGTTGCGCAGGTCAATGTCCGAGTTGTTGGTCACTGCGTCAAGTACTTCCAGTTCGCCCCCTGCCAAATCGATAACACCGTTGTTAGTGATCTTGCCACGCACAATTAAGTGGTCGTTCTCGCTGGTGTGAATTCGTCCCCGCGCTTGATTTTCCAGGACGGGAACTTTGATCGTGCCCCCCCCTTCGATGAGCCCTGTACTGACGATCTCTGCCGCTTCGATGCGACCTCCGTTGAGTGCAACACGACCTAATCGTCCGATCGTCGCTCTGTTCTTTGTTAACAGCAATCCATCGTTCGAAACCGTAATGTTTGCTTCGCCAGTGAGTGTCGTCAGGCTGTCAACAGTCCAAATCGAACCCAGTCCGGAGATTTCGACTTGGCCACGACCTGTGGAGTTGACTCCGAATTGAGCTTTTTTGGCGGTGGTGACTCGCCCACCATCGAGAATTCTCAACGAACCAAAACCACGCTTGCCGACGTCCAAAGATTGCGTGTCCCACAGGGACCCGGCACCTGTTATTCGACAAACCCTCGAGCCCCCTCCTGGCTGCCAATACTGTTACCCGTGGCGGTATTGGTTACCCTCCCGAACGACCTGATGAACAAGTAGCCTAGCCCTTCATTACCAACGTTGACGATCCCTTTATTGGTCCATCGCGAGAGCGTTCCTGTTGCTAGATTCCCTTGCACGACGACGCGGGCTTCTCCCGTTTCATTGTTGCCCAAATTGACCGTATTCTTGGAAAGGAAAGTACCTCCGTCGGTCACGTTTACCTGTCCGTAGCCGTTGTCGCCGATCAACGTTGTATTTTGGCTGTCCCATACGGTACCCAGTCCGGTGATGGTCACAGTTGCTTGCGATCCCGCCTTCGAGCCAATGGTAGTGAAACGTTGGACGGTCATCTTGGACTGTCCGGTGAGCGACACAAAGCCGGCGCCTAGCTCGCCGATCGTCAAGTCATTGGTGGTCCAAGCGGTTCCGAGACCGTTCATAACGACGGTGCCAATGCCGGTCTCCTCGACCCCCAAGACGGTCTTGCCGGTGCTGGTGAGTGACGTGCCTTGTCCGAAATTGACGTTGCCTGTCGAGGTGATTCCCACCTCAAACGGCCCGAAAGGTGGATCACCGGCCAGGGTGCCTCCGATGGGCGGAACGGGTGTGACGTCTCCCGTCGTGCGAATATCGGCGAATACGGCCGCATTACGTGCCAATAGCAGTACCCACGTGGCAACGAACAGGGCGAGAATCCGTCGGGGACGGGCAGGAAAAGGCATAGAACTCTCCGAGGCGGATTCAAGGGTCTGTTTTGATTCGAAATTCAGCTGAAGGTTATTTTCGTTGAGTCCCGCACAACTGTCAAGGAAATCGCCGCTAGGTGACAAGCGCTGTCCGGTAGGTGACAAGCACTGTCCGCTAGGATTATCCCGCCAGATTTGGCCGTGAACGCGGATCTAGTTCTCTAGGATTCGCCGTAGTACGATACATTTGTCCACGTTGTGGTCGGCCCCCTTTTCGTACGCGACGGGGATCGAACGATCGATCATATAAAACGCGCGATGCCGTTGCACCTCACCGGTATCAATCCCAATTTCGCGTCCCAGTTGGTAGCCGTCAGGATGGGCTATCGGATCGGGGTTCGTTGCAGGCTCAATCGCAAAGTAACCGACTGTGATCCAAACGGCAAAGACGTTGGAATGCGTCGTTGTTATGTTTCCTAGTCGCTTCAAGGCATCGTATCGAAATGACGCGTTGTAGAGACTTGTTTCGGCCGGTAGGGGCGTTTGCACGTGGCTGGCGAAGACCAAGTCATTCGGCTGTGCAGCACCAAGTCCCTTTCGCCGCAAGAGCGTTGCCTCGTTCCCCAACATCGGTGTAATTCCAAGGTTGTTGCTATTGATAGAACTTTGAACAATTGGGGGGAAATAAAGATCCGCGCCGCTCGCCGCTCGGTAAGGATTCGCGAATTCACTCGGGAACTCCCGATGCAAAAAATGCTCCCCCACTTTTGGGTTTTGGGCGTCAGCAATAAAGCCCCGACGATTGTTGGAAAAGTCGGACCAATTTGTCCCCATGTTTCCCCACGTTGCTGGCGGGAAAATAGCCTCGAACACCGGTTGAGTGATCGTGTTCAGATTGATCTTGCCCGGATCTCGCAGGCGTGAGAGACGATTAAAGGGAGTGGCAAACAATCGCCGCGGATCGTCGGCGGGCATCGATGCATTGAGATTGGCCGGATCAAATTCAGTGCTCGTAGGGTTGTACCAGCGATTGGTTCCGGCGAACCGCGAAGGGACATGCACATAGTCAAGCAGACGGAAGAGGTTCGGCGAGGTGGGGTTAGGGTTTGCTGGCGTCGACGCATGGAAGAAATTCCACAGATGACGATAGGGTCGAAAGAAATCTTTTCGCGTCGGGCCGCTCGGGAACGGTGTGTTGCTGGCCGGAGTTGGATCGAGCAGTTGCCCGGCGTTGCCCATGTATTCGTCGTCTTCGTTGAACTCAAGCAAAAGACGTCCGGGCGAACTCGCCGGAACGGTTAATAGCTCAATTTCGCTAGAGTAGGGACGGTTATTCCACGTCAGCCACGGAAATGGTTTGCGCGGGGCCCCTTCGTAGTTAGTCACGCCTGCTGCCGAGACGCCGCCGTATCGATCGATATTCAAGTGCCCCAACGAATGAGAGATGTCGCGGTTGACGTAATGTTCTTCGGTCGTAACCAGATCGGATCTTCTCTGTTGACTTTCGGGAGCGTATATGTTGGGGAATTCATTTACGGATAATTGATTTCTTGTCGGATCATTCGAATCCAGAAAAAAACCACGTTCCCGTGACGCAAAGAGTTCGAAAACAGTTTGTCCGGGAACTCCGCCCTGGACGTTCCCCTGTAGGTCGACCGCCAGTTCGTCCCCTTGAGGATTCCCCGGGTTGCCAGGCGCGTTCGGATCGGAATCGAACGCACCATACATGGCGTAGTCCCACGACGTATCCATATTGTCGTTGGGGTCGGAATCGGTTGGAATCGTATCATGTCCGTTAAACACCGTTAAATCGATCGGCATCCAATCGACCGTTACGTACGGATTCACTGGCAGTGCTGCAATATGTTCTGGAGCGTTAGGTTCAGGATTCCAGGCCAGCAATGGGTTGGCTAACCGTTGCAGGAAGACCGTGCGATAGTTCGGGTAGGTACCCGTTTTCACCAGATTGTCCTTGCCCAGCGGGGTCGTTGTCTTGAAATCCAAAGGTTCATCTGGGATCGACTCGAACGGGCTATATGGCGCACCGTAATAACCTTCGAGATTGCCAGGTGACAAATAGGCTGTCGGTGGCTTTTGATAGTAGTTGACCCCTGGTGTCGGCTCCGAAATATTCAGCCCAATTCGGTAGTTGCTTGTTGGCGGCAGCGGCATCCATGTCGCCGGTGGGTCGGCGGTTGCGACGATGGTCAGTGGATTTCGGCGGACAAAGCCCGTGCCGACTTGGGAGCCATTGCAACCGAATTGGATCAGTCCGGGCTTCATCGGATTGTTGGGGGGCGTCGCCGCAACGCGTGCTTCGACCAAGGTATTGATCGGATCGAGTCGAATCTCTTGACGCGCCGGCTCACGATCGCTGACTTTGAGTCCGATGTGCGTTGTGATGCGAGGTGCAACTACGGCGTATCCACCCGGCGCCAGGACGGGAACCGGGATTTGTCCTGGCTGAAGGCCTCGATAGCCCTGCTGATTGTTGTAGAAGATCTTGTCGCGGTCCGGTTCGCTCGGCGACACCGCTTGTGTAAACCAAACGTAACGATCGTGAGCTAACGCAAACGGGGCGCGGTTCGGATCGTACGCATCCCGATTCGGGCCTCGTATGTTCCCTTCCGGTGTGTTTGGTGACATGACCAGCGAACCGGTTGTGTTACTGAGCTGTGACTCGCTAATCGCCAGCCGCCACACGGGGAGTTGGCGTCCATCACTTCGAGCCGGAGACATTCTCGCCAAATCGACGCCAACTTTGGCCACATTTGTGTCGGGGATCGGATCAGGAAATGGACAAAGCCCGTATAGCTCTAGGGGGACCGGCGGAATGGTCATGGTCGGTTGGCTCATCGGGTTATTCGTCGGCCGACCGCGCGGGCAAAAAATTTCGACGAACAACGATGCTTGCGGAATGGCTTCCTGATCGAGGTCCTCATCCCCCTCACCACCCAGAGGCGAAAGACGCTTCGACTGATTGCCGTCATCACGATCGGTGTCAGCCACACGTCGGTCATGAAACGCCAAGGATTCGGTAATCAACAGTTCCGGCGCTTCGCAGCCGTAGACAACGTCGCGCTCCGTAGAGTTCAGCAAGACATCCCAACCATTGAACGGATTGACATCGTACACGAAGCGGGTCATGCAGGCGTCTGCGTCGCGAAAATCGACCACGTTGACGCACCATTGTGCCATCCGCCTCGCAAAATCGATGCCGTTCAAGTTGCCGCTTTGGGTGGGCATGTTGTAGTAACCATTGGCAACCGTTGGATTGTGTTCGGCAATCAACATGGCTAGCGCGTAGAGATGTCGCGCGAACAACTCCTGACTCGAACCCACGGTGGAGTCGAAACCGGTGTAAGCAGGGTTGGAAATTCCCCACACCGGTTCCGGTCCCTCAGCGACATCGACCGTCCCTTGCCCGTTATCGTCTTCGCCGTTCCCTAGGATCCGATTGAGGTCGAGCTTCTCACCGCGACGTATTTCCGGCGCTAAGAGGTATTGCAGGTCCTGCTCAACGGTTGTCGATCCCCCAGCGACCAGTCGCGCCCGCATCAATTGTTCAATCGTTGGCGACACGAGTGGCCCCCCCGTAACGGGATCTGGTAGATTGCGAAGGTGGGGCGGAACAACAATATTGGGCACTGGAATGTCGATCGACGTGGTCGTAAAAAGTTCCCGGTTGGCATATGGAACCGGGGCCCCGTTCGACAACGGGGACTGAGTAGCGCTGAATGTGTTCGGCGCCAGGCTTTGCAGCCTGCTCGGCAAGCGATAAGCGTCCGAATCTCCGGACCGCAACAGCGATTCCATTTCCGCAATCGTGTAGGGGGTATCCATTCCATGTGGTTGCGTCAAATTGATCTCGTACGGACTGTCCAACGCGGACGTATTCATCGACATCCGTACCGGCTGTCCGGAATGATCGATGGCCACGATCTCTTGTCCAAAAAAATCGGGGGGCTGCAAATAATTGGAGGAGATTTGACCATAGGTGGTCGGAACCCCCAATAAGTCAAACAGCCCCATAACTTCCGCACCGGCGGCTCCGGGCAGAACGTCGATACCGTAGCGTCCCCGTAACAGATTGGTCCTGTCGTTAACGCTGTCGACCAGATAAGAGTTGGGAGAATTGGGCCTGGCTGATAGTTGGATGTCGGGCGGTCCATAACCACTCCCCGTGGGGCGCTGGCCGGAATTCCCGCCGACAATATTCGGGTGGGCAAACGTCGTGACGCCATTTTGAAGTAACTGCAGATTGTCGAGGCAGTTCAGATTGGCTCGACCGTCGAGATCAATACACTTGATAGCGACGAGGGGTCGGTAGAGCGTTCCATCGGGTCGCCGTTGCGGTGGTAGTCCGATGTCGACCCAGACACTATCGGGGATACCGTCGGAGTCAGTGTCAACGTCGAAAGCAAACGATTCGTACGTTCCATCTCCATCAAGGTCGGCCAAACCACGAATGAGGCGGTCAATCAATAGGGCATTCGTAGGATCGCCTGGGCTGTTTGCTTGCGGCGGCGTATACAGCGTCGGATCGAGTGCCGGATTACTGCCGCTGAAGTTGGGGTGATCGTACCAATTGGGACGGTGCAATATCGTTCGCAGGAACTGTGGATTCGTAAGCTCCGCGTGTGCGGCCCAATAATTCAACAACGCCGGACGATGAAGAGAAGGAATGAGATCGAGATGTGAGTCTCGTTCAGGTATTGCCGGCACACGCGCCAGAAACATGTTCTGGAAGTCAGGGAGGTCCCATCCCTCGTCGACTCCTCCGACAAAGGGATTGGGGTTTGTCGTGACCTTACCAAAATTTGGGTGTAAAGCGTCCAAGCTTATCACGTGGTTTATCGGATCATAACCAGCACCGATTCCGTTAAAAGGATGGCCATTGATGTGGAATCGGTCGCCGAGTCCCGGAAGGCGCACTAGTGTTCCGTCTTTCGAGACAAACCGTTCCACGTATAAATCGAGTCGCTGCGGATTGTTTGGGTTTGGTCCCGATCGAACGATTCGTGTCGTGATCCCCTTGGCCGGTCCATCGAGCATCGTCAACTCGCAGCCGGAATAAAAGTCCAACTCGGTTCGCCACACAAGTGGGCTCGGAGGATTTGCGATTAGCAATAAGAACTGTCCATCGGTTAAGTACGGCCCATTGGCCTGGTTCATATCGACGGCCAATCGACCATCGTGCGCTGCGTTGTCGAAATCATTGCCGTACTTGTCACCCAACAGCCCGCCGTCGTAGATCGCCGAGGCACGATTGTTGGATCCACGCAACAGCTGAGCCATCGCTTCGTCCAGCAACTTTTCTGGCGGGTCGGCCACCCGTTCTACGTGCCCCAAATCCTTAGCCGCTC
>JAQCHP010000136.1 GCA_027619595.1 Planctomycetota bacterium
CCGGTACGAGTAAGGGCTGTCCGGCGCGACGTAACCATCGATCGAAAACAGGCCGCCACCACCCTTGCAGGCCCAGCGCAATTAAGATGCTAAAGAAGATGTACGGGAGAATTTCGCGCAGCGTTTCGCTAAGTCTCTTCGATTGGCTGGGCTGGGATCGATTGGGCTGGGCTGGATGGGCTGGGCTGGAGTGGGCTGGGCTGGAGTGGGCGGGCGGGGCGATGGGTCATCCGTGGACATCGGTTTTGATCCTGAACGGCAGCCGGGCGATCGTTATTCTTGAGCGATGATCGAAATCGATGCTCACCGCGAAGCGGCAATCAGCGTTTCCGTACCTTCTAGGCAATGTTCCAGCAAGTCATCCAATTTCTGTCGTAATTCATCCAGTCGAACGCCAGCTCGCATCGCCTTTCGCAACGAATCGACTGGCTGCAAGAGACTGGTGAGACCGCACCGACGGCCGCTCTGTGCAAGTCTTGCGGCAGCTTCGTCCAACTCACGCCACTTTCCATGTTCGAAAAGATTCCACATCATGTACAGCCCCCCAGGGAGCATGTCGGCGAAACGGGCGAGGTTTCGTTGTGCCGGTTCGCTCAATTGTTTCAGGCGGGTAGGATCGCAGACGATTCTAGCTCGGGCCGCAATTCCCACCGCCTTCCACGCTAAACCCCAGCGTGAATCTCCCTGCTCCGTCGTGAGGATGTTCTGGACTTTTGCCCACATTCGCACGCCGTTATAGGTCAACTCGATTTCTTGTCCCAATTCGACACCAGACGGTCCTGACACGCTAATGCCAATACCACCAAACGATTCATCGAGGACCGCAGCCACAATGTCATTGTCATTTCCGGACGGGTCGCGAACCACAATTTCTCGTAGAGTGCTCGCAAATCGCACCGATTCTCGCATCTCATGATCTGCGATGTGCTGATCTGTTGCCTGCCCATCCGCTGGGCATCTATCCGTTGTTTCCGCAGAATTCGTGAGGGACATAGGAATTTTACACCCGTTTAGGTTGGTCCGGCGGCTACGCCGCGGCACGCTCGTCTGGCGTCCATTGAAAACATAGCATGCGCCGAGGCTTGAGGCAGTACGAAATTCACACGGTACAATTCCTAACGGTTTTGCTGATTGTACCGCTCCTGAACTATGGCAAATTCCCCGCTCTCGCGAACCGACGTTCCTTACCAGTATACTCATTGGCTGTGGTAGGAATTGCCTGGGTTCCAGCGTCGCAGCGAGTCATCACCGATCGTGATGAGAATCCCGTGAAGAGATTTCGTTCCGTAAGCTTTGGTAGCCCATGGTGCCTGTGTTTGGTTACGGCAGCTTGTTGCGTAATGTTGCTGGCCTGCGGCAAGGCCAAGGAGCAAGACGTTCCCGTTGTCCAGGCAACGCAATCGACCGAATTGCGAAAAATGACCGACCGGGCAATACGCATCCATGGCAGGATTCGCGCCACGAATAAGTCGAATAGCGGCCATCAGTTCTTGAACTTTTACAGTTCGGAAGTCAGTGTCATATGCTTCCGTGATGATGTTGCCAAGTTTCGCCAAACGCCGTTCAGCTCATTTGTCGACCGCGATATCGTGCTCGAGGGCATACTGGAAAGCTTCAAGGGCAAGCTTCAGATCAAATTACACGACCCAAGCCAAATATCGATTGCGCAGACTGAGCACACACTTCAACCTTCGAAGGATGGCGTTCCGCCCGAATCTGCCGATGGTCCGGCGCAGGCTCGGGAGACAAAAAATCAGCGCAGTGAATTGCCTACCAAACCACCCATTCTGCGCAAAGTGGGTACGAACCACTGGGTCAGCGCAAGAGGACTGGAATATCGCGGTGTGGACCCGGACGGACGCTCACGCCGGGAGCACATCTTGCGTCATGCCAAGGATGACCCCGATCGCAGTGGTCCTCATGGCGTCTTCTCGGCGGAGGACGACGAGGTATTCGCTTTGATCGACGAAGCTTGGCACAAGATTGAGACTCAAAAAATCCGACCTCGCACCGAGGGACAACGTGTGGCTTATACCGTCCCGATGGGCCGCCGAGTGGGTTACTTAGGCGGTACAGCGGGACGAGATCGCGGGCATCCGCCGTTAGATCGCATTTTTATCGTGCTTGACGAGGGGACTCACAATGTGGTCACCGCCTTTCCCAAATAAGAGGAACGCATATGGGCTGTCGAGTTCAGCGCCCCCACATCGGTTTTTGCCCTTTTTGCGAACAAGGACATCTCGGTATCGCTGGCTGCGGTTTCTGCCATACTCTGGTTGCGATCTGTGACGAGTGCGAACTGGTATGGTCTAACGTACGTGGCGTGGCGATGAACTCCACGACGCGTAGCTCCGGGACCTATCCGCATTGTCCGCATTGTGAGACGGCAGACGCTCGCTGGTATTGGTTGAGCCCGGAACAAATCCAACAAGCCGGACTTCAAGATTGCATCAAGCCGCTTGACCACTAGCTGCTTGACCACGAACGACATCGAGCAACCGAAAATCAGCTTGAGATTCGGCGCCACGCCATCAGCATCCCTCCCATGAGGAACAAGCACATCAGTCCGATCACCGGGATCCCGATGCCCAGACGAAAGACCAGCTCGTTGCGTTCCCACAATGCTGGCCAGGTGAATAAGACAACGAGGGTCGCGGCGCAAAGAAAGGGACCGTAAGGGATCGCCGGCCGGCCCGTCAACAGCCATTGTGTGAGCGCCAGCAACACGCCGGTGAAGGGTGCGATAAAAAACACAAATGTAACACTCTGCCAACCGAGGTAGGCGCCAATCATGGCTAGGAGTGTTACGTCACCAAACCCCATCGCTTCGCGCCCCAGGGCCAGGGTCCCGACGATCCGGACGCCCCAGACCATAGCGCCTCCCCAAGCGAGTCCTAGGAGCGCTGACAATAGGGACTGCCAGGAAATACCACCTGTGCGTCCGACATACACGATGGCCAAACTTCCAGCCACAGATAGGAGAACATAGAGGCTGAAGGCTCGGTGGCGGCGCATGCTGCCGACCAGATACCGGACTGCCGCAGCGTATCCGTGTCGCAAACAAATCGTCTTGGGCCAAATGGCGAACCACCATCCAAGATAGATCAGGACGCCCAGCAAAACGGCCGGCCAATCGGCCAGATGCCCGGGAAAACCTGCGGGAGATGCTAGGTGCAAGGGTTCAATTTTCCCGTGCGACCAGGTCGGTAGCGAACTGGCCGGAAGAACGACTGCGATTACGAGCCCCATCAGCGCACCAGGTATCGTTACAAGGTCAGGAATTGTCTGCTCATCAATATCGATAAAAGTTGCAATCGTCATCCAGACGATCAGACAAGCTTGCGACAGGAATTGCGCATGTGCGATGGTCACGTCGCAGGGTAGATGCAGGGGCAAATTTCCACCTTGGCAAAGCCACACATAGAGGAACATCCACGCCGAACCGAAGCCGACTTCCAGCAGCATCGGTCGAATCCAATAACCGATTCCGTGGTACGCAGCGTCGCGTCGCAGGAACCACCATCCGAGCACCGGAATTCGATCTTGCCACTGGGGCGCCGACGCGCGAGGGTCGGAGGGCGACCACGGACCAATCGCGCGTGCATGCCAGGCCCACCGATAGATGGCACGGTTAATCTGTGTCGCCACCAGTAGGCCCAGAATTCCCAGACAGGCAGCCCGCAATTCCAGCGGCCATTGCAACCATCCTTGGATCATTCGACCTCCAGCCGCTGTCTCACTTTTTCGGCGATGTGATGCGCAATTTCGTGCGGACTTTGTCGACCACAATCGATTTGCCAAGTTGCGCAGCGCGTGTAGATCGGCTCACGCTCTTGCATCAATCGCTCAAGTTCTTGCCGAGCAGGTAGAAGCGTAAGACTTGGCCGTCGGGCTGCTGTTTTTCCGTCGGCCGCCACGCGCTGCAGCAAGGTTTCGGCGTCCGAACGGAGCCACACGACAGGACCGCTGGCCATGATGGCCTCCGCCGTATCTTCACGCAAAACGGCGCCACCTCCCAAAGAAAGTACAAGTCGATCCCGCAGCAATAATTCAGCGATACATTCCGCCTCCATGCGGCGAAAGGCTTTTTCCCCCTGTTTGACAAAAATATCGGCGATACGCGCCCCGGCAGCGTTTTCCACTTCGTCGTCGCTGTCAGCAAAAGGCCAAGCGAGCTGCTGCGCCAGGTGCTGTCCTACACTCGACTTGCCGGAACCTCGGTAACCAATCAGTGATACAATCATAGAAGTCGACGAACGATAAAGTCAGCAAAAGGAACAAACCTAAAATCGAACCGGACCGGTGGCACGCTTGAGCACTTCGCGCATCGTTTCGGCCGGAGCCTCTTGGTCTGTGAAGTGTTTAAACTGCAACGATGCCTGCCGGACAAACATGTCGACGCCCGTAACAATACTACAGCCTTGTTCGCGAGCTTCCTTGACCAACAAGGTTTGCTCAGGATTGTAAACCGTATCAAAGACGGTCATTGTTGGTCGTAATCGTCGCTTGTCAAAGGGGCTTTCGTCGACATTAGGATGCATGCCAATGGGTGTGCAATTCACGAGTACGTGAGGCGTAATCGAATGCCGGGCGTCCCAGCCGACGACTTGACAGTTCAGTGATTTGGCCATGCCGGCCACTTTCGCCGGATTTCGCGCGGCCACCACAACGCGAGCACCTCGGCGTTTCAATCCATAGGCGATGGCTTTGGCAACGCCGCCACCTCCGAGCAACATGGCCGTTTTTGCCTGGAGAGGATGGACTTCCTGTCCAGCGGTATGCCCCAAAGCCTGATTGAGACTATCCATCGCCGCACGGTAATCCGTATTAAATGCCAGTAGTCCATCGGGCGAAAACAGCAGCGTATTGGCAGCTCCAATCCCTTTGACAGCGCCGTCGACGCGACGACAATGCGGCACGACGGTCTCCTTGTGAGGAAGCGTGACACTTAACCCCTTGATTCCGAGTTCGTCACAATGAGCGAGGAATGACTCGAGTTCGGACTCGGGCACACGAAATGGAACATACACGCGGTTCATGCCCAACTCCCGAAATGCCGCATTGTGCAGAACAGGGCTGAGACTATGTCCGATCGGATCAGCAATCACACCGTAAACTTCCGTTTCGCTGTTGATTTGATCGTAGTGATAAATATCCGTCATCTGTCGAAAACTCAGCTGCCCAGGAGCAAGCGTCCGCTCATGATGAAACGTGGCGTAGGCAAACGGGGCGCCGAACCGGGCCGCCAGGATTCTCGAAGGAGTCCCCATGTCCCCCATGCACATCCCCACCGTGGAGACCTTGGCGTTCTTCACGAGTCGCAGCATGCGAACATTGTCGAGCGGACTATTGGCCATGGTGGACAACTTGACGATATCGGCGTCGAGCCGACAAAGACGGCCGTGGATGGTTTCCAGGTTCGGAGGTGTCCCTTCGAAACTGTGCAAACTGACGATTCGCTTTGTCTTGCCGAATCGCGGGATCAGTCCTGCGATGTCTTCTTCCAGGTCGACGAACTCGACTCCTTCGGCGATAGCCGTCCGCAGCACCATCTGTCTGGCTTCTTCCGAACCGGTCCATTTGCCGCCATCTTTTTCGCGGCGCACCGTGACAATCACAGGCCCCGGCCGTTCGCCGAGGATCCGCTTGAGATTGATTTCACGATCAATATAATCCAGACGTAATTCGACAAGTTGAGCACCTTCGTCCACCAGATGCCGGTGTTCGGCAATCACGTGTTTGTGCCGTCCGCGGCCGATACTGACACAGATCATTTGTTTGTTCATTCCCCTGATCGGATCTTGGAACCGTTCGAATCCTTCCCATCCTACCATGTAGCCGTCGCGTCCCGAAGCATGACGCGGCGCGAACTAGCGGTCGGATTGGGGACGATTGCCAGCTTTGGTCTGAGAAACGTGGTCATCACGGTGTTTGGTGAATCCGATACAAAAAGCGACGATCATGGTGACCCAAAACAGCAGGCATTCGGGGCGGCCCAGGTGATGGAAATCTAAGAGGTGCGGAGTGGAAGACGTACCGACGGGGAGCGGCCAATGAGCCGCCAGCCAAGCGGCGTACTGTTCGGCCCAAACGTGGTTCGTGGTCCATCCCCAAGCCGTCCAATCACTGTTGAATCCCCAATCGGCGAGCAGTTTGCCACCAATCGTAATCACGAGCAAATAGGCTGCCGATTCGAAGCGAGGAAAACGATCTAACAGGCGGATGAAGAGCGCGGCGGCAAACCGCATCACAATGACGCCCAAAAACCCGCCGAGGATCACGACCCACAGCTTGGGATGCGTTTTCCCGGGAGTGGGACTGCCGACAACGCCAATCGCGGCCAATATGGAATCGACAGCAAATGCAATGTCGGTCAATTCAATCAGGAATACCGTCCACCAAAATTTCCGCATGACCCCGGGACCGGTTTCCACCGGCCCCTTTTCGCCGCGACGGACGCTACCTCGATCGTTTGCGAGCAGAGGCCCGGTGACCAAATCCGCAGATTCGTCCGCCGGTAAGAAGGGTGCCCGCTCCTGCAACTCCAATTCCTCTCTCTCCCGCGACAGCGACTCGCCCGTCTCGTAATCGACAATCTCCGGCTGTCCCTCTTCGTCAATGACCAGCGTGTCTGGCTCTTTTTCCTTCGATTCGAAGAACAAATGTCGTGCGGCAATATAGACCAGATACGCCCCACCTAGAAATTTGGCGAATGTCCATTGCAACAAGAAAGTTGCCGTCCCAATGGCCAAGAAGCGAAACACGAATGCGCCAATGAGCCCGTAGCTCAGCGCGCGTGCCTGTTGGTGACGGGGCAGCCGTTTGGCGAGCAAGCCAAGTACCAGCGCGTTGTCAATGGACAACACACCCTCCAGCACAACCAACAGTCCAACGACCAAGAGGTCTTTGGCATCGACGGTTTGCCCGGCAAAGGTAAACCCCAAGATCGTCCATAAGGGAAAACTCATCATGCAACAACATCACAGTTGAGAACGGGGAAAGAAGCCAAATTCAGTTTCATTGCGTCAGTTTTCCGCATCTCAGCATTCAGTGGCGAACAACAATCTGTGGCAGATCTTAGCACGGCGATCTCGGAGCGCACAGAGAACCAATTTGCACGCTATTTGAGGTAGGCCATGAGCAGTGTCAGGTCGGCTGGTGTAATGCCGCTAATACGACCCGCTTGATCCAAGGTGACTGGCCTCACACGCAGCAACTTCTCGCGGGCTTCGACACGGAGGTGTTTGATTCCGGCGTAATCAAATCCGTCGGGAATTCGCTTCTCTGACAACCGTTGTTGACGGGCAACGTCAATATCCTGTCGCGCTACATAACCTGCGTATTTGATATCGTAGGTAACCTGTTCGGCAATTTCCGGATCGAATTCCGATAATTCTGAGTGGATTTGACACACGTCCGGCCAACCAATTTCGGGTCGCCGAAGGTACTTGGTAAGCGGAGCACCGTCGTAGCTCAACTGTTCGATACTGGCAACAATCCGCTCGATCTCGCACGACTTGTCTGTTAATCGCTGCATTCGGGTCGCATCCACCAACCCATACGGTTCGCCCAACAGCGTCAATCTTCGATCAGCGTTGTCTTGACGCAAACGCAAACGATACTCGGCGCGACTCGTAAACATCCGATAGGGCTCATCGACGCCGCACGTCACCAGATCATCGACCAGCACGCCGATATATGCCTCTTCACGTCGCAAAATGAGCGGTGGCAGTCCGCGTAATTGAGCGGCCGCATTGGCTCCCGCCACCAGCCCTTGCGCCGCGGCCTCTTCGTAGCCGGTGGTCCCATTGAGCTGTCCGGCAAAAAAGAGACCCTGCACCAGCTTGGTCTCCAGCGTCGGCTTCAGCTGATCCGGCGGACAAAAGTCGTATTCGACGGCGTATCCATAGCGCATGATTTGTGCTCGTTGGAGCCCAGGAATAAGCGGGAACATGGCATCTTGTACGTCACGCGGTAGACTGGTCGAGACTCCGTTGACATACACTTCGAAGGTCTCGCGACCCTCCGGCTCGAGAAACAATTGATGCTGGTCTTTGGCGGAGAAACGCACGACTTTATCTTCGATGGACGGACAATAACGTGGACCCGTTGACTCAATCTGACCACTGTACATGGGGGCACGATGGAGATTCGCTCGAATGAGATCGTGCACCGATTGGTTGGTGTACGTGATCCAACAAGGCAATTGTTGCAACTCAATTTTTTTGGTGAGGAACGAAAAAGGCTGCGGCGGCTCTTCACCGGGCTGTTCTTCACACTGGGCATAGTCGATCGTGCGTCCATTTAACCGCGGCGGCGTGCCGGTCTTGAAACGTTCCACGCGAAATTGGAGTCGCTGCAGCGCCCGGCTGATGCCGACGGTTGTCCCTTCGCCGGCCCGACCGCCGGCACTTTGGGCTTCGCCAGTATGCATCAGAGCTTGCAGAAACGTTCCGGTGGTGAGAATAACGGCCGCGGCTTCGTAGATGGCGTTACCCCGCACGAGCACGCCTGTGACTTGGAGGCCGGAATCGGTCTCGACCGTCAGCAGATCTTCCACCACTTCTTGCCGCAGATCGAGGCAATCTTGCCGTTCGATGAACGATTTGACCCAATGTTGATATGCCTTTTTATCGGCCTGAGCGCGGGGACTGTGCATGGCTGGCCCCTTGCGACGATTGAGCATCCGAAATTGGATCCCCGTCGCATCGATCGCCTGCCCCATAATTCCACCCAGAGCATCGACCTCGCGAACGATATGCCCTTTGGCAACTCCACCAATGGCCGGATTGCAGCTCATTTGGCCGACCGTATCGAGATTCGTCGTCAGCAAAGCGGTCCGCATACCCATGCGTGCCGCCGCAGCCGCCGCCTCGGTACCAGCGTGTCCTGCCCCGACCACTACCACGTCGTAGGTGTATTTTACTGTCATGGGGCTCTTTCGTTGTCCTGCTTCCAACCACGGAAGGACCGAAAAAAAACGTATGCCGCGGGCGATCAGCCCTGTCGGGTGGGGCCGTGCCATCTGAACATACTAACAACATGACGGGGAGATATCCCACCCAGGGAGAAGTGTCATGGCGGGGGCGTTCTCGTCCCTGGGCAATCACGATGCTCGGACTAGGTCTCCAGCCGAAACAGACCCAAAATATCTTCACGCTTCCAAATTGCCTCCGCGGCTCCCGCGGCGTTTCCCATCACCGAGGCAAATATCGCCCGCTTTTCGCGTAAGATCTCATCGATTCGTTCCTCAATGGTATGACGAGTTACGAACCGAGTGATTGTCACGGCCCGAGCACTTCCGATGCGGTGAGCACGATTCACGGCCTGTTCTTCGACCGCAGGATTCCACCAGCGATCAAACAGGAACACGTATTCAGCGCATTGTAGATTCAGCCCCACCCCCCCGCATCCGTAACTCATTAATAAGATCTGGTGTTGGGGATCCGATTGAAATTGATCAATCACGCGTTCCCGAGCCCCACGGGCAACGCGCCCGTGATACTGCAGCGGCCGCCACTGTCCTAATTCCTTTGCCAGCCATTTGAGCGTTTCGACCCATTGGCTGAACACGAGCACTTTACGTCCGCTGGCCACAACTTCTTCCAGATCGGCTTTGATGCGTTCGAGTTTGCAACTGGCTCCCGTGGCCGGATCGACATTGCAAATTTGCTTGAGACGCATCACGAGTTCCAACACATGCTGGATCGTCACGGCATGACCCAGGTGAGACAATCGCAACACTCCGTCCTTCTCAGCAGCCTGATACGTCTGTTGTTGCTGTTCACTAAGGTCCAAGATCGCGTCGCGAGATAGCTTGGGCGGTAACTGCGGAAGCACCTGCTCTTTTGTCCGTCGCACGAGCAAGTCACGTGCAGCGTGGCCCATCGCGGCAGGATCCATTGCTTCGGTGATGAGGCCCTCCGCCACGAAGCTACAGATACCAATAAAGTCTTGCACAGAGTTCTCGACAGGAGTGCCTGTCAGCGCCCAACTTCGATCGCGAAAAATGTCGCGCACGACGCGGTTTGTGAGGCTGGTTGCATTCTTAATGCGTTGCGCTTCATCGAGCACGACGAGATGGAATTTCAAACCCAATTCTTGAATGACCGATGCATCACGCACCAGCGTTTCGTAGGTAGCGATTTTAACCGGAAAATCGTCGCGTTGCCATTGCCACTGCCGACGAGCCGCTGGACCCTCGATCGCTACAACGGGAACTTCAGCTCCCCAACGCGAAAACTCGCGCTGCCAATTGCTTACGAGTGGTTTCGGACAGACAAGCAGTACCGACCGAATTTCTTGTTGGTTCAATAAAAGGCGAATCGCGGTAATCGCTTGCATCGTCTTGCCCAACCCCATTTCGTCGGCCAGAATCGCGGAATGACGCGTGGCGAGAAATGCGATCCCCTCCCATTGGTAGGGGAAAGGCTCAAACACAAGTGGCAATCCATCCGTGTGGAACAGCGTCTCTAAAGGAGGCTGCAGGACATAAAGCAGCCGCTCGTGCAGCTTGATCACGTCCCGCGGCGGATGCAAGTGTGTTCGCGTCGTACGCCGAAGAAGTTGCCGTATGTCGACGCGCGCATCGGACTCACCATTCCCGCGAACTTCGGCCGTCGAACCTGGATGAGAACCGGCAGCAGTCGAACGCACGGAAAAGCGATACGACTTAACACGCGTTTGTATTGCCGGCACTCCCAACGTCGCTACCGACGGGGCCGACAGTCCCATGGGCTCCGCCGCTGTGCCGCCCATCGTCGTCTTCGTGTTGGCCGTGAAATTTGAATGGACCGACACCGTGGCGAGTTGCCAGTCGGTAGCTTGCCCGTCAGTAGCTTGCCTGTCGGTAGCTTGCCTGTCGGTGGTTCGTTGCGATCGGACCGCAGGGAGCGAAAATCGCGGCCTAGCCCAGGGAAACCACGACCAATCCTCGCTCCGGCCTGTTGCTGGCATGAAAGTTCCTGTTTCGGTTGACCTCGGCTGGATTGACAGGACTGCTGCCACCCGACCCGCCCACAACTTCAGCCCATATCACGAATTCAGCTCATATCACGCAGCCTGGGCGTTCGGCCCCACGGCAGGGACCATCATCTCGCGCAGGGCTTCGCGGAGACGCTGGAAGGGTTCCATGATTTCCACCGACGGGCCTAGTTCCGTCCAAAGAGTCCGGATCGTGACGATGTCGTCGCGATATCCCGGCGCCGCCAGGCACCGACATCCGGCCAACTCATCCGCCGGTTCCGCTGCAGTCGCGCTAAGTCCCGTGCCATCAGCCGACGAACCACTCAAGTACGCTAACGCCACGTCGCTGAGTGATCGGAACGCCAGCATGTCTAAATTGTCGGTCAATAAGAAACTTGGGCGAATTTCGGCAGCTTGCCACAGCGCCACCGCAATCGTATGACCGTATAGCTGTGAGCGAAGACTGTCACCATAGAGGAGCGATTGCGCTCGGTTGACGCGAACCGGTACCGAGCAATGTAATTCTAGGGGACGGCCGTAGACGTTGAGCAACAGCAACCCCCCCACGGCACCTGTCGCCCCGTCCTCGTGTACCGAAAGATACCCCAAAGTCGGTTGGCCCACTGCGGAGTGACCTGCTATCAATTGGCTATTAGCTTGCACGATTCGCTGCCATCAAATCACGAGAAAATAGATAAACGACGTAATACAGCAAAAGCAAGAGACGGCTCAGAGCGGTCTGGTTTGGTTGTATCAATCGTGGCCGCCTGGGGACAGAAATCGGGCATCGCGGACCCGAAACTTTAGGCCGAGCGGAGTCGGTTTCGTCCGTTTCCCGACGGGTTGCTAGACCGCGAGACGCCGGGAGCTTATACTGAGGGGACATGTTCTGCAGTAGCACGAGATTCCCACAAGGATTGGTTTCATGGCTAATAATCATCCCTTTTTTACTCATATTGACGTAACCACCCAGACCAGCACGGATGCCGGGCAGGGGGCAAGCGTGCCCAACATGCAAGTCGTCGGACTGCTCAACCAGCTGGTGGCGTCCCAGAACCGGCAGAACGAGCTTTTAGAAGAATTGGTAAAACAATCGACGGCTGCCCAGCGACAACGGGCTTCGGAGCTGAGCCAATGGAAGCAGGCTCATCCAGACTTGGCACGACAGTGTCGGACCGCAGCCGAAACCTTGGGGTTGGCTCAGACCGAATTCCTGCGTTCTCTAGCAGATGAGGTGGCGGAACAGAGCGAAGCATTGTCGGACGGCGAATTCATGC
>JAQCHP010000137.1 GCA_027619595.1 Planctomycetota bacterium
CGTGTTTCTTACTGGCGCTACTTGAGCTTATGCAGCTGAGGGGAAGGGAGTCGTCCGTTGTCGCTGAGCGAGGCCGCTCGGAGTTGGAGGATTGCTTCCGCTCCGCCCGGGGTTTCCGACGTAGATTCCGCTCTAGGAACCGGTTTTCCCGCAAAATTTGCGACTTTTTCGGCAGGGATGCGCAGGGGTCCTGACCGTTCACGTGATGGGGATGGCAACACATGCGTAAAAACAAGGCAACTTTTGTTCCTCACCAACCGCTCTCTCCGGATAAATGAATGCCGCGACCTCGCTCGGGTTCATGTGCACGCATTCGTCCCCCGTCACCCAGCGCAACTTCCGGTACCGTAACTTCTTGACCATCAACTTAGTGTCCAGAGACGCCTTCCGTGGCGACTGCAGCACGCTCGGCCCCGGCCCCCTGCTCCACCATCCCCTCAATTTTCAACTCCGCCAGCTGATGCCAAATTTCCATAAATACATTTGACAATAACTCACTGGCTGGTTAGATTCGGGTGGTGGTACCAATCTTACCAATTAGGTGGTGTGGGTGGTAATTTGGTGATGGCAATGTTGCTTTTTTGGGAGGTTACCGATGCTGGAAAAATTTGTCGCGTTGTTAGCGGTGGTTGGTTTATTGGGGGGAGCGCAGTTCGCTTCGGCGGCGAATGCGACATGGAGCGAAGAGATGAGCGCTCTACCAGGTGCTAACTGGGGTGGATGGGATGACCTTGGTTGCAATGACAGAGTACAAATGAAGCCACATATTGAGCTGGTAGACGAAGCCGGCAATGATGGCACTGGCTACTGGAAACGGCCTGAGCTAACTACGAATGGTAGTGAATACGGCATGGTGTGGATCGACCCGGCCCAGCCCTCATCGGGTGGTTGCCATCTACCGCTTGACCTGATTCCAAGCATGGGTGATGGTTCAGCAGCGCAGTTCACTGCGGAAATTCGTTACAAGGTGAATGGGGACGTTCCCGAAGACGTGGGGCTCGTAGTCAATAACTACGATGTGATGTGGTGGAACGTGGGTGGCGGTTGGTTGAAGCCAAATTCCGGAGCCGATATTCGGATGAGCGAAGGCGTTGCCATGATCCCAGCGGGCGTGGCTGGCGCGGATGAGGGTACGAATTTCGTGCTGACTAGCGGTGAGGGGTCTCAAGGATCCAATCCAAATATGTACTTCTCGCGGCGAACCGAACCTCAGCCAGATCCCATCGGCGCTGGCACAAGCCCGGTCCCGGGCCCGACAACTCGCGGCCAGTGGCATACCATGCGTCTCGTACAAGACGAGGTAGACCAGACTCAGAAGGTTTACATTGATTCCGTACTAGTGGCGAATGTAAACACGGCAGCTTATGCCCGAGGCAATGGCTTCACCCGCGGTTTGGCGTTTGGCGCATATAATTCTCCTAAAGGACACGTAGCAGACTTACCCGAAGTCATGTACGACTATATTCGGATCGTCGATAGCGTTATCCCCATCACAGAATCGCTGCTCGCTCCTGGTAGTGCTGGGTGCGTTGGAAACGTGAACGGTGACAGCACCACAGACGGTGCCGACGTGGCAATCATCTACAACGCCTGGGGTACGAATAATGACGTAGCCAACCTTACGAATGATGACGTCGTGGACGGTGCCGATCTGGCCGAGGTCTTCAACTGCTGGGGCCAAGCCGATACGGCTCCTAACAGTGTACCTGAGCCAGCAGGTTTGGGCTTGTTGGGCCTAGGGTTGGCAAGCTTGTTGACGGCACGCCGCAAGGTGTAGTTAGTACTATAGAACGCTAACTCAAACTCTTTTCGCTCGCGGCCCGAACGATCATCAATCGGGCCGCGGGCTTCGGACAATCTTACGTAGGACGGGTCTCCAGGCCCGTCTTTTTTGTTGCGTAGGACGGGTCTCCCGGCCCGTCTTAAAAAGCAAAAAGCTCTTCCCAAACGAGTCTTTCGGCCAAGGATTGGCTCTCGGAGCCAATCCTTGGAAGACGGGCCGGGAGACCCGTCCTACGTATGATCACGTACGCGCTGATTGAGAGCAGCCATTGAAAATTGGGTCTCGATAGTCTACCATCAAAGGGTGCACAAGTCATTTCATTGAAAATGCTTAGTGCCGTAGTCGGCTCCTGAGGAGATGAATGTGAAGCTGTACGTTACTTGGACACGATCGCTGTTTGCGCTCTTTTTGACGTGGGTGGCGGTGCCGGTTGTCTGGGCAGCGGATGGACGGCCTGAAGCGACCGACGTGGCTGTCTCCGCAACCGCTTCGTCCTCACTGGCTCCCCTTGCTGACGTTGGTGCCAAGGCAGTCGAGCGTCCGTTGTGGCGGAAAATTGACGACGTCGTGTCAGAATATCATCGCGGGCCCAAGGCGGCTCGAACCGATGACGCCACTTTCCTGCGACGCGTCTACCTCGATCTGATTGGACGTTCTCCCACAGCCGCCGAATTACGCGCGTTTCTTGACACTGCGGAGCAAGCGGAGGGGCATTCGAACGCAAATGATTTCACGGCAACCCATTTGGGCCGACGAGAAAAGATCATCGACTCGCTCTTGGCAAGTCCGGAGTTCGCTGTCCATTTTGCCACGGTCTTCGATGTGATGATCATGGAGCGTCGCCCCGAGAAGCATGTCCCCCTGAGCGAATGGCGGGAATTCTTAAGGCAGTGGTTTGCCGATAACCGACCCTTGGACGAGTTATGTCGTGAAATTCTGGCCGCCGATGGTACCGGCGATTCGCTTCGTCCCGCTGCAAAGTTTTATTTGGACCGAGAAGTAGAAGCCAACCTCATCACTCGCGACGTTGGACGCGTCTTTTTTGGTCGCAATGTGCAGTGTGCACAATGTCACGATCATCCGATCGTCGGCGACTACCGGCAGGCTGAGTATTTCGGCATCTTAGCCTTCTTGAACCGCTCGTTCCTGTTTCAAGATGCTCAACAAGGCAATAAAGCATTTCTAGCAGAGAAAGCCAGCGGCAAGCTTGAGTTCACTTCCGTTTTTCTGCCGGAGAATGGCTCGTCCGCGGCACAGACAATCTTGCCCGATGCGATGGCCATGGACGTGGAGCCAAAATTTAAGGAAGATGCCGAGGCCTACTTGGTAGCGCCGACGAAAGAGGTGCGTTCGGTTCCTAAGTTTAGTTTGCGTCAGCAATTGGCGGTGATGGCTACGCATCCGAAGAGCGAAGCCTTCAATCGCAATCTGGCGAACCGCATTTGGGCTTACATGCTGGGGGTCGGCGTCGTCCATCCAGTCGACTTGCACCATTCCGACAATCCGCCTATCTCGGCCGATCTGTTGCATCTGCTCGCCGATCACTGCGTTGCCATTCGCTACGACTTGCGGGGACTCTTGAAACAGATCGCTCTTTCGGAAACCTATCAGCGATCCGTGAGCCTACCCCACTACGAGCAGTGGGACGGTCCAGCGTTTGATCCCGATGTTATCCGAACCGAGGTGGCGAATTTTACCCAAAAATTAGAGCGACTCGCTGAAGATGAAAAGAGTCTCGGTGTTGAAATAGAGCAGGCACAGCTGGGAGTTGCCGCCGCGCAAGCCGACGTCGCTGCAGTACAGAAGGAAATTGATGCCGCGGAGGCGAAAAATAAGGAATTTCTCGCATCGGCCGGCAGTCCGCAGGTAAAACAAAAGCCGTACGACGATTTAGTGGCGAAACAAAAATCGCAACAGGAGACGTTAAAGGTCCTTGAAGCTGCGGCTCAGCAAGCGGAAAAGGCGGTTAAACAACTCCCCGCCGACAAAGAATTGGCCGCATCGCACGCGCTGATCGCGCAACGGGCGGCTGCATTGGTTGAAACACTCAAGCAACTTGAGACCGAAGTGCAACAAGCCAACGACGTCCTCGCGGCGGCCAAGAGTCAGGCCGATGCGCTGAGTAGTCGTGTGGCGGGCCTCGAGAGCCGGCGATTGGTCTTTTCTGAGTTCGTGACCGAGGCTCGGGGCATTCAAAGAGTATTGCACGTGCGTCAGCAGCGATTCAGCGACCAGCGCGGTGATTGGGACCGACAGCGGCGTTTGGCGGAGAAACGGTTAGCATTCGTCGACTTGCGACAAAAACTTCAGAAGACCGATTCATCGGCAGCCGCGTCGGAAGCCGATGAATTACGACGGGACCTCGGTTACGCTGCCGAGTCGTTGCAGCAAGAATGGGTTCGCGAGTTTGCCGCTCGTCCCGTTCGAGGCTTAAGTCCCGAACAGTTGGCCAATGCTGTGTTCTCAGCATTGGAATTTGAAGAGCGCTTCCGCCTCGCCGCATTCAACGAATGGGAAGCCAACCACAAGGATAACCCCCAGATGCTCGCTGACACCGCCGCACGCGACGCGCATGTGCTCGCCGCAATCGCGGGTGCGCGTGCCAGTTTTCATGGTGAATTTGTCGATCGATTTTCGTCCCCCGCTGGGTCCCCTCAAGATTTGTTCTATGCCGCGGCCGACCAAGCACTGTTTATGTTAAACGACGGTACAGTGCAGGAATGGCTTCAGCCGACTGAAGGGTCGCTCGTGCATCGCCTGCAAAGCATCACCGATACCGACGAATTGACAACGTCGATCTATTGGTCGGTCTTGTCGCGTTCGCCGGACGATGAGGAACGAGCGGCAATTCGGGAATACCTGACGGGTCGGAATGACAGCCGACCGGCTGCTATCAAAGAGTTGGTGTGGGGTATGCTGGCTTCGGCCGAGTTTCGGTTTATGCCCTAGATGAATGTCATGCACTTGACGCAAGGTTTCGTGGTGCCGTCCGGACGTCTTCCGGCGGCAAGAGTGGATGGCCAGCGGGAGAGACAATGATGACAGACAAAGTGATGACCGACAGAGACACTTGGTGCGGCTCGCGAGAGCACTTTATCGGGCGACGCCAGTTCATGGGCACGACACTGGCGGGGGTCGGGAGTGCCGTCGGCGCCAGCCTATTCACTCACCCCGTGGGCGCGACCGAAGTTGCTCAGCGTGGCAAGTCGATGGTGGTAATCTTCTTGGAGGGTGGGTTAAGCCAGTTTGAATCGTGGGATCCCAAGTCGCATCACGAGACAGGTGGCCCTTTCAAGGCGATCCCGACCAGCGTGCCGGGTATCCACATCAGTGAGTTGTTGCCTCATACCGCGAAGCAGATGCATCACTTGGCATTGATTCGCAGTATCAAGACAAATCTCGACGATCATGCGTTGGCTACGAATATCGTGCGGAGCGGCAGGATGACTCGCTCTGCCACAGAGTACCCCGAGCTGGGGGCAACGGTCGCCAAGGCATTGGATCGCGACGACTTTCCGTTGCCCGGACATATCTTTGCAGCGGCGTCGGGGAGCGGCGGGCGTGGGAACAACGCAGCCTATTTGGGTCCCCAGTATGCTAACGTTACCGTCTCTGGGGATGCGGGCGTGCCCAACAGCGTCCGCCCCGAAGGAATTGACGTTTCTGTCGACACCCAACGAAACACATGGCGCCGCTTTATTAACTCACGCTATACTCGTTCGGTTCATGCGACGGAAGTCGATGCTTTCACGCAGAGCTACGAGCAGGCACTGAAGATGATGTCTCAACGCGATGTCTTTGACATTTCCAAGGAGTCACAGGCGGTCCGCGACAAATACGGAAACCATGAACTCGGAAAGCAACTGCTGCTGGCGCGGCGATTGGTCGAGCACGAGGTTCCTTACATCGAGGTCAAAAACGGCGGCCACGACACGCACTGGAACAATTTTGAGTTTCACATTCATAACGTGACGTATTTTGACAAACCGTTCGCCGTGTTCATGGAAGACATGGCAGAACGGGGATTGTTGGAGCGAACCTTGGTCGTGGTGATGACCGAATTTGGCCGGACGGCAAAGATTTCTCAGGGATTTGGCCGCGGACATGGCACCGATGCCTGGTCGATTGCACTGGGCGGCTGCGGAATCCAAAAAGGCGCCGTCATCGGAAAGACAGATGAAAAGGGCGCGGAAGTGGTCGATCGGCAGGTTGATCATCGCCATTTGTTCCATACCTACCTGAGAGCCGTCGGCATCGACTCATCGGCGGAATTCAACATTGCCGGCCGGACATTTCCCATCGCTGATCCGGCCGCCGGGCCCATTACGGAGTTATTGACATGACGGCGACGAACGCAGCCCAATCACCTGTTGCGCCACTGGATGGGCGCTTGGCGCATCTCTCAAAAGATTTTGAGCACACCCCTTGGCCACTCTGTTGCCGTGTTGATCCTACGGGTCGGTATGTCTTCGTCGGGGGGACGGACCATACGATCCAACGCTGGGAAATCGCTACGGGGGTCAAGACCCTCTTCTCCGGACATACCAACTGGGTGCCAACGCTCGGTTTTTCCCCCGATGGAGCCACACTCTATTCCGGCAGCTACGATGGCAGCGTGATGTTTTGGGATGTAGCTGCCGCTGAGCCAAAGCCGGTGCGCATCATCGAAGGGACGCATAAGGGTGGCCAGCCGCACTTGGGTTGGGTCCGATCGCTGGCGGTAAGCCCCGACGGAAAATCGATTGCCACGGGTGGCAACGACGGAATGGTGCGCCTTTGGTCGACCGAAGATGGTTCACTGATCCGCGAATTTCCTGGCCATTCTCTTTTTGTGCTTAGTGTGCTGTTTCATCCGGGAACTCATGATTTGATTTCAGGGGACCTCAAGTCGAATATCCACCAGTGGGATGTCAAGACCGGCGCACTCGCGCGAAAATTCGAACTCGCGGCGTACGACATGTACTTTGATATCGGTGATTGGTCGCACTACGGTGGAATCCTTGGTCTCGCGGTGAGTCCGGACCACAAGCACTTGGTGGCGTCCGGCTTGCATAAGCCAACGAATGCGTTGACCGGTAACCAGCAAGGAGTGGCACATTGGTTCGATTGGGAGTCGGGCGCCAAGGTGCTAAAGCAAGAGAGTATCAAGGACGCACGGGACATGGCGACCATGTGGCGCTCGGTGTTCCATGCCAGCGGCCAACTCATCGGTCCGCTCGACAAGTTCGTAGGGTTCTGGAAAGCCGGGGAAGAAGACCTGTATCACGCTTTCGAGACTCCGAGTCCAATTCACGACATCGACCTACACCCCAACCAAGTGGACCTCTTCACAGCCCATTTTGACGGCCATATTCGTCAAGTGCGCGTCGCCGCAGCCACGACCTAACACAGCCTGGCATTCCACTAGCGTTCGCACAGCGTAGGACGGGTCTCCCGGCCCGTCGTCTTTTTTCTTTCTTCACGTAGGACGGGTCTCCCGGCCCGTCTTAAAAAAAACGTCCCATTCCGCCGGCGACAACCCCTTTTAGTCGTTTGCTTTCCATGCGTGTCTTATTGACCAACGATTGGCTCCGAGAGCCAATCGAGGGAAGACGGGCCTGGAGACCCGTCCTACGTGGTGCGGGTGGCCTCTTGCGCGGTGCATGCCAAACTCGGTTTCACTCGACCGCTAGGCGAAGTGAGTTCAAGGCAAGTTTTGCGGCGCGGTCGACGAGGATATCAGGATGTCCAGCAAACGGTCCAAGTTGCGAATTCGCGTTGTTGCGATCCGCGATGGCAAAGACAAATTGAGGCGAAGCGGTTTGGTTGTCACGAGATGGAAATGGGCCCACCGCCAGCGCGTAATCGCAATCGTTGCGGCGGCGAGCCTCCTCTGCAATTTGTGAGATGAATTCTGGGTCCGGCGGAACCGACGCCGATCGGCTTGCACCATGATTTGTAACCGGGGTCGCGTTGAGCCACCTATGCAAGCTGACGGGACTCGGGAGCACAATACCACCGACGTATGCTTTTTTCTCAGCGTCCGCTCGGGTGAGCCACCAGGCTAACCGCCCGGAGGTTCCGCATTCAACCGTGGTCAACGTTTTGTTCCGGTCCAACAAGCGACGTATGACGACGTCCTCCAATTCGTCATCGTCTTGCCCAAACACCAGATCGCCTAAGCATTCGCGAATGATCTTTTCCGTCGGGGCAATTTGCTTCTGGCAATCGGCTGGTGAGCTTCCGCGAGCAGTAATCCGCAGCGTGATCGTGGCACGATGGACCGTGATTCCGACCGATGGTTCACGTCCGCGGCGGATCAGATCGGGCAATATCTGTTCCAGGTCGCTTTCCCCTACGCCAAAACATTTGATCTGCCGGTGCAAAATCGTCTTAGTTCCGTTGGGCATTTGCTGTTGCAAAGCGGGGAACACTGTCGCATCCCACATTTCACGCATTTCCGCCGGCACGCCCGGTAACGCAAAGATGCGGCTCGACCGACGTGTTTCGGTCATAAGGTCCAGGTCGATTCCGGGCGCCGAGCCATGTGGATTGGGGATCACGCGACTCCCTTGTGGAAACTCTGCCTGCAGTCGATTACTATCCGGCATAGGACGCTTGCGGCGTGCGAATAGATTCTCAATGTGCCGTAGTGAAGCTTCGTCGAGTACCAGCGGTACCCTTGCTGCTTCGGCCAAGCATTGACGGGTCAAGTCGTCCGCCGTTGGTCCGAGACCGCCGGTCATGACGACGACGTCCGCACGCTCGGCAGCCTGCAGAACGGCGGCGACCCCTAACTGGAAATCGTCCCCCACCGTGGTATGGGCGACCACAGGCAGGCCCAATTCTCCCAATCGTTGGCTGAGCCATTGGCTATTCGTATCTAACCGTTGTCCGCTGACGAGTTCGTCCCCGACCGCGATGATTTCAACTCGCACGTTGAGCGTCTCCGGAGTCCTACCAGGCTAATGGGTGTTGGCTTTTCGTTGATCTCAACGATAGAGTATCGGGACGCAGTTGTCCTACCCGTGCTCTGCCTGTCTAGTAGACAATTCCTGACCTTTCACGTACTCTCGTGCTGACCGATTTGCATTCTCGCAACAAGATCGCTCGCTTCGTTCTAATCTCGGAGGCATTCATCGATGGAACCATGGCCGTTAGGTGTCTTTGCAAGTATTGACGCTGGATTGGGAGTCAAACTGGAAGTAGCGCACGAATTGGCTATCCCTACCATCCATCTACACGCACCGCATGCCGATACCCGCACACCTGAGCATGCAGCAAGGTTTTTGCAGCGACTCAAGGCATTCGACATTCGTATCTCTTGCGTATTTTGCGGTTTTGACGGGGAAAGTTACGCCGATATCCCGACAGTCGCGCGAACCGTCGGGCTGGTCCCCACGTCAACGCGAGCTGCACGGACCCAAGAGATGAAAGAGATTTCAGATTTCGCGAGGATCTTGGGCGTCGATGCGATTGGCCTGCATGTGGGTTGCGTCCCGCACGACCCGACCGATGCGGAATACGGTCGCCTGCTCGTGGTCATGCGTGAACTTTGTGACCATGCCCGCAAGAATCGGCAAAACGTTCACTTGGAAACTGGCCAAGAGTCAGCCGATGTACTGTTGAAATTCTTGGAAGACACAGCACGTGATAACCTCTTTATCAATTTTGATCCTGCCAACCTCATCTTGTATGGCGTTGGGCATCCGCTCGAAGACTTGCGTAAGGTCGGCCGCTATGTGCGGAGCGTCCATTTGAAAGACGGTAAATGGTCCGACAAGCCCGGAGTTACCTGGGGTCAAGAGGTTCCCTTGGGTACGGGGGACGTAAATATACCAGCGTACATGGACGTACTGAATGAGATCGGTTACGACGGCCCGTTGACGATCGAACGTGAGATTCCCGAGCAGGCTGAACGCCAAAAAGCAGAGATTCGTAATGCACTGGATCTCTTGCAGCGCGAAAAATTACGGCTCGGTAGGGTTTAAGGCTGTTCGGCTGAGCAACGGCGCGGTGCTGGCAAGCCGGATCAGAATGTGTAGGAGATTGCTCGACATGGTGCGCGTGGGGATTGTCGGTGTTGGCTTCATGGGGATGGTCCATTACCTAACCTATCAGAAGTTGAACGGGGTCGAGGTAACCGCCATTTGTAGCCGTACTGAGAAGCGTCGTCAGGGGGACTGGCGCGGTATTCAGGGTAACTTCGGGCCGCCCGGAACCGCGATGGATCTATCGGGGATCACAACCTACGAGTCGATCAACGAAATGTTGCAAGATCCCAAGGTCGACGTGATTGACATTACGCTCCCACCTGCCTTGCATGCCGAGATTGCCATCCGAGCATTGAAGGCGGGGAAACACGTGTTCTGTGAAAAGCCGATCAGTTTGCAACTGCGTGAATCTGAAGAGATGATCGCTGCGGCAAAGGGGTCGGGGAAGCAGTTGACGATTGGGCATGTGCTCCCGTTCTTCCCCGAATATATCTGGGCACGCGAGGCGATCGACAGTGGACGGTACGGCCGCTTGTTGGGAGGTACGTTTCGGCGAGTGATATCGGATCCCGCCTGGCTCTCCGACTACTGGAACGCGGAACGCATCGGTGGTCCGATGTTGGACCTGCACGTTCACGATGCCCATTTTATCCGAGCCATGTTTGGGATGCCCGATCAGGTAACCACATCCGGGCGGATGCGGGGCGATCTTGCGGAATATTGGACGTCGCAATTTCAGTTCGCCGATCGAAGCCTTGCCGTAACGGCAAATAGTGGCGTCATCCGTCAGCAGGGACGTTCGTTCCTGCATGGATTCGAGATTCATTTGGAACAGGCGACGCTGACGTTTGAATTTTCTGTTCTGGCGCAAGAAGGAAAGTACACATGCGCGCCGGTGCTCATCGGTCCGGGCGACAAGGTTTCGTTTCCAGAATTGGGTAATGGGGATCCCATGCTGGCCTTTGAGGCGGAATTGCAGGAGGTCGTGACTGGAATTCGCTCGGGAACTCCAGCCCCTCTGCTTGAGGCGGAGCTCGCACGGGACGCGGTCCTCCTGTGCCACAAGCAGACAGAGAGCTTACGAGAAGGCAAGTCGGTCCGAATCGGTTAATCCTCCAGCATGGGGCATCTTCTTTGGGGAGATCTCTCGGTAGGACGGTGTTCACAACCAGAACACGCCGCGCGAATTCTTCCGTCACTACCCGAGCTTGTCTCGGTAGGACGGTGTTCACAACCAGAACACGCCGCGCGAATTTCTCCGTCACTACCCGAGCTTGTCTCGGTAGGACGGTAGTTGCCTGTAGGAAGGACCTATTTTCTGTCGTTCAGCGGTGGAGCTACCGGCGGACCGCAATACTCTGCCCACTGTTTCAGGGCAAACATTTCCGATTGCAATGACATCGCAATTTCGCCCGATTGGAGACCCTAGGACAACTTAATGAAGTTGATTCGTCCCGAACGCTTCAAGCGACCGAAACGAAGTGAAAGAGCGTTAAGTCCGAATCGGAAAAAGGAGTGGGTCATGCTCAGTGGTAACCTTCGATCATTCGTTGCCGGCTTGGCTTTCACTTTCATGTTGTGTAATAGCTTGCCAGCAGGGCCGGTTGCTGAGGCTGTCGGCAAGCAATGGGATAAGGTCGCCGGAAAAATCGTTAAGATCCATGACGCGGCCAAGGCTGTGAAGCCCAAGGGAAAGCTCGTCAAAGGGGTCGCTTCCAAGGCGAAATCGAAAATGGCCGCCGGCGGTTGCGGCTGCGGAAAATGAAAAATCCCCATATTGGCCGAACGGCCAATTCTCGGGTCGTCGCCAGGGTGACGTCGTTCGGAATATAGCGGTCTCCAGCGCGTCGCGGTTAAGCGATCCCGCAAGAGAGCCGACTACACGATAAAACGCCAGCCATGTAGCCCGCTGCGTTAGCGTGGGAACGACAGCGATAAGTCGATGTAACCCGACGCATAAGCGAGTGATCCAAGGCTCGGACGGGGCCGGGGGGCAGGAACCCGTTCGCCCTGGTTGTGAACAGCGTCCTACCGAGGCAAGGTCGGGCAAACGAGACGAGGAAAGTGGCCATTTCTCGCTGTGAGCCGAGTGGCAGTCTCCTCCACGCCACCCTAGAGCAAGACAACCGCTGAGGGTGGCGCGTCAACTGGCGCACAGTTTTTCGTTCGCCGACAAGGAACTTTTCAAAGATCTTCCGCGTCTCATACCCGGCACGACGTAGCAAGGCTCCTCGAACGCCCCATACCCCCCCGGGAGAATCGAAATGTGGCAGCGACAAGTCAGACGACAAATTGGACTCTTAAACTGGCTGTGCCTACTGCTATGTTGCCTATCGGCTCAAATGGCGTACGGGCAAGGATTGCTCATCAATGTTGAGCCCGATCATCACATTCGGTTACCCCGCCCCCT
>JAQCHP010000014.1 GCA_027619595.1 Planctomycetota bacterium
CATTTGAGCCTGCAAAATGCAGGCTCAAATCGCAAATTACCTGCTGAAATCCGGTTCAAGTTCGGGCTAGACGAGCGTGATAAAACACTCGGGGAAATTCGATTAGCCTTGAACGGCTTTGAACCTGTCTGGCAGCGGATCCTGCAGCACGCCGAAAATCGACGCGCCATCGAGTTCGGAGCACAAACCTGCACCTATGGCTCGCTGTCGACGTGTTCCGGTAAAATCGCCGCTCACTTGGCGTCTCAATACGAACCCGAATCATTGATTGCGGTATGCATGCCGCGTACACCCCAATTGGTTGCAATTCTCCTGGGCATCTTGCGGGCGGGGTGCGCGTTTCTTCCGATCGACGCCAAATACCCGTGGGAAAGAACGAGGTTCATGTTAGAGGATGCCGCTCCCAAATTGTATATCTGCGGCTCAAGTTGCCAGCCATCAACATCGATCGACTGCCCTGCCGTTACGCCTCAACAACTGCTGGAACAGTGCAATCCTTACCAACCAATAAGTGTTCCGGTATCGGCACACAACTTGGCCTATTCCATTTTCACATCCGGATCGACAGGCCAGCCGAAAGCGGCCCTCTTGGAGCATGGGGGACTCACCAATTTGGTCCGTGAGCAGTGTCGTATTTTTCGTGTCACACCCATGTCTCGCGTGTTGCAATTCGCCAGCATTGGATTTGACGCTGCTGTGAGTGAAATCTTTGTCACGCTGCACGCTGGTGGAACCCTTTGCCTTGCAACCGAAAACGAGCTTACACCTGGTCCACGATTGGCAAATCTACTCCGCACACGCCGTATTTCCGATGTAACCCTTTCGCCCTCAATTTTGGCAAGACTAGGTCGAATCGATTTGCCGGAATTGCGCACTTTGGTGGTAGCTGGGGAACCGTGCTCTGGACAGTTAGCCCAACAATGGTCCGTTGGCCGCACAATGATCAACGCATACGGCCCGACAGAAGCAACTGTATGTGTTACAACCGACCGCTGTACACCTGGCAGCGATGAAACTCCGTCGATGGGCTTTCCCATCGAGAACGTGACGGCGTACGTATTGGACGACCAGGGCAACCTCGCCCACGAAGGCGAACTCTACGTGGGAGGTGTGGGACTTGCGCGAGGATACCTCCGCCGGCCCGAACTGACCCAGCAAAGGTTTGTCTATCACCGCATTGAAAATCAACCCACCGTTCAACGACTCTATCGCACCGGCGACCGAGTACGTCAAGAACGGGATGGCAGATTGACGTTCTTAGGACGCGTCGACGACGAAATAAAAATCAACGGAGTACGCATCGACCTCGGGGAAATACAAGCGTTAATCGAGCGAGATCCGTTCGTCATGAAGGCGGTTGTGTGCCGCGAATCGATCGACATGAAAACCAAACTGCTTGGCTTCGTACAATGGCGCCCGGGAGTCCAAGAAGACTGGGACCGTCTCTGGTCACAAATTCGCGAATTCTTTCCGGTGTCCTGTTGGCCAGCCGAACTTATCCCGGTCCCTGAATTTCCGTTAACCTCCAGTGGCAAACTGGACCGCAACCGACTCTTGCAGCACGTAGATGAGTATCGCCACGGAATGCGTCACCACCTGCGAGTCGTCGGAATTGAAGAGCCACCGATTGACTCAAATGGCATCAATTTGCCTTCAATGACGCGAATCCGCGAGCTTCAGAATTGTTGGCGTGAAGTACTTCCGAATACGCCCCACGAAATCTACAGCGATTTCTTTCTCAGTGGCGGCGATTCGCTCAGTGCCATGGAATTCTTGGCACGCATTGCCGAAAAAACAGGTGAACAAATATCTATGGCCGAATTCGCACGCAATCCCACCCTTCTTGGAATCGCTGCGTGTTTGAATCGCGAAACCGCCCTCCATGAACCAACCGAACATCTCATAAAATTACAAACAGGGACCTCCGAGAAGACTGCCGTCTGCATCCACCCAGGCGGCGGCCACATCTTCTGCTATCACCCGCTCGCTCAAGCGTTGCAGCCTGATTGGACCTTGTTCGCTATGCAAGCACAGGGCGTGGACGGCCTCATGCCACCACACCGCAACATGAACGACATGGCAGACGCTTATGCTCGACGAATCGAGCAACAATTTGCCGGTAGGTCGATTGATTTGCTGGGTTGGTCATTCGGCGGCCTGGTTGCCTACGAGATCATGACCCGACTTGCCGATAGTCAAGTCATGACCGTACGCAACTTGTGGGTCGTTGATGCTGCTCCACTGTACAGTCTCGTGGTGTTGCGAAGCCTCTTTCCAGACGAAAACTTATCGCTCCGAAAGATCATCAACGCCGACCAATCGATATTAAGCGACGTGTTTTCCGAGATGGCAGTTCGCACGCACTTGGTTCCACCGCAAGCGCCTCCTCACGAGATTAAAACGATCTTCAAGGTGTTTATGGCCAACGTAGAAGCCACCCTGGGATACCGTCCCCCACGATTCACTGGCCGTACAAATCTTGTGCTTGCACGAGGCGGATGTTCGGGCATGCGGCACGATGTCGTCGCCGAATGGAAAGCAATATCGTCCAACCTGCGTGTGCAATACGTCGAAGGAAATCATCTCACGATTTTGCAAGAACCCAACGTACACGGTCTCGCCAAGCGAATTCAACAAGCAGCGAGTGAATTCGCTTCAACCAACGACAGACGCGCTGCGTAAACTATCTCGCTTTTCACGACAGGAGGCTATCGTGCCACAAGAAAACCAAACCTCACCGACCAAATGTCGATTCGATAAAGTGGCATGGTTCTATGAACTTGTCTCGGGAATCTACTCAACCGGCCAAATCTCGGCCTCCAAGGCCTGGCAGGTCAGTCAAATGCAACCCGAGCAAAGGGTTCTTTACGTGGGTGTTGGTGCCGGAGAAGATGCCGTGCTCGCAGCCGATCGCGAGGTAGAACTTACTTGTGTCGACATGTCTCAACGCATGTTGCATCGTACCGCTAGAAAAATCGCACGGGCAAATCACACGGCCACTCTGTTATGTGATGATATTCGCAACCACCGTCTGTTTGGACATTATGACGTAGTTACGGCAAACTACTTCCTCAATTGCTTTAACCCAGAAGACATGCGTACGATGCTGCTGCACCTACTTCAGCTATTAAAGCCAACTGGCCGACTGATGATCGCTGACGTCGCGCCGGCACAGGGAAACTGGATCTTTCGCATAATGCACGAATTGCATCACGCAGTTGCAATACGTAGCTTCCACGCATTGGGCTTGGTGCCATTACATCCCATCTATGACTACGAACCACTTCTGCGGAACGTCGGCCTGCAAATTGCTGAACGGGCTGAATTTCGCCTCGGCGGCGTTGGCCCCATCGCCTATCAATCGCTGATTTGTCAAAGATCGCAAGCGTGTCGAGCTGCCGCGTAAAGACTCCTCTTTGTGATGCGGGAAGCTTTCCACCGGATTCCCTCGCTACGTCGGTGTGGCCCACGCGAACCTTGCACATGCCTCCGCGCAACCATCCCGCTCGCAAGCAGCATTCATTGACGGAGAAGGTCGCCGCTAGAGCAACTCAAACGACAGCCTGCCAAACAGTTGCCCGTTAATTTGTATTGATAGAAAATGCGATCCCGGATAAAGCGTGTACGTCGTCGCATTAGCCCGCAACAAATGACGCTTCTTAATTGTTGTCGATTCCCCCTTTGACAACGAGATAGGCTTGAGTTTATGTACTTTGGGGGAATGTGTTCCGTTGGACTTCAAATAGTCAATGATATAGTCAATCACCAAGGATTCGTCGCGGAGAGCCCTGACGGTCATGGTGAACTCAAGCGACTCTCCACGTCGAATCTGATCTGTCGTGAAACGCAAATTACTCACGTGAATCTTAGGCTTGAGGGTAAAGCCAAGGAATCCCAACGCTTCCGAACTGCCTTGCTTGACCAAAGTCCGCAACGCATGCTTGCACATCCATTGAAGCTCGTCCTCCTTTTGCTTACCCTCGTTCTTCCACCGGCCTAATGTCTCTAATACGAGACGGGGATGGGTCTTGGAAATGTCGTTCAAATGGTTCGCCACCGATCGAGTTACATAGCGGGTCGAATCGGCGTACAGATTGTCGAGTAGTGGCAATGGCGTTGCGGCATCGATGCTCAAGCGTCCGGACCAAGGGAGACGTGGTCGAGTCCCCTCGCTGACGAGGCGCCGAACATGGTAATTCCCGTCGGTCGACCATTTTCCCAATTCCGCCAGTGTCTCGTCGGTGTGCGTTTGGATAAACGACCGAATCGCGTCCTCCATCGAAAACCTCTGTGTGATTGCTTTAAGGGTTCTCAATGAGATTGCGAGATGCCTTTTCGCCAAGCCGTTCCGAACCACAAACTCGCCCAACGGAGCAAAAATAAAATCTCCAAAATCATCGTCGTTGCGCGTTGGATCCAACGGAGGAGGAAGCGCAGCAACAATCTGTCGTGCGGCAAGACGAAAGTCGGTTGCCAGATGGGCCTCTAATTTGGTCGCTATATGAACAATGCGAGCCTTTAACTCCAATTGACGGAGCTCTCTCAATGTCTCACGCACGAAACCCGGTGCATCAAACGATTTATCGGCTGAATGAAACAGCCCCGCAAGATATCGAACCCGGTCCACATTGAACAGATGATCTTTGAGGCTGAACCCTGTTCCATTCATGCTGCCAATACCATTGTTGTCGCTGGTAATTCGGCCTACGCCGCGTTCTCGCAGGTTCAATAAGGCACTTTAGCTATGTGCCGTCGCATTTTAGGGCAATGCTACCGTAAGATTCGATTCGCGCCCCGACTTGGAGTCAACCATCCGCAATTCGATGCGTTGGCCTGCACCTCTCTCCGCGTCGAGCAGATCATTAGGGTGCAAGACCGCCATCCCATTGGCTTTTGTAATAATCGTCCCCGCTCGTAAGCCAGCCTTGGCAGCTGGGGCTGCCGCTCTCCACTTCGGTAATCACAACTGCGGCCTCGTTATCGTAAAACGCCAACTCGGTCACCACTCCCAACCGACTGTTCGAGGGATCGCCGGACGGGCTACTCGGCGAAGGAGGGAGGGAAATGGCTGGCGGCTGTGGCGCTGGCGAAACCTTGGAGTCCTTTTCCCGACCGCCCAATTGCACCTCCACATCCACGTCCTTACCAGTACGAACGTCACGCACCGTGAGCGTCAGCTTCGGGCCAGTCTTGCGCAGTGCCGCTACGAGTTGTTCTGGCCGAGTCATGGCAGTGCCATTCGCCTTGACAAGTACGTCACCTGGTTCGAGGCCCGCTTTGGCGGCTGGGCTATCTGGAACGACGCGAGTCACCTTCAGGGCACTGCGAACGCCAATCGTCACAGACTCCGCCGAGATCCCTAGCGATATCGGGCGTTGTGCAACGACGTCCGAATCGGGCGTGACATGCGGTGTCGCTGGAGTTTCGGCCGGTACCGCGGCATCCGGAGCACTTGTTTGTGGAACGATTTCCACCTGCGCCACGCGTCCGCTGTTGACGTCGACAACGCTTAACTGCAACTTGCCAATCGGAGGCCGCTGCAAAAGTTCTAAATCGATCGTTTCACCGTTGATGGCAACGATCACGTCTCCCACTTCCAAGCCGGCACGGCGGGCAGGCCCGTCTGCATGGACCTTCATTACCCGCACGGCAACACGACTGCCAACACTCGCCGTTTCACCTTGCATTCCCCAGTACCCAAAATCAACCAGGTCTCCGCGCTTCGTAGGTCGTTCAGTTGGTTTACCTCTTTCTTCTCGACTTGCACGGTCATCCAAACCGGAGTCGATTAAATCGAACCATACCGCCGATACACTCTGCCATGCCCCATGCTCCGCAGATGTGAGGTAGGCACGAATCAATTGGCCGGCCTCCGGAAACACGTGTTGACTGCCGTCGGCGGATTCATTTTCTACAGAAGCGATATGAATATAGACGTACTCACCAGGTACGGGGTACCTGGCCACAGCGTCGCTGTCGGAAGACCGGCGAAGGGTGGCTTGTTCAATCAAAACTTGCACAACATCGCTCGGTATTCGACCCGATTTTCCCTCTAGAATCTGTTCCACTCGACCTTCGATAACCACCGATGCGTCGCGCCGATCGGACGAGGTTTGCCCGATTGCGGTGCGGCACAGATCCAATGCCCCTAGGCAAAACGTGAGAAATCCAATCGTTAACGCGACCTGTTGTGCTGTGAGAGACTGCCAACTTCGGTAGTGCGGAAGACGATAGAGCATGACTAGGTACCGGTGGGTCATGGGAAAACGAAACGATGCAACGAACGGCAAGTGTCAACTGAATAAACAAAAGGGTACCGTGCCAACGTCCATTCCGGCAAGCCAAAAAGCAAGAAAAGCGATCAAACACGCTCTTCCGCGGGTAACCGAGCATCAACCCAAACCCTTCGTCCCGTGATGCGAAGAAATCCACTGGCGTAACGTCTTAACGCTTCAGGAAAGGCTTCACACTCCTGAAGAAACACCCGCGCTGACAATGTCCCAGCGGTATCATCATCAGCGACAGGAACCGAACGCTGGAGAACGACAGGGCCATGGTCGTACTGGTTGTCGACGAAATGAATAGTACAGCCTGTGATTTTGGCCCCATAGTCCAGCACCGCTTGGTGAACATGGTCACCAAAGAAGCCGACACCACTGAAAGCCGGTATCAATGACGGATGAATATTGAGAACTCGAAAATTAAAGTCGGTGGGCACGGGTGCGAATTGTGTAAAGCCGGCCATCAGCACAACGTGGCTGCTGACAGATCGTGCGATACCGAAAATAGCGTCGCTAAATTGTTCGGCGGAGTCGAACTGTTTACGTCGGAGCGTGGTGGCTGCGATGCCGGCATTTGCGGCAACCTCAAGCCCTCGCACCGCAGGCCGACTAGAGATAACGTGCTGCACATCCAGTGGCAACTCGTTAAGTGACGCCTTTTTTAAGAGGTTCTCCAACGTGCGACCCGAACCGGACAACAAAACCGTGGCGGTCAACCGGTTCCGATGAGGAATTGCAATCGTATCCATAGGTGTGGTTTCAACAAGCACTTTAAGCCTCTTGGACAACTCGCAGAAACAACTGCAAAGTAAATGCCGAGAGTTCGCGATCCACCGCCACAATCCCTTCGAGCGGTAAAAGTACAGTGTTCACGGCCAAAGTTTCGCCGGCGATATAGTCCATGTTTTCTAGAATAGCCTGCTGCAGTTCGTGACTCTCCGTAACAACTCCGATTTCAATTCGATCGGTATACAGACAATTGACTTCTTTTCTCCAATCCGCGATGATCCGAACCAACTCACGGGCGTACCCTTCGCGAAGCAACGAATCGGTAAGTTCGGTCGACAAGACGACCACGCACTGATCACCTTGTGCAGCGGCCCAGCCGTCTCTGGCTTGCAGTCGAACTTGAATGTCTTCGGCATCGAGCGTCACGGATTCCGATTCAACCAGCAAGGTGACACGCCCTTCCCGACGTAACGTTGCCAATAGTGTAGCACCGTCCGCCTGCGCTAGGGCCACCTTAACCTGCGGAAGTAACTTTCCGACCCGTGGGCCTAAGCGTTTAAAGTTGGGCTGTACGAGATAGTCAATGTACTGTTCGGCATGCTGAATAAACTCAATTTGTTTTACATTAAGTTCTTCACACAACAATGCACTGTGCGCTTCCAGCCAAGCCTGGTGATCAAGTGAAGCCAGAACAACTTCAACTTTACCGAGTGGCTGCCGGACCTTTAATTTGGCATCCATACGGGCACTCCGTCCGAGCGAGGCAATTTCCCGTAAGAGTTCCATACGCGTCGAAAGCTCTGGATCGCAAAGCGATGCATCGGACGTCGGATAGTCACACAGGTGCACGCTCTCCAGGACATCGGACGAAGCTGACCGAGCTAAATTTTGCCAGATGGCCTCGGCCAAGAAAGGGGTAAACGGTGCGATGAGTTTTGTCACTGTCACGAGACATTCGTACAATGTCCAGTAGGCGTCGAGTTTCGACGAATCGGTTTCTATGCCGCTCCAAAATCGATCGCGACTTCGGCGTACGTACCAATTACTGAGTGCGTCGACGAATGCATGAAGTCGTTGACAGGCTCCATAGTTGTCATAGGCGTCCATCGCCTCAACAACAAAGGCAATTGTGCCATGAAGCTCACTGAGAATCCATCGGTCGAGTTCGCCCCTCTGAGGAACCGCGCGGCGGGCGGGAGCGTTTGATAGTTCTTCCGGAGTCAACTGGCTCAGTGGACCGGGAAGCAGTCGACTAGGTTCGAAGCGGTCGATATTGGCGTAGATAACGAAGAAGCTGTAGACATTCCAGAGTCTCAACAAGAACTCCGGAATGCTGTCACGAATCGAAACTTCGTTGTACCGAATTGATGTCCAGGGTGGCTGATTAGCGAACAAGTACCATCGTAGGGCGTCGGCGCCATACCGGTCGAAGATTTCCTGTGGTTCGCGATAATTCCGCTTGCTCTTCGACATCTTCGTACCGTCTTCGCCCAACATCAGTCCCAATACGATGCAATTTCGGAACGGATGTGGAAACGAATTGTGAACTCCGGTAGTGTCGGGCTCGACGGAGTCGTCGTGAAACAAGATCGTGCTGATCGCGAGGAGCGTATAGAACCAACCACGTGTTTGGTCAATCGCCTCGCTGATAAAGTCGGCGGGGAATTGTTGCTGGAACTCGTGTTCGCCTTGATGAGGATATCCCCATTGAGCGAACGGCATGGCACCCGAGTCGAACCAGCAGTCAATCACCTCAGTGACGCGTTGCATCGTCGCGCCGGGTGCAAATGGCGAGTCGTACGTGACGGCGTCGATATACGGTTTGTGGACGCGAAGATCATCAGGTAAATCTGGATTGGCTGCCTTGGCGTCGGCCCAGACATGAAGTCCCTTGACGCCGGGCTTGAGCAGCAACTCGTCGTATCTACCCACCGCCTCCATTTTTCCAGTCTGCTGACAGACCCAAATTGGCAACGGAGTCCCCCAATAGCGTTCCCGGGAAAGGGCCCAGTCGACGTTGGATTCGAGAAAGTTACCGAATCGACCTTCTTGGATGTGGTCCGGCATCCAGTGGATTTTTCGGTTGTTCGCCAGCATTTGGTCTCGGAATTGTGTTGTTCGCAAGAACCAACTGCGGCGAGGATATTGAATCAGGGGATCCTCTTCCGCACGCCAGCAGAAGGGATAATCGTGGAGAAACTGTTCTTGATGGTAGAGAATTCCGTCGGCACGCAATTGTCGAATAATATCGCGGTCCGCGTCCTTCACCCATTTTCCCTGGTAATCGGGAGCTTCGTCGGTAAATTTTCCATCCGGTCCGACAGCGCACAGCAGCGACGGCCCGGTGCCTTCGGTGAATCGTTCTTGCTGATCCAACAGCACCTGATAGTCCACCTCGCCGAACGCAGGTGCCTGATGCACGACACCGGTACCGGTATCCGTGGTGACAAACTCGGCCGGAACGACGCGCCAAGACACGAAGTCCGTTCCGCCCGCCTTGAGCGTTCCCCGTAAGTCTCCCGTCCGAGAATGGTAATAGGAGAATGGAGGCAGGTAACGCAATCCAATCAGCTCTTGACCGTCAAGGTGGCGAACTTCGCTGAGTTCACGTTTGGTTTTAGTCTTCATCGTCTCCAGAAGGTCAGTAGCGACGACAAGATTTTCCCCTAACTCAGCATCATGAACGACAACGTATTTTACCCGAGGATGTACGGCAGCAAATTGATTGCTGGGCAACGTCCACGGAGTTGTCGTCCAAACCAAGAGACTGGTATTTTTCCACGCCGGATCAACAAGTGGAAACCGAACATAGACGCTTGGATCAGCCCCCTGCCGATAGCCTTGACCAACTTCACCAGCACTAAGCGCGGTTCCACCTTGTGCCCACCACCAAACAATTTTGTTTCCCTGGTAGAGCAGTCCTCGCTCAAATAGTCTCTGCAGTGACCACCAAACACTTTCAACATACGACTGATGGTAGGTAACGTAAGCGTCTTTCAGATGGATCCAAAACCCCAACCGCTCAGTCATCTGCTCCCATTGTTGCATGTATCGCCAAACGCTCTGCTGGCATTTTTGAATAAACGGCTCAACTCCGAACGCTTCAATTTCTTCCTTGGAATGAATGCCAAGCTCTTTGCAGACTTCTACCTCCACCGGCAAGCCGTGGGTATCCCAACCAGCCTTACGGCGACAGAGATAACCACGCATTGTGCGGTAACGCGGAAACAAGTCCTTGATCGCCCGCGTGAGGCAATGCCCCGGATGGGGCATCCCGTTTGCTGTCGGCGGCCCTTCGAAGAATACGAAGGAAGGAGACGATCGGCGCTGTTCCAGCGACTTCTCGTAAATCTGCCGCGACTTCCAAAAATGAAGAATCTGAGTCTCCTGGTCCGGGAATCGCACATTCTGTGCTACCGATTCAAACATTACCGTTCCTTACCCGCACCATTGCGGCCACGACTTATTCCATGGGCGTGACACTGAATTGCCTTTTGCAAGCGATATCCCTAGCTTCGGCCAACCCAGGGTAGAAAATTTCCTGGAAACGGCACCGCGCCCAGGAACCGCACCCAGAAACCGCACCCAGAAACCGCCCAGCACATGAACGATCGAACCAGCTTAACGTATTCCGCGGAACCGGCGAATCAACTCCTTGTACAGGGGATGTTCGCGCAACGGATCGAGGTCGGGATCGGTTTGTAGATGGACGACGTCCGAATAACCACGCTGAATGGCTTCGTGCAACTCATCCAAAGCTGCCTCAATCTGGCCTGTCATGGCCAAACTGCAGGCCAGATTGTATCGAACGATGCAGTTTTGTGGCAGCAGTCGCACGAGCCGAAAATCAAGCGGCAGGGCCTTGTCGTGTTCGCCAGCCGTCGCAAATACCTCTACCATCCTGCGCAACGCATCAATGTGCTCGCCGTTACGGCGCAAGACACACGAAAAAAACTGCCGCTCAAAAGCAGCTTGGTCCAAAGCGGGATCAAACACCAGCGTCGGCATCGTCAATTCTTCGCACGGCTTCATGGGGCTACCGATCAGAATGAATTTTCTAATCCTACGGACTGTAGGGCCTTAAGCGTATAGGATGACATCCTCACCCAATCATCGTCAAGATCCCTACTGCGGATTCACGGAGGCTGCGTCGCTTTTTTGCACAAGCCACCTGCCAGCAGCCATACGACCGGACCGATACCTCCAGGGGGCGGAGTTCAAGGGTTGCGCACCCACCTTGCGGAAATGAAAGATCGATTTAAAACCCGTTAACTGCGACGAAGAGTGAAACCCGTACAGAGAACACTCTTGCCTGCGATTCGTCCCTTGCCTGCGATTCGTGCTATCGCCTATTTGTCCGGCTCGGTAGCTCGGAAGTCGATTTCAGGCTCTTCGACTTCATCGTCGAGTTCCTCTGGCGGCGCGATGCCTTCGTCGAGGTCCTCGTCGTATAACTCGTCAAAATCATCGTCGAATTCATCGTCGAAATCATCTTCGTCGAAGTGGTCAACGTCCTCCGATGGCTCGTCAGGCTCATCGTCAAAAGCCCTGACCGTTACCCACGCGGGGTCTTCAGCTGAGTTTTGATATAGAATGCCAAATTCGGCGGCATTGCGAGACTGAACATGTCCGGCGATCATCGGGTACCTGTTTTCGAAACTAGAGATGGGACAACTCCTCCACCCTGGTTTAACTACAGAACCGGCATTGATTTGTCAAGCATTACCATGGGACTCCACAAGATTTTTACAAGTTTTCTGGCGTCGCGAAGGGCATCAAGGCAACAAAAAAAGGACAGGACCAGCCAAATGGACCGATCCTGCCCTATACGGGGGGCATTGTGAGCGAGGCGGGAAATCCAGCCGACAGATCACCCTTGGGTGCCTCGATAATGAAGAATACGGCAACAAATCGCCCGTGTCCTGCGGTTCTTGAATCAATTCTGGCAGAAACTAAAGAACTGAGAGCCGAATAGTGCGGTCAAATCGAATAAACTAGCCAGGCAGGTGGTCACCAGGGGGCTCAGGCGGAACTTCGGGGTATGAGCCGCTCACCGTAGGTCGATCCGGGAGCCGCGTGGAGTTAGCCAGTTGGGTGCAGGAAAGGGTGTGGTTCAACGACGATGAACTTGCGATTGCGTCAATTTTTGGATTCGCTCACTGTTCCGGACGCAGAGGGATGCTGGTGTCCGCCGGTCGACGTCTACCAATCGCCCAACGGCTGGCTCATAAAATTTGATCTGGCGGGAGTACGGGCGGCAGACCTGCAAATCGAGTTGCGGGGCCAACAACTGGAAGTGTGCGGATTCCGCCGTGATTTATCGCTCGTTCGCGGGCACCAGGCCTATTCGATGGAAATCGCGTACAACCGTTTCCATCGCGTCGTGAACTTGCCGTGCCAGCTCGACCATTCGGACATTCACTCCGAATACCAAGATGGAATGTTGCTCATTACGATCCTGACCAGGGGATCCGAAGCATGACCGTAGTTCCCGCAGCACACCCGCCAACGACGCTGGCGTTTCCGTTACTACCCTTACGCGACGGCGTACTTTTCCCGCAGCTCATGATGCCCCATGTCGTCCAGCGTCCCCAAGCAATAGCGGCTGTGATGGCGGCCTTGGCGACGGAAGACAAGATTTTAGCCGTGGTAGCGCAGCGCAGAAGTGACGTCGAAGATCCAACATTGGATCAGCTGTACGACGTGGGCGTTTTGGCTGTAATCAAAAAAATGGGACGCGTTGACGACTCGCTCCAGGTCGTCTTACAGGGAACCACGCGTGTCCGACTCTCGACGGCCGCGACGACGGCGAATCATGCCGGGACCGATAAAATTGCTACTCATGAAAATGCTCCGTTACTCGGAGTCGACAACACGTCCGACTATCTAAAATGCCAAACCGAACTTCTTCCTCCACCGGACGATTGGACGCCCGATACTGAGGCCCTGCATCGCGAAGTACTGGATCTGGCACAGCAAGTTGTCCAACGTGTTAACCCTGAATCGGAACCCGCCTTCCGTCAAATGCTTGGCCAATTGAAACAACCGCTCCAGCAGATCTATCTTGTGAGTACGTTGCTATCGCTGAGTACTGAACAAGAACAAGGACTGCTGGCGTCGAATACACTCGCCGATGCGTTGCACAAGATGCACGACTATCTCAGCCGGGAGATTCAGGTACTCAAGATCCGTCACCAAATTAGTAGTCAAGTACAAAGTGAATTAAGCGCCGAACAGCGGGAATTTTTGCTGCGAAAACAATTGCAAGCGATCCAAGAAGAACTCGGAGAACAGACGGCCGAACAAGCCGAATTGGTCGATCTTAAGTCACGCCTCCTAGAGTCTGGTTTGCCCGCAGCACCGCGACAACTACTGGAAAGGGAATTGAGCCGATTGGAACGACTACCGGCGTCTTCTCCCGAATTTCAAATTACTCGAAGTTACTTGGAGCTAGTGGCCGAGCTGCCGTGGACCAAACGGTCTCCCGCCTTAATCGATCTTTCCGCAGCACGGCAAGTCTTAGATGAGGACCATTATGACCTCGAAAAGATTAAGGAGCGGATCATCGAGCACTTGGCAGTGCGGAAACTGAACCCGACCGGAAAATCACCTGTACTCTGTTTCGTGGGACCGCCTGGAGTAGGCAAGACGTCCCTGGGGAAGTCGATTGCCAGAGCGGTGGGGCGTGAGTTCTCTCGCATTAGCCTGGGTGGCCTACACGACGAATCCGAACTACGGGGGCACCGCCGCACTTACGTGGGAGCGATGCCGGGAAGAATCATCCAAGCAATTCGCCAGGCGCAGGTCGGGAACCCGTTGCTGATGTTGGATGAGGTCGACAAACTAGGGCACGACTACCGCGGCGATCCGGCGGCGGCGCTGTTGGAGATTCTTGACCCAGCACAGAATCACGACTTTCGTGACAACTATTTGAATCTGCCATTCGATCTTTCGCAGGTATTCTTTATCGCTACCGCGAATAGCCTGGATCCCATTCCCGGCCCGCTGTTGGACCGCTTGGAAATCATTCGCCTGGCTGGCTATACGGACGAAGACAAGTTGCATATTGCGTGCACCTATCTACTACCACGCCAGTTAGCGGATTCCGGCCTTACACCCGACCAACTACGCGTCGACGATTCGGCGCTAATGGAGATCATCCAGCGGTACACACGCGAAGCGGGCGTGCGGCAATTAGAACGAGCCCTGGGAAGACTTTGCCGTCGAGTGGCAACTCGCGTAGCATCGGGTGACGTGAGTCCCACATCGGTCGATAAACAGCAACTCCAGTCATGGCTGGGAGGCGTCGAATTCACGCGAGACCCGGCCCGACGGAATCTGCCTCCCGGTGTTGCGGCAGGATTGGCCTGGACGGCGGCGGGGGGCGAACTCCTGTACGTTGAGTCGGTCATGTTGCCCGAAGAAGGGAACCTGAGGATCACGGGACAATTAGGTGATGTCATGAAGGAGTCGGCCAGCGCGGCTCAGAGTTATGTCAGCTCGCGTTGGGCCGAATTCGATCTGGATAAACGTGCCTTGCGAAGCGGGGTTCATGTTCATGTTCCTGCCGGAGCGACACCCAAAGATGGTCCTTCGGCGGGTGTGACGATGGCCGTCGCATTAACGTCGCTTTACTCGTCCATTCCGGTCCGGGACGATATTGCCATGACGGGCGAGATTACCTTGAGCGGACTCGTCTTACCAGTCGGTGGAATACGTGAGAAAGTCCTGGCGGCGTACCGTGCTGGGATCCGGACCGTCATCCTTCCCGAACAGAACGAAAAGGACTTAGACGATTTGAGTCCACCCGTGCGCGAGGCGATGCGTTTTGTGTTGGCACACACCATCGAAGATGTGCTCGTCACCGCCATACCACAGCTGGAACCACGTATCCGAACGCACGCCTAATGGCACCCCCAAACAAAGCCGTACGGTAGCGCGGGCCTCCAGGCCCGCAGGCAATTCCAACCGTAGTGCGGGTCTCCAGGCCCGCAGGCAACTCCAGCCGTAGTGCGGGTCTCCAGGCCCGCCAGGTTCTTCTTGCAAAGTCCAACGCACACAGGTTGCCTCGGGCTTGCGGTTATCTCCTTCGACGTTTACGACGGGCCTCACTCGTGATAAACTAAACACGGTCGTGCCCCAGGGCCATTGAGTCAAACTTACATCCGCTACCAGCCGAACCCGTCTTCCCACCTACCTGAAGCCTACTACCAAAAGCAATTCCGCGGTCATCCGTGGAAGCCGGATTCAAGATGACCATCCTCGGCTGGCTTTTGCTGAAAATCAAGTAACTGCACGAAATGGACTCGGAATGAGGGTACCCTGTATGTGCCGTAGTTTACCATGGATAGCACTTGTGCTTGTCGCTTGGCAGCAAGTGGGAGCAGTGTCGGTTGATACGTTGGCTGCAACTTCGGATCCAATCGTAGAATTGATGATCGAGTCGGGTCGAAACGAAGCAAAATTGCTCCACCTGCGAGGGAGTCGCGACCGGCAGCAACTGATTGTTTCGGGCCGTCACCATTCGGGCCGCGAGACCGATCTTACACGACAAGTCAAAATATCCAGTTATCCCGAAGGAGTCATAACCGTCGACGAAATGGGTGTGTTGCGCCCCGTGTCGGTAGGGGTCGCGCACCTTCACGTCGTTTACGATGGGCATCTCAACGATTCCCTGCTCGTGTCGGTCGACGTCTTTCCCGAGGATCCGCCGGTCAGTTTTCAGCACCAAGTCGTACCAGTTTTCACGAAGCTAGGGTGCAATGGAGGTGGCTGCCACGGCAAGGCCAGCGGACAAAACGGATTTCGGTTGTCTCTGTTGGGTTTCGAACCCATGGAAGACTTCGAGCACCTTGTCCGAGAATCACGCGTCCGGCGTGTGTCGGTCGCAGCCGCTGCGGAAAGCCTGTTGTTACTCAAAGCAACGGGTGTCGTGCCACATGGTGGTGGCACTCGTATGAAGATTGGTGATCCAAACTACGACGTGGTGCATCGTTGGATTGCTGAAGGAGCTCACGCTGGTGACGCAACCGCTCCTCAGGTCGTGGCCATTGAAATTTTCCCACGAGATCGCACATTAAATCGGCTATCGCAACAACAGTTGGTCGTGATAGCTCGCTATTCAGATGGCCGACTTGAAGACGCAACGGCCATGGCTCAATATGACGTCAACGCTTCCGACGTGGCGTCGGTTGATTCATCCGGCCTGATAAAAATCCAAGATCAATCGGGCATTGCGGCGGTCATGATCCGTTACCAATCCCAAGTGGCAGTCTTCAACGCCACGATCCCCGTGGGCGCACCCATGGGCCCACTACCTCCTGCACGCAACTTTATCGATGACCTCGTGTTTGAAAAACTGACCGTCTTGGGACTTCCGCCTGCCGAACTCTGTGACGACACGACATTCCTCCGGCGTGTGACAATCGATATCGCGGGGCGCCTGCCAACCCCTGAAGAAATAGCGACGTTCGTCCAGAATCCCACGAAAGACAAACGCGATCAGTGCATCGACACGTTATTGAACAGCTCGGACTACGCCGACAATTTTTCCAAGAAATGGTCAGCCATTTTGCGGAATCGTCGCGGAGACGACAATTATCGGCACGGTACCTATGCCTTTCACAATTGGATACGCGACTCATTAATCAGGAACGACTCGTATAAGGAATTCGTGCGTGGAATCATCACGGCCACAGGTGATCCACAAAGTCATCCACCGGTGGTTTGGTACCGGGAACTCAACGAAACAACCGAGCAGGTCGAGGATACTGCACAATTGTTTCTAGGGTTACGGATTCAATGTGCGCGCTGCCACCATCACCCGTATGACAAATGGAGCCAGCATGACTACTACGGCTTTTCGGCATTTTTCTCCCAGGTCGGCACCAAAAGTGTCGATCGTCCAAGTGAATCGCGAGTCTTTCACCGACGCGGCATTGCATCGTCGAAACATCCAAAGACACAGCAGGTGATTTTGCCATCCGGACTGGGTGCAACTCCCCAACAAATTGCCGCAGAATTGGATCCACGTGAGGCATTAGTCGATTGGATGACAGCTCCGGAGAACCCCTTCTTCGCTCGCATGGCCGTGAACCGCTATTGGAAACATTTCTTTGGACGTGGTCTAGTCGACCCGGAAGATGACATGCGTGCCACGAACCCTCCAACCAATCCTCAACTGATGGACGCGTTAGCGAAACATTTTGTAGATAATAATTTCGACTTAAAAGATTTGGTACGTAACATCTGCCGCTCCTCGGTCTACCAATTGAGTTCGCATCCCAATGAATACAATAGCGACGATCGGCAAAATTTCTCTCGCTTCTATCCACGGCGACTGTCAGCCGAAGTTTTACTGGATGCTGTCGACGATGCCACCGCGTCCCGCACACAATTCGGTGGAGTCCCGCAAGAAACACGTGCAATCCAATTGCCCGACACCGGATTTGAATCCTATTTCCTGAAGGTGTTTGGCCAACCTGACAGCACGTCGGCCTGCGAATGCGAACGCTTCGGCGACGTGAATTTGGCGCAAAGCCTTCACTTGATCAATTCCGCCGAAGTACAAAGCAAACTAGCGGCAGATACCGGCCGAGTTGCATCCATTGCCAACAATGTTCATATGTCGACTGAAGAAAAGGTGGAACAAATCTACTTGTTAACGGTGAGCCGTTCTCCCAAACCAACAGAAATGGCAGAAGCTTTGAAATATCTGCAACGCAAATCGGCGACCGACGCGTCCAACGCACTCCAAGAAACACGCCTGGCCTACGAAGACCTGCTCTGGGCAATGATCAATTCCAAAGACTTCTTGTTCAATCACTAATTCGCGGTGACTCCCTATGTATCGGACCGGTTTACGAGTTCGCTCAACATGCGGTTGGTTCGCCTTGGTTTTGGCCATCAGCGCTGCCTCCCCAGGTTGGTGCCAACTCCCCCAGATCCGTCTGGATGGAATTTCGCCCTGCGGTGGCCAGCGAGGTAGTACGTTCGAAGTTTCGGTGCGTGGTTTGGACCAGATCGATGTTACCAGCTTGGTCTTTTCGCACGCGGGTATCACGGCTGCACCCATTCTCGAAGCGCCGAACCGCTTTTATCCTGACCCTCGACCCGCCCCAGGCAAATACCGAATCACCATCGATGCATCGGTTCCCGCGGGCATCTACTATGCACGTATCTATGGTCGGTATGGAATTTCTGGCCCCCGCCGATTCCACGTGGGGGACTTTACGGAAATTCAGGAAGTCGGTGAAAATCATTCGTCCGCCACAGCACAAGTTCTGGATCCAGAGACGCTCGTCAATGGCCTCACGGACGCTGATAAGATCGACTATTTTCGCCTTTCGCTGCAGCTAGGCGAATCGATTGTCTTGCACTGTTGGTCTCGTCGCTTGGACTCACATGCAGATATCATGCTAACGCTGTGCGACTCGCATGGCACTCCGCTGGCCTTCAGCACAAACCAAATGCGACGCGACCCGTTGTTAGCGTTTGTCGCACCTGCTGCTGGCGATTATCTCGTGAGAGTTCATGACACGACATTTGCGGGCAGCGATGATCACGTTTATCGCCTGGCGGCCAGCCGACGTCCCCATGTCGAATTTATTTTTCCCCCGGCGGGAATTCCAGGTACCACCGGAAACTTTACGCTTTACGGCTATAACCTACCGGGCGCAGCAATCGTGCAATCGGCCGGGGTTCAGCAATTCCCCTTAGTTAATAAGAATGTCCAAATTGCCATACCGCGAGAGGGCGAGGCAACGACGCCGATGCACCCAGCGCTGGTCGAACCGACCGGTACCAGCGTCACTGGATTCGAATATCAATTTTCTGAAGATGGCTTTAACGCGAATCCCGTTTGGATCGCCCTGGCCAACGCACCACTCACCTTGGAGCAGGAGCCTAACGACGCCGTCGAACGGTCGCAAACGATCACGGTCCCCGGAGAATACGTGGGACAATTCAATTCGCGACACGATATCGATTGGATCACCTTTTCGGCCAAGAAAGGCGAAGTCCTTAGCATCGATATCTATTCAGAACGAATGGGAGTTCCCGCCGATCCTTTTTTTAGTATCCAACGCAAGAAAGACTCGGCACCGGAACATGCCGCGTATGAAGAGGTTACCGATGCGGATGATTCACCTGCATTAACCGGAGTACCCGGATACGAACACACCGCGAACGATCCGTCGTATCTGCTGACCGTCGATGAAGACTCAAAATATCGCCTCATGGCTCGCAATCTGCGAGGATCAAGTCGAGAAGATCCTGGCCTAACGTACCGACTTAGCATTCGCCCGGCTCAGCCCGATTTTCAACTGCTGTATGCGCCTAGATCGCCCTACGACAACGAGCGCAAGATTCCTAGTCGATGGGGGACGTTGCTGCGACCCGGAGACACATCTCAAATAATGATTGCCGCCGTCCGCCGTGATGGGTTTAATGGCCCGATCACTGTCATCCCTCAGAATCTTCCGCCCGGCGTGCGGCCAGCGGTTGATACGACCATCGCCGCCGGCCAGACGGAAACACGGCTTCTACTAGCCACGGACCCAGACGCCAAACCATGGCAGGGCTCCATCACTGTCACCGGCCGGGCCACAATTGGCGGCCAAGAAGTCGAACATAGTGCTTTGAGTTCTGAATTATGCTGGGATGGAGTAGAAGACTACTACTCGGTGGCCCAAGTAACGTCGGAATTGATGCTGACAGTAACGGATGAACCACGACCATTGAGGCTTGCGTTCGAAAAGACGAAGCTGGGACCGCTGGCCCCAGGAACGGTAGTTGAAGTCCCTTGGTCGTTTTCCATCAGTAAGGAATACAAGGAAAAAATGGGCGCCGAGGCCTTTGGGTTGCCTGATGGGATCTCAGCTGAACTGACCTTTGATGAGCAGAAACGTAACGGAAAATTAATTGTCAAAGCCACCGATAAAGCGGAACCTGGCGAATACAAATTCTGGTTGGCAGGTAAACCGGAGATCAATTATCAAGCCAATCTGCACGCTGTTGCTCAAGCCGAGCAGGACAAAGTTCGTATTGCGGCGCTCGCGGAACAGTCTCGCACTGCCTACGCCGCTTTACGAACTTTGCATGACGCACAGGTAAATCAACCAAACTCAGCGAATTCGGTTTCCGAGGACCAACTGGCGCAGGCAGAAGCAGCAGAAAAAGAGGCCGCGGATGCATTAAAAAAAGCGACCGAGATCGCCAAGACGCTGGCCGACGCCGCCGCCCCTTCCGAACGCCGCTGTTATTTCACCACGGAAGTCTTGACCGTTGTTGTGACCGAAAAGAACTCGACCCCAACCCCCTAGGCCCGTCTCGTCGAGACTGCTCAATCTGTTAACCCACGCGATCTTCATGTACAACCATTCGAATTCCACCAACTCGGTCCCACTTGCGCTGCTTCGTACCTTCGGGACCTATTGGCTGGGTTGGTCGATCCTGAGTAGCAACTTGGCAAGTGCCATTGAAATTGCAAAACTCAGTCGAACATCCAAGGTCGATTTCCAAACGGAAGTCCTGCCGATTCTGCGTGAGAACTGTTTGACATGCCACAACGCGACGGACGCTGATGCTAATTTGGTACTGGAAACCCCAACCACCATCTTGAGAGGGGGTATCTCCGGAGCTGCCATCGTTCCAGGAAACGCCGACGAAAGCCTCCTCCTGCGACTGGCATCGCATCAAGACGAGCCCGCGATGCCGCCGCCCGATAACAATCGAAGCGCCACCCCCCTAACCCCCGAGCAACTCGGCCTGATCCAGCAATGGATCAACGAGGGAGCACAGGGAAACGTCGAGGAATCAACCCGCAACCCGCTGGTGTGGCAACCCTTGCCCAACGACTTCCAACCCATTTTGGCAACCGCGATCACAAGAGACGGCCGTTTTGCAGCCTGCGGACGGGGCAATCGACTGTTTGTCTACCGACTCCCCCAAGGGCATCTTGTACAACAATTGATCGACACGACCCTGGCCGACCGACTGCCAGAACTGAATTCCGCTGCGCACATGGATGTCGTAAACTCGGTAACCTTCAGTCCCGACGGTCGCCTATTGGCATCAGGGGGCTTCCGCACCGTAAAGCTTTGGGAACGAGTCGCAAATACTCTAGAAAATTCTCTCGCACTCACACACGATTCTCATTTGCTCGCGATGTCGCCGGATGGATCATGGTCGGCACTTGCAATCGAAGGGGGCGCGGTCGAAATCGCACCCTGTGCAGCCAACATTCCGCCACGACGCTTAACTTTCCATACTGCGACCGTTGCATCGCTACAGTTTTCCAGTGACAACAAATGGTTGTTCGCAGCGGGTGCAGACGGAATGGTATCGATCTGGAATACGGCATCCGCCACCAGGGCCGCGACAATCGCTACGCACCATGCAACGCGATCGATTGCTGTGCTGCAGGACGGGACGGTCTTTGCTACCGCTGGTGCCGATCATATCATTCGACTTTGGGCACGACCTACGGCAGTTGAACCAACCGGGACACCCGAAACGCCGGCAGGTCTGCCTGAGACAATCATCAAGGACGCCAAGCCGATACGGGAAATTATCGGACACTCACGGACCGTAACTTCTCTAGCAACAGTTGCCGCCAATCCGCACCATTTGATTTCGGGTAGCGTTGACGGAACCTGGTCCCTCTGGGATACGTCTACGGGCCAATCGCTCCAAAGAGGTGTCCATGGAGACAGCGTTACGCATGTTGCCGGAAGCTCGAACGACGCCTGGATTGTCTCGCTTGGCGACGATCATGTCGCTCGCGTTTGGAATGCTCACGACGGAACCATGCTGGCAGCAATACAGCGAGACCCTGAACAACAACTTCAGATCCAACGCTTGCATCAGGCGATTGCGATCGGTCGAACTAATCAAACAGCCGCGACGGCGGCGGTAGCGGAAGCAGGCAAACGGGTAGCCAATGAACAGCAAGCCCGAATTGACGCACTACGCGTCAAAGCGGAAACCGATCAGGCACTAGCAGTGCAACTCAACTTGGTGACCGCTCGCACCGAGGAAAAGGAAGCAGCGGAAAAGCAGGCCGCGGAAGCCGCCACCGCCCTCAAGTCGACGGATGAACTACTCGCCGCCACGCAAAACAACGGAAAACTCACCGAAGAACGGCATGAGGCAATCGTCGCGCAACTCAAAGCTTCCAAACAAGCCCTCGTGGCACAGGACGTAGCCGTTGTCGAAAGCTTCAATCTGATCGAACGAGCAATCCTTGATTCAATCGAAGCCCAGCGAAAGGACCATCGCAGTCTGTTAGCAACACTCTCAGAACAGCAGGCGGTGGCAAAAGCGGCACTCGAAACAATCACGAAACGCGTCGAGTTGCTCATCAGCGGTGTTTGGGATGCCGCAGTCATGGGCAAGACTCAACTGGAGGAAAAACAGAAACTTGCGACAGCCGCGGTCGATCGCGCTAATGAAGCCGTAACGCGTACTGAGACTCTCCTGAAAAACGCAAACGCCGAACTTAATACCCTTGCAACGGACATACAACGGCAGGAACAGCGACTTTTGCAAGCCGAACAGATCCAGCAAGAGCATCCGCTGATTTTTACGTCTGCGTCATTTTCTCACGACGGCACGCAACTCGCATTGGGCGATGCGGAACGATCGATTCGCTTGTATGACATTCCGAGCGGCAAAGCGGGCGAGATCCTCGAGGGGCATCGCGGTGCCATTCGTTCCGTATGCTTTGGCTCAGGCGATCGACTCTATTCCATCGGTCAAGATCAGCGTCGCAACGAGTACAATATTCAGACACGTTGGATCTTGCAACGGACCATCGGCGATATGGACGATCCTCGGCCGTTAGTCGATCGCGTAATGGCGTTGAGCTTCAGCCCCGACGGACTCCTCCTGGCCACTGGGAGTGGCCGGCCAGCGCGGAACGGCCAATTGGCGGTGTGGAACGTCGCCGACGGGAAACTCGTCCATCGCCTGGACGATGCTCACAGCGATACCATTTTTGGCCTGGAATTCTCACCTTCCGGCCGACACGTAGCATCCGCCGGCGCCGATCGCTTTGTCCGCGTCTTCGTTTGGGACAAAAATGAATTGCAGCCCGCCAAAACATTTGAAGGACATACAAACTACGTCCTGGACGTGAGCTGGCGTGCCAATGAACGCCAACTAGCATCCTGCGGCGCCGACAATGCCATAAAAGTGTGGAACTTCGTCACGGGCGAACAGGAACGTTCTTTCGCCGAATCCAAGAAGGAGGTGACCTCCATCACCTACGTTGGAATCAACGGCCAAGTACTTACGAGTTCCGGTGATAATCTCGTCCGACTCTACAACGCGGATGACGGAAAAGCGATCCGGGACTTTACTGGTCAGAACGATTATGTTTACTCCTCCGCAACTTCCGCCGATGGCAATTGGATTATCGCGGGCGGAAGCGGCCCGCTGCTGCGGGTATGGAACGGCGAAAGTGGTGAACCCCTCGTACAAATTGCAACCGACGGACCCGCAGCGGCCGAGTAGCCCTGACCGACGGAACCAGGACGGGTTAGGGAATCGTTTACAGACAGTTGCGACCGCATTCGGCCTTCACGCGAGCCGTTGCCCTAGAAGCCGATGCAAGGTGTTGACGCAGTCAGGAAGGCTGCCGCGGGCGATGGACACACATCTTGCAGTTTGGTAAAATGGGAGGACGCGAGACCGATGCGCTCTACTTGAACCCGCCTCAGTATCCTCAATTGCGAACCCCGACAAACAGCGATCACGCACAATCGACTTCGGTAACACGATCGCCGAGCCTGGAGGTACGACATGCTAAATATTTTGGGTGCCCGCCGACAATTCTGCGACGGAGTTTCTCGTCGCGACTTCATGCGAATTGGCGCTTTGGGAGTGGGAGCGACTTCTCTTACGCTCTCCGATATCTTACGAGCCGAATCCCAAGACGGACGCGGATCGCGACACAAGTCGGTCATTCATATTTTCCTGGGTGGGGGACCACCCCACCAGGACATGTTTGATTTGAAAATGGATGCTCCGGTGGAAATCCGGGGCGAGTTCAAGCCGATCGCTACCACCGTTTCGGGCATCCAGATCGGCGAGACGTTGCCGCAGATTGCCGGAATCATGGACAAGTGCGTACTCATTCGTTCGGTAGTCGGTGCCGTCGATAGCCATAGCCCCTACCAGTGCAATACCGGTTGGACCACAGACAGCCTAAGGTCACTGGGGGGACGACCTTGTTTTGGTTCTGCCACGGCAAAATTGTTGGGACCGACCGATCCTTCGGTCCCGCCATTTGTTGGCTTGGCAACACCGGGCGTCTGGCGCGATCCAGGCCAACCGGGATTCTTGGGTCCGACCTATGCACCGTTCTCACCCGAAGGTCCTGGGCTGGAAGATATGCGTCTCCAAGGGATCACCTTAGATCGATTGAACGATCGCAAGGCCCTTTTTTCGAGCTTTAACGCGTTTCAGAACATCGTCGATCGACGTGGCGCCGCGGGTGCCTACGACGCTTTCGCCGAACGCGCGTTCGACGTTCTGACTTCCAGCCGCCTGCTTGATGCTTTGGACTTGTCGGCTGAGGACCCCAAGGTTCTGGCGCGGTACGGTACCGGCGAACCGTTTCAATACACGTACGACGGAGCTCCCACAAATAACCGGAATTTCTTGGTGGCCCGACGGCTGGTGGAAGCGGGCGCTAGGTGTGTTTCGTTCACCTACGGTCGTTGGGACAGCCATCTTGATAACTTCACGCTTGTGCGTGACCATGGCTCTAAATTCGACCAAGCGTTTACCGCTTTGATAGAAGACCTCGCCGAACGTAATTTATTGAATGACGTCACAGTCATTGCCTGGGGCGAGTTTGGTCGTACTCCACGCATCAACCCTCAGGCGGGTCGAGACCACTGGCCACTCGTGGGAGCAGCGCTCATGGCCGGTGGTGGCATGCCGACCGGACAAGTCATTGGCTCCACCAATCGCCTAGGCGAAGTCGCCAAGGATCGGCCAGTACACATGCAAGAAGTTGTGGCGACCCTCTACAACAAATTGGGACTTGATACCACCAGCGTGACACTCGTCGATCCAACCGGACGTCCGCAGTATCTGACCGAACATCCGCCTATGCACGAATTGATTTAGTCGTATGAATACCCGCAAAAGTACAACTCGGCGGGTTGGTCGTTCGTATATACCACAGCATAACGGCCTTGCCCTCGTTCAAGGTCGTCCCAATGATCTTCGGCGCTTTCAATATCATTACGGGATGGCTTGTCCGTACCGAAATACTGCTGAAGTTCGCTCGCCGTAAACGGCGCTGCGCAGCCAAAATTGGGCGTGGACGAGATCTGGGAAATATCGAGTATCGATGCTGTACCGTCGGCATCCGCAATTTCAAGCGCCTCGTCAATTGATGTGGGGGCTTCCTCAGCATAGCGATATCGCCCAGACTCGAACTCAAGCTTGCGCAATCGATCAAGTGCCCTGCTTGTGTCAGCTTCGTACTTCGTAAAATAACTCCAAGGTTCTGCACCCATCACATTAGCTCCTGATCGCTCACTCCCATCGGGACGCTCAACAATGCGTCAATACGGGCCGAATCTCCCGTACAAGTTGAGCTTGGCAGGCGATCGGATCGTCTCCCAATCCTTGCCGTCGATTCGGTTGATTGGTACTAGTTTGCCAACTTTCCCTATTGTCCCTCCTGAAAGGCTATTAAGAATCCGCAAGCCGAACGATAACGTCGATCCAGACGCCTTAGGTTATTTCGGAACAACTAGCGGTTACTGTAAGCGTAGGTGATCAGTGCGATCAACGTCATTCCCACACCGCACCACCGCATTGCCAGGATCATGGTGTGCCCGCGTTGAACGACTTGGTCGAGACGGTCGCAGTATACCTGGTGATTGGCCAACGCCTGCTGCACCTGTTGTTCAGAAATCGGTTTTCCGAAAGCTTTTTGCTGCGCCAGCGCTTTAGCCTCTAGGGCCGTCTTGATCATCCCTTCGGCGTCGGCCGGCGACCACGAAGGCGCAGAGAATCGTGGCCCCGAAAATACAAAGGAAGCCACAATGAGAGACAGGCCGAGGGCTGCCAAACTTCCAAAAACGATCATTCCAAAATTGCGACGACTCATTTCGTTTGCTGAAGATTGCTTGAGCATCGGCAACGATCAAATTCTGGAGCCTGAGATCCGACAAACAAACGCGGTGCAGAACTATTGGCTGAATTCAACGACATTTCCGTCATCAATCGACACGAGAAACGCCATCGTTACGTGATCAATTTCGTCCCTGATAAATTGAATATGACCGTCCATAAAAAGCGCATTGACGCCACCCGGGTGATTGCTTCGAGGCGCACTGGACAGGTATCGACCTTCGCCGTTGGGGTCGCTGTTCCAGGTGCGGCATAACATTCCCTCCAGTTGGGCCGCTTCGGGGTCGGAGCAATCGTAGATTGTATCCAGGTTGTTACGACGACAATTCGGAGGTTGCGTGAAGTCGGCGAGTTGTAGATCAGGCACGTACTCACGGTTAGTCGGGTCCTTAATGACGTGCAAATCGTAGGCCAGAACGCTGGCAGCATTCCATCCGATCGCCCAGGCACCACGCTGATCGAGCCGATTTTCGCGGGTGCGAACTTCGGCGATACCGAGCACATGCGACGAACCATCGACATAAGCCGAGGTGCGTTGTGCACGTGTCGCCGTCAGCGCTCCGGGGTAAATCCATTGCGATTCAATGTGAAAGGGACTCACGTAGGCAGCATAGTTGGCCTTTCCCAACTGCCGATCCAAAGTCAATTTCGGATGCTGGAAAAAGCGGCCGCGAGCGCCATCGGTGGGGCACAAAAGGACATCCGGCTGAGCGGCTGCAGCCTCGCTTGGCTGCTCAACCAGTTTTTTTTCAAAATCGAATTGGTCATGCAACGCTGATTCTTCGAGATAGGGGAGTGTCAAGGAAATCCAACTAAAGAGGGTGCCCGCTTGCGGATTGATGAACCCGAGGTAAAACAGCTTCCCGTCATAAATGCCCGATGCGGGATACATCCCTTGATTGGATTCGTACTGGGCCACCGCCAAGCCGATCTGTTTCAAGTTATTGACGCATTGAGTACGCCGCGCCGTTTCACGGGCCGACTGGACGGCCGGAAGCAACATCGCCACCAGTACGCCAATAATCGCGATCACGACCAATAGTTCCACCAACGTGAAACCGGTCCCGCTCCCGCCTGGGGGGAGTCGCAGATTTCGCTTCACTTGGGTCGGCCGTCGTGCGGCAGTGAGCAATTCGCCCATTGTTCCTCATCCCCCGTTTCGTCGACACGGTTCCTACCATCCAAAATATATCAAGTCGTGACGATTCCGTCACCGGAAAAATGTGCGGGGCCGGAACAACCCGATTCGCTGGATGGCGCAATCATGTCGGTCGCATCAGGTGCACCTCTGATGATTAATTGTGCGGGGCGTTTACGCCGAATAGCAGTGCGTCTGAGACATATTGGGGTTGGCCGATTATCTTTCCTTTCGCCACGGATGGCGTCATGAAGCGCGGTATTTGTTGCCTGATCGCTATCGTCGTTCTAGGCTATACACTCTCTCGATCGCAGAGATCCGCGGCGCCGTACTCGAATCTTCTTGCCCCCCCTCCCCCCAAGGCTACAGACTCCTCACGCCCACCCGTTGACCGACTGGCACTTTCGCCGCAGCAAATTGTCCAAGCGTTAAACGACCAATCATTGGGAACTCCCCTGGAGATGCCTGTCTGCATCTTAAAATTCGCAGCTGGCCAACCCGATGGCCAAACGGCTGCAGGCAAACCGGCCATCGCTACTCCCCCCAACTCGAAATTACGGCGACTGCCCAGTCTGCCTCAGCCCAGTCTGCCTCAGCCCAGTCTGAAACAGCGCGACTTCTCGGAACCGACCGCAGACCAACCACAGTACGACGTAGAGATTCGCCAGATCCTGCTCTCGAACCAAAGAATTGCCATGGGCAATGTCCATGAACCAGATAATCCGGCTCTTGACCCTCCTGTGGGGACCGACGAGGACTTGCTGATCGACACACCAAGCCACACGGAACGTCCCATCGCTCCCATGGCGAAGTCGATGGATGCCGATGCGGCGCCGAGCACGACTGGACAGGCGTCCCCAAAAACCGGAGGGGGCGACTCTCCTGCTGTTAAAGATCAGCCGAAGTCGGACCCTCATGCCGAGCTATTCGCTCGGAATCCGTTTCCGTCGGCTAAGGATTGCCGCGGGTGCCACGAGAAGACTTACGAAGAATGGGCAATATCTGGTCACGCCTACGCGTACGTTTCGCCCATGTTCCAGAAATTTGAGCAAGCGATTACCGACCTGACACAGGGGACCATCGGATATTTTTGTATCCGATGCCATTCCCCGGTTGGCGCAACAACTTGCGAATCACGGGATGCCGCGCTGTGGGAGGTGAGTCCGGCGGCTCGGGAAGGAGTCACTTGCATTGTCTGCCATCGCGTCAAGGAACGATACGGTCGCGTTAACGGAGAGCGGAGAATCGAACCAGGCGACATCTTTGAGCCAGTCTACGGCGCTGGCCATGGCGATGGGCTTCGCGCGGTCATCTCCAAAAAAGAAGAATACAAAGTCAAGACTTCGCCCGAAGACAAAGGGCCTGGGCAGCCAATTCATCGAGAGGCAATTCAGTTCGACCAATTGTCATCGAGTAGCTTCTGTGCTTCGTGTCACCAGGTAGCTGTCTATCCCGGAATCAAGTTGGAAGTAGTGTGGGAACAATACCGTGCATCACCCGCATGTAAGAAAGGCATATCGTGTCAGGACTGCCACATGGGTAAGATCCCAGGCCTGGCCAGCGGATACGATATCGCACCCAAGGCGATCGTAGCCGACAAACCCATATCACCGGATAGTAAACACTCGAATCATACCTTTTATGGACCGGGCTATTCGATTGCCCATCCCGGTATCTTCCCCTTTCATAAAGATGCGGACCGTTGGTCGACGCAAGATTGGCTTCGTTTCGACTATCGAGCAGGTTGGGGAACGGAAGCCTTTGAAGAGCAAATCGAGGACAAAAAGATCGTCGCAGCATTTCCGGCCGTTTGGAAGGAGGTCGATGATCGCATGGACGCACGCGAGATCGTCGACGCCAACTTGAAAAAACTTCGTAGCAAGCATGAATTGCGACGTAAGGTCATGGAAAACGGTTCTCACCTCGAAGGTCCGTTCTTTGCGCAATCCCCCGCAACAGGTAAGTCGCTTCGGTTCCACTACGACGTTACAAACCGCAATGAGGGACACAATTATCCTACCGCATCCCTTGGTGCACAGCCGCAGTTTTGGCTCAATGTTGTCCTCACAGGCCCCTCGGGTCAGCGAGTATGGGAATCGGGTTACGTCGACGCCAATGGCGATCTCGCCGACTTGCATTCCCTGGAGGTTGCGGCGGGCCGGATCCCTCATGATGACCAGCTGTTTAACTTACAGACAAAGTTCTTGACCACGAACGTCAAGGGGACGGAACGTGAAATGTGCTTGCCGATCAATGTCGACATTGACCAAATCCCGTTCATACGCCCCAGCGGTTTACCTGTGACCGTACTGAATCATCCCCCGTTCATTCGAATGGAAGCGCACTCGATTGCCCCGTTGGGAACGCGCCGAGCACGCTATCACATCCCAGCCCAATGCGTAGCGCAACCTGGCAGGTATCGATTATCGGCGCGTATGCGTGGGCGTGCCGAACCGATTTATTTCATGCGGTTTTGCCGCTCAACACCCGAGATGGAACGCAACATGAACGAAGGAATCCTGGACTATCACGAACAAGCAGTGGAGTTTCTCGTGAGGTGAACAAGTCGGTTACCAATTGTTGCCGTCAAGGAGAGGCGAGTATCGAAGCGTGTTCGTCATCGTGATGCAGTCGTCGAATCAAAATTATGTTTAAACTCCTATCAACACGATCTGTCGCGACGGCGCTCGTCTGTGTGTTGCTAGGGAATGCGCTGCCGGCAACGGAACCGATGTGGGGCCCCAGTGTGCTGGAATTGCCATCGCCGGCGCGGGCAGGGCAGTTGGATGACCGACCTCAGCAGTCGACCCAAGAACCGGCGACATCGGCGGCCGGGGAAGCGCCACCGAGCTACCGATCGTCGGGGAGCCCATCCCCAGAAGTGGTGTCGGCGATGCCGCATCGATTGCCAGCAACTGCGGCACACACGACTGCTGTCCCTTTCGACTCGTCAGTGTTCAGCCAAGACCCTCATTACGATGCGCCCTTAGTGCCCGACGTAGAAACCAGTATTTATGGCGGCAAATATCTCGTGCCGACACAACGTCCGTGGATCGAATGGTTTCGTGGGATGTATCAACCCGGCCCCATTCCTGAATCAACGGGACTGTTTGGTACCACAAACCCCACGGCCCCTCATTTCTTGCTCTATGGCGACTACCGATCGGGAATTGGATATGTTGACCAAGGGGGACAGGACAAACTGATCGCTGCGCAACGGCTCAATTTAGATTTGGACTTGAAACTGACCGGGACCGAGCGAATCCACGCCTTTATCGGCCCACTGGATCGAGGCGCCAATATTACGCGTTGGGAATACGACGACGGCGACGTCGACTTTTTTGAAGAATTCGATAGCGACTTTGACACATTTTTTTTCGAAGGTGATCTAGGCGCCTTATGGGGTGGCATGCGGGGCAAAGACAGTCCATTCGATATTCCCTTTGCCGCGGGTTACATCCCGTTATTTTTTCAGAATGGGATCTGGGCGGAAGATGCCATGCTGGGCGCCGCCGTCACCCTCCCAGCCAAGAACAGCGCTACTTTCGATTGGGCCAATTTCGATCTGACGTTTTTTGTTGGCTGGGATGAACTCGACAGCCCCGCATTCCCCGCAGACGACAGTGCCGCCCAACTCTATGGCTTCAATTGGTTCCTGGAAGCCTATGGTGGTTATTTTGAAATTGGATACGCCTTTTTGGATGATCAAGTGAGCACCGGACGGAGCTATCACAATACCGGTTTCGCCTACACACGTCGTTGGCGGGACCGCCTGTCGTATTCAATTCGGTATTTGTCCAATTTTGGTCAGGATTCCGCTGCTGGTGCACAGACGGCCGACGGTCAACTTTTCTTATTCGAATCGTCATTGATTACACGGTGGCCCTCGCGGATTGTGCCGTATTTTAACCTATTTGCGGGATTCGATCGCCCTCAGTCGCTGGCACGCGCCGGCGTGGCAGGTGGGGTGCTGAGGAACACGGGAATCAATTTTGAAACCGACGGACTGACAGGTTTTCCCACGCTCGACCCGACCGGACCGGAAACGATACCTACGGTGGTGCCATGGGAATCGAGTTTTTGGGACCGTTTTTTGATCATCAGATCGTCATGGAACTTGCCACCGTACAGACCATGGGAATCAACAGCACGCGGATCGCACCCGGAGACCAATACGGCGTCGGGGTGCGGTACCAAATTCCTCTCAGCAATGCCTGGATCTTGCGAATGGACGCCATGCATGGCATCCTGGAAGAAACGTCCGATATCACAGGCGGGCGCGTGGAACTACGACATAAATTCTAACGGGCGGCGGGGTGCGGCAACTGCGGGATGAGACAACATGGCCGGGTGAGACAACATGGTGCATGAACTCGAGCTTTGCCGGTCTTCCAGGGAGATTGAATGAATATTTTGACGCCCGTCCAGGTGGGAATGATCGGCATGGGGGTTGTGGGAACGGGTGTGGCGAGAATTCTCGTCCAGCACGCGGACCGAATCACCCGTCGCGCCGGTCGTCCTATTCGACTCAAGCGTGTGGCCGTGCGGGACACCGGCCGCACACGCGACGTGGAACTCCCGGCTGGCGTCATTTCCGGTGATGCGGCCGACCTGATCCAGGACCCAGAGATTTCCATCGTCGTACAGCTGATGGGAGGAGTCGACCTGGCTCGGCAGCAGATCCTGGCGGCCCTCACACACGGCAAGGATATCGTCACAGCCAACAAAGCCGTATTGGCGGAACATGGCACCGAAATCTTTGATCATGCTCTACGTTTGGGGAGGTCGGTGGCCTACGATGCCGCCGTGGCGGGCGGCATTCCGATTGTTTCCAACATCGGTCAATGCTTGACCGCCAATCAAATTACCTCGCTGCACGGCATCTTGAACGGCACGTGCAATTTTATCATCTCCAAAATGGAAGAGGACCACAGCGACTATGCATCAGCAGTGGCCGAAGCCCAGCGGCGTGGCTTCGCCGAAGCCGATCCACGGATGGATGTCGACGGCAGCGACGCTGCTCAAAAACTAGCGATCTTGGTCCAGATGGCCTTTGACACCCAGATCGGATGGCGTGATATCCATCGCGTCGGAATTGATCGGTTGGAGCCGGCCGAGCTGCAATTGGCCAAGGAACTTGGATATCGAGTTCGACTGATTGCTTCTGCCAGCCACGGCAACAACGGATTGGAATTACAGGTTGCTCCTCGTTTAGTGCGCATTGGTAGTCCGTTGGCGGAGGTGCGTGGCGCTTACAACGCCATCAGCGTTAACGGCGATATGGTGGGAACTATTTTCTACCACGGCCTGGGTGCTGGCCAGTCACCGACCGCTTCCGCTGTAGTTGCGGATCTCATTGACACGGTCGTCGGTCGATCGGCCATCACTTTTCGTACGACTGGACATTGGTCCGACCATGAGCACAGCCTGCCGTTCGCCGACGTCGCGCAAACACGCAGTCGATTCTATTGGCGAATTACGGTTCAAGATGACCCCGGCGTGTTGGCTCAAATCGCCGGGGCGCTGGGACAAAATGGCGTCTCAATCGCCACCCTCATTCAACGAGAGTCTGTGTTCGATTCGGTGCCGGGTTATACCAATTTGGTCCTAATGACTCACGAATCGAGTGAGGGCGCCGCGCTAGCCGCTGAAACGCAATTACGGCAACTGGCCGTTGTGCGCAAGGACACTGGCATTCGATTACCAGTGCTTAACTAATGACCTTACCAACGGAATGATAAACCGTGAACCAGACAGGGACCCGCGAACGATGATCGGCAAGCTGCCACAAAACTTCCTGCAAAAACTCTTGGAAACACCGGGACCATCGGGATTTGAACGCCCCGTTCAGGACGTGGTGCGAAATTACATTGGTGAATTCGCCGACGAGATCCGGACCGATACGCACGGAAACGTGATCGCCATTAAGAACCCGCAAGCTGGACTACGCGTGATGCTCGCCGGGCATTGCGATCAGATCGGGATGTTGGTGAGTCACATTGACAACGACGGATACCTGTACGCACAAACAATCGGTGGATGGGACCCGCAGCAGCTCATCGGACAGCGTATGGTCGTATGGACGAAAAATGGTCCGGTTCCCGCAGTCATTTCGCGAAAGCCGATTCACTTGCTCGACGAAGAAGAGCGGCGTCAGGTGGTCAAAGAGCGTGACCTTTGGCTCGACATTGGCGCCCGGAATAAAGAAGATGCTGCGGCGATCGTGCGGGTGGGTGACCCTGTTACGTTGAAGCTCGAGTACCAAGAACTACGCAATGGTTTGGCCAGTGCGCCGGGAATGGATAATCGCACCGGAGTGTGGGTGGTCATGGAAGCCTTCCGGCGCTGTGCCGCGCTTCCACTGAAGTGCGGCCTCTATGCAGTCTCCACGGTCCAAGAGGAGATCGGCCTCCGTGGCGCCCGAACGAGCGCCTACGGAATTGACCCATCCGTCGGCATCGCGGTCGATGTCACGCACGCGACCGACTGCCCGACCATCGACAAACGTCAGCAAGGCGATATCAGCCTCGGTAAGGGCCCTGTGATCTTTCGCGGCCCTAACATGAATCCGTGCGTTACCGAGCGACTCATGGCGGTGGCCGATACCCAACAAATTGGCTATCAAATTGCTGCCGTAGGACGGGCCACTTCCAATGACGCGAATACCATCCAGACCTCCCGAGCCGGCGTGGCCACCGGACTCGTTGCCATCCCCAACCGCTACATGCACAGTGCCGTGGAAACCATCGCTCTGGCAGATATCGACCGAGCCGCCGATCTCCTCGCCGCCTTTGTGGCGGCCGTCACCCCCCACGATGATTTTACGCCCTAGCAATTTCGGCCACTGCCATATTGGCAACCACGCTTGTCGGTTCGTTTGACGGGCACCCACCCCAGTTGCGTAAGTCGTTGCTCTATAACAACTAACGAATCACGCCGATTCTTTGGCACGCCGATTGCTATCAGTGTGACGGATAAATTTTCTCTGCCAGCCCGTTTTTAAGCGGCGAGATTTGATACCCCAATCGTGATGAGTTTAAGTTTCTTGGTTGATCGTGGAGGGCGAACAACGTGGCGAAAAATATCGTATTTGACGACGACGCAAGGCAGCCATTGCTGGCAGGCGTCTCGAAGTTGGCGCGCGCCGTGCGCAGCACTCTCGGACCACGCGGACGGAACGCCGTTCTCGACAAAGGGTGGGGTTCACCCAAGGTTACGAAAGACGGCGTGACAGTGGCGGAAGACATTGAGCTATCGGACGCCTGTGAAAATCTTGGCGCACAGCTCGTCAAGGAAGCAGCCAGCAAGACCAATGACGTGGCTGGAGATGGAACGACTACGGCCACCATCATGGCCGAAGCCATCTATCGTGAAGGGCTGAAGATGATAGCGGCCGGGGCTGACCCCATGGCGTTGGGCCGCGGGATTGCGAAAGCAACCGAGGTGGTAAGTGAAGCGGTTCGCAAAATGGCGACGCCCATCGACGGAAAGAACAAAAAGGAAATCCAACAAGTTGCCACCATTGCTGGGAACAATGACCCGTCGATCGGCAACGTTCTGGCGGATGCCTTCCTCAAGGTTGGTAAAGACGGCGTGATCGCTGTCGAAGAAGGGCGAAGCAGCGAAACGACAGTGGAAGTGGTCGAGGGGATGCAATTCGATCGTGGATTCCTGTCGCCACACTTTGTCACAAATCCGGACAATCAAGAGGTAGTACTCGAAAATTGTTACGTGTTGGTGTTCGAAGAGAAAATTTCGACTGCCAAACGGCTGGTTCCGTTGCTGGAAGCAGTCAGTAAGGCGAACAAGCCTCTGCTGATCATTGCCGAGGACGTCGAAGGAGAAGCCCTGGCGACACTGGTTGTCAATAAGATGCGGGCCATCCTCAACGTATGTGCTGTCAAGGCTCCTGGGTACGGCGATCGTCGCAAGGCCATGCTCGGCGATATCGCGGTGCTGACCGGCGCTACGGCGGTTTTCAAGGACCTGGGAATCGATTTGGAAAGCGTCAAGCTCACCGATCTGGGCCGAGCCAAAAAGATTCGTATCACAACCGACGCCACCACGATGATTGGCGGCGCCGGAAACAAAAAGGATATCGATGGCCGTGCTGAGCAGATTCGTCGTGAGATTGAAGTCACCGATAGTGACTACGACCGCGAGAAGTTGCAGGAACGATTGGCGAAACTGGCCGGCGGCGTGGCACAGATTAATTGTGGTGCTGCTACCGAAACGGAAATGAAGGAGCGCAAGGCACTGCTCGAAGACGCCAAGGCTGCGACTCAAGCTGCTTTGGAAGAAGGAATTGTACCAGGCGGTGGTGTTGCACTGATCCGCGCTGAAAAGTCGCTTGATAGCCTTAAGCTCAGCGGTGACGAGGCCCTCGGTGTAAAAATCATTCGCAACGTGCTCGACTATCCACTACGGTCCATTGCCAACAATGCCGGGATGGAAGGAGCCGTGGTCGTCAATCGCGTTCGCCGCATGAAGGGTGTGAACGAAGGCTACGATGCGGACAAGGATGAATATTGCGATTTGGTCAAGGTAGGTGTGATTGATCCTGCTAAGGTGGTACGCACCGCGCTGCAAAACGCAGCCAGTGTCGCCGCGTTGTTGCTGACAACTTCCGCGATCATTACCGAAATCCCCAAACCAGCCGAAGCCGGTGGTGGCGATGATCATCACCACGATCATGGCATGGGTGGCGGAATGGGTGGTATGGGTGGCGGCATGGGTGGAATGGGCGGCATGGGTGGAATGGGCGGCATGCCTGGAATGATGTAGTTTTTGCTACTGTGTTTTGCTGCTCAATATTGCTACTCAGTTGTCTGTGATTTGCGTGTTTACATTTTTCGTCACGGGACTGCCCCATGTGGTGGTCGGATCCCGATAAGTTGACTTGATCTATATAAAGAGGATGCTAAAAGCTATGGCTAAGAAAGTGAAAATTCGCCCGCTAGATGATCGTGTTGTGGTGGAACCAACGGAAGCCGAAGAGACCACCGCGGGTGGAATCGTGTTGCCGGATACAGCCAAGGAAAAGCCGCAGCGTGGCCGAGTCTTAGCGGTTGGGCCCGGACGGCTACTCGACAGCGGCAATCGCGGCGAATTGTCGGTATCGGTGGGCGACGAAGTCATTTATGGCAAGTACGGCGGTTCTGATATCGAGATCGACGGCGAAGATTACAAGATTTTGCGAGAAAGCGATATTCTCGCTCGCGTGATTGCCTAACTATCCGACTATCACCCCCATCGTAAAGGGATTCTAGAAGTGCCAAAACAACTTTTGTTTGAAGATCATGCTCGCAGCAAGATGCTGCAAGGTATCGACAAGTTGGCCAATGCGGTGGCGATCACCATGGGGCCCACTGGTCGTAATGTTATCATCGATAAGTCGTTTGGTGGCCCCACGGTTACCAAAGACGGAGTCACCGTTTCGAAAGAAATCGAGCTGGAAGACCGCTTCGAGAACATGGGTGCAAAACTCGTGAATGAAGTTGCTTCCAAAACGTCCGACCTTGCTGGCGATGGAACGACCACCGCTACGGTGTTGGCACGGGCCATCTTTCGCGAGGGAATTCGCAACATTGTTGCCGGTAGTAATCCGTCCGCCATTCGGCGCGGTATCGAAAAGGCAGTCGACGCTGCGGAAGAGTTCCTGGTGTCGATGGCGAAGCCTGTGTCCAGTAAATCTGAAATCGCTCAGGTGGGTGCCATTAGCGCCAATAACGACCGATCGATCGGCGATTTACTCGCAGATTCTCTGGAAAAGGTCGGTAAGGATGGCGTAATTACAGTGGAGGAAGGCAAGACCGCCGAAACCACGTTGCGCGTTGTCGAAGGCATGCAGTTTGACAAGGGATTTATTTCCCCTTACTTCATCAACAAGCCAGCCGATATGACTTGTACGCTCGAAAACGCTTTGATTCTGATCCATGAAAAGAAGATCAGTAATCTGCGTGATCTTGTGCCGATTCTCGAACGCGTTAGCCAAGTCGGTCGTCCTCTGTTGATTATCGCTGAGGATGTCGAAGGCGATGCACTCACGGCACTTGTCGTGAACAAGTTGCGTGGAGTCCTCAACATCTGTGCCGTGAAGGCGCCGGGGTTTGGCGATCGACGCAAATCGATGTTGGGCGATATGGCCGTCCTCACCGGTGGAACCCTCATCAGCGAAGATCTTGGTATCCAGCTTGATAAGCTAACCTTGGAACATCTGGGCAGCGCCAAACGCATCACCGTCGATAAGAACGAAACGACGATCGTGGAAGGCGCTGGTAAGAAGGATGATATCAAGAAACGCATCGATCAGCTCAAGAACCAAATTTCGGATACCGATAGCGAGTACGATCGGGAGAAGCTCCAGGAACGATTGGCCAAGCTGACAGGCGGTGTGGCTATCATATCGGTTGGTGCGGAAACCGAAGCGGACATGAAGCAGAAAAAGGCCCGTGTTGAGGATGCTCTGCATGCCACGCGAGCCGCTGTCGAAGAAGGTATCCTTCCTGGTGGTGGCGTCGCCTTGTTGCGGTGCGAAGCAGCGGTGAGTACCGCTCGGAGCAGTGCGAAGGGTGACGAAAAAATTGGAGTTGATATCATCAGTCGCGTGCTGGCGGCTCCGTTGCGACAAATCGCTGATAATGGTGGCATTGACGGTGCTGTCGTCGTCGATGAGGTTCGTCAACGCAGCAAGAACGAGGGATACGACGCTAACCATGCGGTGTATACCGATATGTTCAAAGCGGGCATTATCGATCCAGTCAAAGTGGTTCGCACGGCACTCAGCAATGCAGCCAGTATTGCCGGCCTGCTGCTGACGACGGAAGCCATGGTCACCAACTTTGATGATGACGATAAGAAGAAGCAGCGAGTCGAAGGTAGTATCCAGTAGTTTGACATCCCGTGACGGCGACCGTCCCGTAGTCGGTTGTCGGACGTGGATGGGATTTGCTCGCCCCTGCCAGCTTCCTGAGCAGTGGCGGGATTACATTGAAACAACTCAAGAGCCACCTCAATTTGTTGGGTGGCTCTTGCCCTAGACGGGCCCGACGGATCGTAACATGGCCAGCAAGCGTGACTATTACGAAGTTCTGGGAGTTGCTCGTGGTGCTTCCGACCGGGACATTTCCAACGCTTACCGCAAGCTGGCCATCAGGTTCCATCCCGATAGCAACCCCGGGGATGCTGACGCCACAGCACAGTTCAAAGAAGCTGCCGAAGCCTACGAAGTGCTCAGCGATTCGGCCAAACGCGCGCGATATGACCAGTACGGCCATGCTGGGCTGGACGGACAGAGCGGGCAAGGCTTCGATAACATGGAGGATATCTTCGAGGCCTTTGGCGATATCTTCGGAGGAATGTTTGGCGGCGGTGGTTCACGCCGCCGACGTGCTCACAAGGGCGCCGATATTCGCTGTGAGATTGAAGTCGAATTGGCTGAAGCAGCGCGTGGCACCAAGCGTGCCATCGAGTTCTCGCGTCATATCCGCTGTGATTCTTGTCAAGGCTCGGGCAGTCGCGCCGGTGCGACGCCACAACGCTGCAACCGCTGCGGCGGGCAAGGGCGAGTCGTGCAGTCCGCCGGAATCCTGCGTGTTCAGACGACCTGCCCGACGTGTCAGGGGGCCGGGACGATTATCTCCGATCCGTGCAGCAGTTGCTCCGGCCAACGGTTTACGAAGAAACGAGTAAGCATAGAGGCCCAAATTCCCGCCGGGATCGACGATGGAATGCATATCGCTCTGCGGGGCGAGGGGGAGCCAAGTCCGGACGGCGGGCCTGCCGGTGATTGTTACTGTCGCGTCGCCGTCAAGGCTCATCCACTTTTCCAACGGGATGGGAATGACCTTTTCCTGCAAATGCCCATAACCTACACGCAAGCTGTGTTGGGTGCCAAACTCGAAGTGCCTACGTTGGATGGCCGTGACCAACTGCAAGTGCCGGCGGGAACTCAATCGGGTGAAATATTTCGCATTCGAACCCAAGGAATGCCGAACCCCCGTGGTGGCCCCCGTGGCGATCTGTTGGTCCAAGCCTACGTCGAAGTCCCCAAAAAACTAACGCCCCAGCAAGAAAAACTATTGCGGGACCTAGCCCAGCTAGAGCATGCTGAAGTGACTCCGCAACGCAAGACGTTTTTGGAAAAGCTGCGTGACTATTTTGTGTCCCACGAAGATAACCATCATACGGCAGGAGCCTGAACGACGTGCCCCACGACGATCCAACTCCTTGGGAAAACATTCCCGACGACGAGAAACCCAACGCTACGAAGTCGACTTTGGACCCGTCTGCCAGCGACGGTCCCACTACACCGTCGTCCGACGCAGTCATTGCCCAGTTGGAGTCCCAACTGCAGGAGGCTCAACAGCGGGTCCTTCGCGCTCAGGCGGAACTCGAGAATTCTCGTCGTCGGATGCGTCGCGAAATGGAAGAGGAGCGGCGATACGCGTCTCAATCGTTGATCGGTGATCTACTGCCAGTTCTGGACAATGTCTGCCGCGCCGTGGAGTCCGCCGAAAAGACCGATCCGGATAGCAGCCTGTTGCAGGGCGTACGCATGGTATCGCGACTACTGGAGGATGTACTGGCCAGACATCATTGCCCACGAATTGTCGCACTCGGCAAAGAGTTCGACCCAACCGAACATGAAGCGATCGCGCAACAGCCCAGCGATAGCGTACCGACCGGGAACGTCAGTTTCGTGGCCCAAGAAGGCTTTCGGCTGCACGATCGGGTCGTTCGACCGGCACAGGTGATTGTATCCTCCGGCCCAGCTTCTGCCTCGCATTGACAATTGCCTCGCATTTACCATTGAAAATTTTGCAACCCGTGCGTTGACGTGATAGGAATTGGATCATATGCCGACTTACGATTATCAGTGTGACGCTTGCGACCACAAATTTGAGCTGTTTCAATCCATTACTGAAGCTGTTAAGAAAAAGTGTCCTAGTTGCGGCAAGTCCAAACTAAGGCGGTTGTTTGGGACCGGCGCCGCAATCATGTTCAAAGGGTCCGGGTTTTATCAAACCGACTACCGAAGTGAGTCGTACAAGAAGGCTGCCAGCGCGGATAGTAACAAGTCCGAGTCAAAGTCCGAATCAAAATCCGATAGCAAAACGTCGGATAGTAAGCCGTCGGACAGCAAGAAAAGCTCGGAATCGACCTCCAAATCATCGCAGCCGAAAAAGTCGTCCGACTCCTGACGATACGGCATCCATGTATCTTGGCGCCGTTTTGTCAACTCCTCCATTCTCTTGCCACCCTTTCTCAGGTAGAATGGGGCCCCATGCTTGCGGCGGGCGACCGTTGCGACTTCTATTACCCGTAGACACCGAAGGCAGAGGACGAACGTGCTGAGGACGCAGACTTGTGGAGAATTGCGGGCAAATCACGACGGGCAGACCGTCATTCTCGCTGGCTGGGTCGACACCTACCGTGATCATGGCGGTACGGTGTTTATTGACCTGCGCGACCGGTATGGCAAGACACAAGTCGTATTTGCATCTGAAGGCGGTGACGACATCTTGGCCGCTTCGCGCTCACTCCGTTCGGAAGACGTAATCGCCGTGACTGGAACGGTCACACGTCGTCCCGAAGGGACGGTCAATCCCAAGCTGCCGACCGGTGAAATTGAAGTGCGAGTGCGGAAGATTGAGGTCTTTAACAAGTGCCAACAGCCGCCGTTTCTTCCAACGCAAATCGACCTTCCAGGCGAAGACCTCCGTCTTAAGTACCGTTATCTCGACCTGCGACGGCCGGCAATGCAGCAGACACTGATCACACGTGGCCGGATCATCAAGGCGATGCGCGACTATTTCGCTGATCACGATTTTTTGGATGTCGAAACTCCTATTCTTGGACGCAGTACGCCCGAAGGCGCTCGCGATTACTTGGTACCCAGTCGAGTACACCGTGGCAAGTTTTTTGCCTTGCCACAAAGTCCGCAACTCTACAAGCAAATCCTGATGATTGCGGGTTACGACCGATACGTGCAAGTTGCGCGATGCTTCCGCGATGAAGACCTACGAGCCGACCGTCAACCCGAATTTACGCAATTAGACGTCGAAATGTCGTTCGTTAAAGCGGACGACGTGATCGAAATGGTTGATGGCTTGGTCGCGCGATTGGCCAAGCAATTCCTGGGAATTGACGTTACATTACCACTCCCGCGCATGACGTACGACGAATCGATGCGACGTTTCGGCCATGATGCGCCCGATTTGCGCTATGGGATGGAACTCGTCGACTGTACGGACCTGGCAAAGCAAACCGATTTTCGCGTCTTTCGATCGGTGGCGGATGAAGGGGGATTCGTGCGTGGAATTAACGCACTTGGCGCCGCTGAAAAGTACTCACGAAAAGACATCGACTTGCTGACGGAATATACGAAGCAGGACTTTGGCGCGAAGGGACTGGCTTGGTTCAAAGTAGAATCCGACGGGCAACTCAGTTCGCCCATCGCCAAGAATTTTAGCGATGAAACCAAACAGGCGATTGCGCAACGAATGAAAGCGAAGCCAGGAGATTTCCTGTTGTTTGTGGCAGATGCCTGGGAAGTTACCTGCAAGGCGCTTAATGGTTTACGGCGGCGTTTGGCTGCGGAACTGCAACTCTATCAGCCAGGCGACATGCACTTTTCATGGGTCGTTGATTTCCCCATGTTTGACTTCGACCCCGAAGAAAAACGCTGGGTCGCCATGCACCACCCGTTTACGGCACCCTTGGATCAGGACTTGGCAAAATTGCAAACCGAGCCCGGGCAGGTGCGCGCCCAAGCGTACGACTTGATAATCAACGGCTCCGAAGCCGGTGGGGGTACCATTCGTTTGCACGATGCCACCGTTCAGCAACAGGTTTTTGAACTGCTCGGAATGGATGAGACGTCAGCGCGTGAACGATTTGGATTTCTGTTGGATGCCCTTCGATTTGGTGCTCCACCCCACGGCGGCATCGCGTTGGGTATCGATCGTGTTGTGATGCTCTTCACGGGTCAAGACAACATTCGTGATTGCATCGCTTTTCCCAAGACACAAAAGGCCGCCGACATGATGACGGAGGCCCCGGGACAAGTCGAATTGCGCCAACTTCGCGAACTAGGGATCCGCGTATTGAAACCGGACGAATCGGCTTAGGAGAAACCGCACCCCGCCCGATGCAGGTCACCTAAGAGACTTCGGTTTGACCGAGTGATCCTTGTTTGCCCACGTCGGTGGATCGAGCGCACGTCGGTCGATTGACCGAAAGGTTTCAGCCCGATATCATGTGGGGACCGCGGTATTCACATTTGGCTTGCCCAGTGCAAGCGGTCTTTCACGCAACACTGAGGTGTTTAATGACATTACCAAAACAGCACGACGACGCGGCAAAACAACAGAACCCGGTCCCCGGAGCACCCTGGGCGGAAGGCACCGTCAATCGCCGTGGTTTCCTCCGAGAAACAGGATTGGTTACAGTTGCTGCGAGCATGATACCGACCAACCTTATGCCAGCAGCGACAGTCTCGGCGGCGCAAACTTCACCCGGAAAGTATGAATTACCTACGCTCCCCTACGCATTCGATGCCTTGGAGCCGTTCATCGATGCTAAGACGATGGAGATTCACCACGGTAAGCATCATGCTGCCTATGTGAATAATCTGAATAAGGCGCTTGATGGCACATCGGTCGGGCATCCTGGCTTGGAACAACTGGTCGCGAACCTGGAAAGCGTTCCTGAGAACATCCGCCAGACAGTTCGCAATAACGCGGGCGGGCATCTGAACCATAGCATGTTCTGGAAACTGCTCAAAAAGGACGCGGGAGGACCCACCGGCAAGGTCCAATCGGCCATCGATTCGCAATTGGGTGGCATGACCAAGTTCCAGGAGGATTTCACTAAAGCCGCCATGGGACGCTTTGGCAGTGGTTGGGCCTGGTTAAGTGTCAACAAAGATAAAAAGCTGGTGATTGAAAGTACCGCCAACCAGGACAATCCAATCAGCCACGGACATATCCCCGTCTTGGGCTTGGACGTTTGGGAGCACGCCTACTACTTAAAGTACCAAAATCGCCGCAATGATTACGTGACCGCCTTCTTTTCGATCGTCAATTGGCCCATGGTGGCCGATTTATACGCTGATGCGATCAAGTAGCCCGCTGATGGCGACCGTTCCGCTACAAAAATCTACTACTGCCATGTGATTGTGAAGGAGTCAAGCACATGAATCGTTCGGATAATCAATTCGCTCGCATCGCCGCAATTGTGGGTGACGACGAGGAACTAGGTTTCGAAGATTGTCGTTTCAAGTATTGTGAATACCTTGAAACTTCGCTTCAGCTACCGTGCGACGTCACTGGAATCGAAGACTTTCGCTGGGAGGAATTCTATGTGCTTGGTCCCGGTGATCCGGATGAATATAAAAGTCTCCGCAAGGTTCGTCCATCCTACAAAGACAAATTCGAGCTGTTAGAAATTGAAATAGATGCATCTTCGGAATGGATGTTGTTTCATTGCGAAGATATTGCGGGATACGTTCGTCGCAAGTCGGACGGAAAGGAATTCTATCTTGGACTTTCAGAGATTAAGGCCGTTGACAAAAAATCAAAGAACTATCAAATTCTCGACGATTACAGTGTATGGTTCGCGAATAGTCTGTAACTAGGAACGGCTCAAGTCGCCTAAGCCAATGCTTTGGAGATAGGAACGGCGCTGTGACTCCCGACCAAGTTCGTCGGTAATACGCTGCCAATGTTCCGACACATCACGCAGCAATATCGAAACATCCTCTTGCCCCGCGACCGCCTGCCGAACCGCCGTGTCCAACACGTCCATGTAACGTGACGCGTGAGAGAAACGTGGATATGTCAGCCATATTTCTTCCCGTTGCGTTTGTTCAACCAGGCCCGAAAATTCGGTGGGCAAGGATCCTTGTGCGAATTTCCCCAACCACGCCCCAGTCTCCTGAAGATGTGACTTCCGAAACGGGAACGTCCAAGGACTTGCAGTAGCAATCGATGCTCCGCGTGCAGGTGATGTGAGCCAAAATAGAAACTGGGAAGCAGCCCGTTTGTGCTTGGAACCCGCATTGACGATACCTAATTGTCCGGCACTGCCCAACAACGGGACACGTGCGTTCTGACCATCTTCGCGGAGTTCCCAAGCACGCGAACGCGTGGAGTAGTAATCCTTGGAGCCCGGCAACGGCGCTATAGCTAACACATGATTTTCCACAGCGTCGGTCGATCGCGACGGCGTCCACGCGGCGTGGGGCCAAGTAAGTGCCACAGAGGCTTGCCCCTGCAGAACCGCAGTGGCCGCGTCTGCGGGCGATGTGGCTAACCATTGCTCCGCTGTTCCGCTCGTTTGCGCGCAGCGAACCAATTCCTTCAACGCTCGTTCAAACGGAGGGTCGGTAATGCGCGGACCGAAATCATCTGGGGCAAAAAAGGGCACCGCCTGCGATATGTCTCGCACGTAGGGTGCAGCATGCGCCAGGAATGTCACCGCCGCCCAACCCACTGCCAATGGTTCCAGCACCTGAACGGATCGAGGCGTCGGCGACAACGTCGCATCTGGCGGTAACGACCGTGTTTTTGCCAGCATTTCGACCGCCGCCAGGTACTCCGCCCAAGTTGTTGGCAAGCGTACTTTCGCCGCTTGCAACACGTCTGGACGATACAGTATCGCCAAGAATGGCGTACCGAATGACACTGCCACAACGCGATTTTCCCATTTTACGAACTCGGAAGCGTCACGTAGCAAGACGTCATCACTTTTCCAAGTGCCATCCTTGAACCATTGGTCGGCGAGCGGATCAGCTAGTCCTAACGCAACTGCATCTCCCAACAATCGCTGTGGAAGTATCAACACGTCATACGATCTTGATTCGGTCGAGAGGTCGCTCGCTCGTAGATGCCGCAACTCGAGGCTGCCCCCCGTTTCGGCACGCCACTCCCGTGCGCACGTTTCTCCCAGATCCTGATTGTCTACGACGGCGAGTACTAGCGGCTCCATCTTGGGAGGGTCGACAGGAGTGGAAGTTGTGGGATTGTCCGATCGTCCTGACGGAGCGATTGACGAGTCCGATTCGCTCCGTTGGCAGCCCACGATTCCGGCAACACAAAAGAACATGCTGCCGGTAAAGACGATCGTTTGGCAGAATCGACCAAACAAAATGAGCCAAGCCGCGCACAATTTCAGCAGGACTCCGGGGCACGTACAATGGGTAGCGGCCTGTCCCCGGATACGTCGGTTTAATTCGGAGAGGCACATAATGTGTTCGTTATCCTACGATTTTCCTGGCAGTGTCCAACTTCGGTCGGTTGCCCTATTATTGCGACTCTTCCGAGGACCGCACATACGGGTAGGTCTTGATAGCACAGCGCGAAAAAATTGAGGCATTGCAGGCACCATGAGCATCTTGTTGGGAATTGACGTGGGAACTTCGAGCACAAAAGCATTGGCCGTCAGCCCCACGGGTGACATCCTAGCGGAGAGCACCGCCAGCTACCCCCTCCACCACCCTCGCCCTTTATGGAGCGAGCAAAGCCCAGAAGATTGGTGGCAGGCTACCGTTTCGGTAGTTCGCGACGTGGTGAAAAAAGTGGGGGGAAAACGCAACAGCGTGACAGCGATCGGTCTATCGGGCCAAATGCACGGTTCCGTTTTTCTAGATAAAAAATACCAGGTCATCCGGCCAGCCCTACTCTGGAACGACCAGCGTACCGCAGCCGAATGCCAAGAAATCGAAAATCGCGTAGGAGGTCGTAAAGCACTCATTCGGATGGTGGCCAACCCAGCATTAACGGGTTTTACCGCGCCCAAAATTGTTTGGTTGCGAAATCACGAACCACGGAACTACGACAAAGTCTGCCATATACTCCTTCCGAAGGACTACATTCGATGGCGACTCACCGGAGAATTGGCGACCGACGTCAGCGATGCAAGCGGCACACTGTTGCTCGACGTGGCGAATCGTGATTGGAATCTCAAGGTACTATCGAAATTGGAAATCGATTCTCGGTGGTTACCAGCCTGCTTTGAGTCCGAGGATGTAACGGGGCAAATTGCGGCCACGGTGGCGGAATCCCTGGGGCTCTCTACCGAATGCATTGTTGTCGGTGGCGCGGGAGATTGCGCCGCGAACGCTGTTGGGAATGGAGTTGTGAAATCCGGTCTGGTGGCAAGTTCGCTCGGAACTTCGGGCGTCGTATTTGCCCACAGTGATGAAGTCCAAATTGATCCTCAGGGTCGGTTGCATACTTTTTGCCATGCTGTCCGCGACAAATGGCATTTGATGGGAGTAACGTTGTCCGCCGCAGGTTCTTTGGAATGGTTTTGTCAACAAATCGTCAAGACCGGAGACCCGAAGGCGAGTATGGATTCGTTGTACGATCGCGTGACATCAGAAGCGTCAGCGGTCGCGCGTGGCAGCCAGGGGCTCTTTTTCTTGCCCTACCTCGCCGGCGAAAGAACGCCGCACGCCGACCCGCTCGCCCGAGGCAGCTTCGTCGGACTGACGCTCAGCCACACACGGGGGCATCTTGTCCGTTCGATTATGGAAGGGGTGGCGTACTCGCTACGTGATTGCATCCAATTGATGCAGGAACTGGACGTACCGATACGTCAAATTCGCGCTGGCGGCGGTGGCGCTCGTAGCCCCCTTTGGCGCCAAATTCAGGCCAACGTATTCGGCCAAAAAGTTGTCACGCTCAATGCCGAACAAGGACCCGCCTACGGAGTTGCTCTCTTGGCGGCAGTCGGTGCCGGCAACTACAAGAATATCCAAGAAGCGTGTAAAGCCACGATCCATATCAATAGCGAAACACCCGTCCAGCGCGAACCGAGACAATATTACGATCGTGCCTTTCCCGTCTATCGACACCTGTACCAAACACTGAAAGACGACTTTGCGGCAATCGCAAATCTTGAGTGTTAACTAGGCCGCCGAGAAAATCGATGCGGACGAGGTGGAGCAGCACGCCCAGCAGTGGGACTAGCTGACCACACGCTATCGTTGATGCCAAGGCTTGTGGAGGGAAATGAATCGCCGGCAGCAGGGTGTCGCAGTGCTAGGGTTTCTAGCTCAAGCTTCAAGAGTCGCTGACGAAGCTCATCGCAAGAGATCGGCCGGCGCAAGGGTTCCTTTTTCAACATGTCGCAGACCAGATCCGACACGCTGACGGGAATCTCGTTCCACAGGTGATGCGGCGGAGTGACCGGACAAGTGAGGTGAGCGGTTACCCATTGTCCAGCCGAGCGACACCGGTGTGGATGCCGACCGACCAACATTTCGTACAGCGTAATTCCAAGACTATAAATGTCGCTCTGGTGCGTTACTTGACTTCGAAGCACGAGTCGCTCAGGAGCCATGTAGGCCAAAGAACCTCCGTGCTGACTCGGTTGGGCTGGAGTCGACATTCGACACGCCATACCCAGATCCAATAACGTGGCATGACCATCCGCGGTGACGTGCAGGTTCTCTGGTTTTATGTCACCGTGAACCCAGCCCGCCCCATGCAGGACGGCTAAAGCTTCGGTAGCCTGCCTCATAATCCAAAGTGCGTGCGGTATCATGAACCGACCAACTCGCGCGATGGATTCCGACACCAAAGCTCCGCGTAACCGCGGCATGAGGAGATACGACAATCCACGCGAATCGATTTTTCCGTCTAAGACGGGAACGAGGTGTGGATGCGATAGTTCTTGGCCGAGCTGCTTTTCCAAGGCAAGCGACTTCAGGATGTGGTCATCGGAAGCGTATTTTGGTTGCAAAAGCTTAATTGCATAGTCGGCCGGACTGCCAACCCAAGTCGCCACTGGACGCGCCGCCCAAACTGAACTGTAACTGCCCGACCCTAAGTGTTCCGTAAGCAACCATGAGTCCACCACCGTTTGCGCGGGAATTCGTACACCCGTACTCCGGCCGTCGCTCGTCCGATTGTCCGGCAACTTTGCAGCCGGAGCACTTTCGTCCGACGTTAAGCCCACGGTCGACGGGGCAGCAAGAGTCTGTCTCATGGAGGCGATGGGGTCAGGATGAGCGGCTTGGTCGTTACGAAGCCAGGATGAGCGGTTTGCCGGTCGACGAAGCGATCGGTTCCTTAGTCAAATCGACCGTGCAACGGGATAAATTGAACCGTTTAGGGCGGAACCGGGCCAGAGAGGAAGGGCTCACTTAAGACGATCGCCGAAATCAGTTCCTGAAAGCGATTACCACTGCTAGCACTTTTCAGTTGAATTGCATTCACGGCACATCGGTCGGCCGGTTGCAACCCACGTCCGAGCGCATAAACCATCAGCTTTTCGGTCAAACACCGTACGAATGCCTCCCGATAGTGCGTGGCCAAAACTTGTGTCAGTTCGTGCGGACCATTGAACTGCAGTCCGTTCGGCAACTCGCCCTGTGCGTCGACCGGAAATTCTCCGTCACTGTCGCGCCACTGGCCGATTGCCGAAAAGTTCTCCAATCCGAATCCTAAGGCATCCATCTGAAGGTGACAGACTGCGCAAGCGGGGTTCGACCGATGCTGTTCCATTCTTTGACGAATCGAGCCAGTCGCGACACTTCCGTCGTTCAGTTGGGGAACGTTCGGCGGTGGTGGGGGCGGCGGTTCACCCAAGATATTCTCCAGTACCCATTTCCCGCGTTTTACCGGCGATGTACGTGTTGGGTTGGAGGTGACCAGCAAGACGCTGGCGTGTGTCACAATGCCTCGACGCGTTTCGGGAAGCTCCACACGTCGGAATTGATCGCCCCGAACACCGGTGATTCCGTAAAAATTTGCTAGTTCCTCATTCACAAACGAAAAGTCGGCCGAAAGGAATTCTTGGACGTTACGATTTTCGCTTAGTATTGACGCGAACACACGTATCGTTTCCTCTCGCATCGCGTAGCGCCGCATTCAATTGTGGGAATTGGCGAGGATCAGGTGATCGAACATCGAGTAGACGTAGTTGCAGCCACTGCCCGGAAAAGTTCTCCACAAACGCGGCCGCTTTGGGATCTTGGACCATACGTAAAGTTTCCCGGCGCAGTATTGCCGGTTCGTGCAATCGATCTTGTCGAGCCAATTGAAGAAGTTGTTCGTCGGGCAGACTGCTCCACAAAAAATACGAAAGGCGACTAGCAAGCGTCCAGTCGTTCAGCCAACCTCTGCGTCCATCACGATCGATCGCCGGCTCAGCCGACTCTGTCCGGAACAAAAAATTGGGAGACACCAAGATGGAAGTACACGCAGATTGTACGGAATCCTGCGAAGGCTCTCCGCGACGTGGTGCCGCACGAACCAATTCCGCTAGGTTTTGCACTTCGAGTTTTGTGAGCGGCCGCCGAAAAGCCCGTTCGGCGAACTCCAAGATATTTCTCCCGTGGGGAGCCCCAAGATCGCCCTGTTCTTCGGCGGGGTGCACCAAAATTCGTAGCCGCAGTTTTGAATCATTCAATACGCGATTCACCAAATTTTCCGCCGCTTCCAAATACTTTTCGAACAACAGTGGTGAAACCGAAAGTACATCGGCCACGTTGTCGAACCCGTATCCGACGTCATCCGACGGGAAATCGGCGGCAGGTTGCCAATCGACTCCCAATAGGTCGCGCAACGTAAGATTTTCGGTCCGATTGATCCGCCGCACAGCCACATAGGGCATCCTGAGAGCTTTGCTGCAGTCGAACGATTGGAGTTCCTGTTCGATAGCTGCGACGAGCATTGACCTCTTGTCAACTGGCGGTTGAAGCGAGTCGGGAGGTGGCATACGCCCACTGCGCACCATTTTCTGCACGGAACTCCACAGTCCATACTCCTCTTGCACGTGACTGTGCGTCGCAAATCGATCTAGGGAAATACTCCCTTCGGCGTCGCTGCCACTGTGGCAATCGAGACAATAGGTTTGCAAGAATGGCTGGATCGATTCCACAAACGATGGCTGATTGGGAATTGAATCGTCGCCCCGGGCGGTTCCAATCGGATAGCCAATGCAAATCGTGACGCAAGCAACGAATCGAATTGATTTCCGAATCCGACTGTGCCGTCGAAATTGCATGTCACGCAACCTCATGAATGGTCAGCTGCGCGGCGGGCCAGTTGCCGCCGTACATTCCATTTTTTGAGCGACTCGTCCGCGATAACACCGGCCAGAATCACCGCACCGATAATGGCAAACTGCAGTGTGTCAGAAATTCGCATGAGCACAATCAAGTTGTAGAGTACCTGCATCAGGGCGGTGCCGATGACAACGCCAAGAATACCCCCTTCGCCACCACGCAAGCTACAACCGCCAAGCACAGCGGCGGCAATCGCATACAATTCGAAGAAATTTCCGAAACTGGACGGAGATACAGAATTTGCGTCCAAGGCAAACAGCATACCTCCTAAGGCCGCCAGGCTCGTACAAATCACATAAGCGACGATTGTCATGCGACCGGTGTTAATGCCTGAGTATTCCGCCGCCTGACGACTTCGACCAAGGGCGAGCATATAGCGTCCCCAAATCGTTTTTCCCAAAAAGAAGGCCGCTAGGCATGCTACACCCAAAAGGATAAAAAACGGGTTGGGGACACCAAACTTGAAACCACCGTCATCGCCGGCCGCAATCATGGCCTTGCCCGTTGCGACAACGCGCAGCGTGGCGTCGTATTCGTTGCCGAATCCCTGTGGCTGATCGTTGACCAGCCAGCGAGAAATCCCGCGGTAAAACAGCAGTCCGCATAGCGTAACAACAAACGGTTGTAATCCAATTTTCGTGATCAAAATACCATGGATCCAGCCAAGTGCCGCACCGATTGCAAGAACGAGTGTGACCGCCATTACGATCGACATGCGCTGAGATCGATACAGCGGCAACGCCACCCACTGAGAATCAAGTTGTTGTTCGAAAGCCCCTTGCAAAGTCATGTGCGTCATCGAACCCGCGGATTCGACGCTGGATATGGGCAGTTGCTTGAACCCGGAAGTTGCGTGGATCAACACCACCTGATCACGGGGTCGAACAGGATGTTGCCCCATCACGGTAACTTCCGCGAGACTCCCGTTTTGGGTGTTCCGCGGCTTCGACGATTCGACGGGAAAAACTCGCGCGACATAACCGAGCGAGTCGTCTTTGCTAAAAGGTTGGTCCACCGTAACAACGGTGGTTGTCTTCGCTTTACCGTCCAGTTCTACCGATCGTTGTTCAACATCAACCACAGTACGAACAGCGGCTTCCGCACGGCGCCCCCCGTAATACCGAATGCGGTCGCCCGGCGAAACGACACTTACATTGGCAGGCAGCATGAGTTGCTTCTCAGCTGCAACCACTGCGTAAACGGGCGTTTGATCCGAGGGAAGGTGACTGACTCGCAAGAACATCGCTAGTAAGCATCCAGCCAAACAAACTACCGAACCGATAGAGAGGTCGATGCCAGATGTAATAATGACAAATGCCACGCCGATTCCCAGGACACCGTAAAGGGCAGTGCGTCTGAGCAGATTCTCAATATTGTTGCCGGTCAAGAAAGATTCGGGTACGGTGATTGCGAGCAGTCCGCACAGGACCAACAGCAACATCAGAATCCCAAAGACTTTAATACGTAACACTGTCGATACCCTTCTTTTAGTGCTTGCCACCGGTGGCAAGCTGCAGAATCGCCTCTTCGGTCATCTCACCGCGTGGCAGTTCGCCCGTCATCCGTCCTTCATGCATGACGAGTACGCGATCCGCCATGCCCAAGATTTCTTCCATTTCACTACTGACAAAGAGAATCGCCATCCCCTGTTCCGCCAGGGACTCAATTAATCCATAGATCTCCTCTTTAGCCCCCACGTCGATGCCACGAGTCGGCTCATCGAGCAACAGTACCTTGGGTGCCCCGCTCAGCCATTTTCCCATCACAACCTTTTGTTGGTTGCCACCGGACAAGAACTGGGTAGCTTGTTCGTGAGAGGGAGTGCGGATGTGGAGGAGCTGGACCATGCGCGCCGTATCGTCAGCTTCTTGACGTTGATTCACGAGTCCTGCGCGGAGCTGATTTCGGCGCAGGCCGGCCAAACCAATATTGTGTCGAACGGACATTTCCAGCACGAGTCCATGTTGCTTTCGATCTTCGGGAACGAGGGCCACGCCAAGTTGAATTGCGTCTCGCGGCGAGTCCAAAATGGCCACCTTACCGTCGATGCGTACTTCACCCGAGACTTGACGATCAATTCCAAATAACGTTCGCAACAATTCGGTCCGCCCGGCACCCACCAGGCCCGCTAGGCCCACGATCTCGCCACTTCGAACCGACAGGTTGATCGGATGTTTCGGCCATGTCGCTGTTACCAGTTCCTTTGCCTGCAACAACACCGGTCCCGGCTGTCGCTTTTTGCGACAATAGAACTGCTGGACGTCGCGTCCCACCATCATGCGAACCATTCGGTCGCGAGAGATTTCATTGCCCATCAGTTCGCCAGCGTTCTGGCCGTCGCGTAAAACTGTAACGCGGTCGGCGAGATCCAAGACTTCTCCCAATCGGTGCGAAATATATACCACACTAACCCCGCGCCCCTTGAGTTGTCGGATCACATCAAAAAGACATCGTGATTCTGACGCGGAGAGACTCGATGTCGGCTCGTCCATGATCAACACACGTGCATCCACCGACAGCGCCTTGGCAATTTCAACCATCTGTTGTTGTCCGATCGACAGGTCTTTAACGATCGTTGATGGTTGGACTTCAAGCCCAACCATTCGCAGGTATTGCTCTGCTTGTTGATAAAGTTCCCGACGATGAATACAACCCCAATAATTGAACTCGCGACCAAGAAATACGTTGGCTGCCACATCGAGATTGTCAGCCAGATTAAGCTCTTGATGAATGAGCGCTATGCCAAGTCGCAAGGCATCGGTTACCGACTGCAACTGAACCTGGCGTCCGTCGATTTCCAAGGAGCCCGAATCAGCGGGTTGAACGCCGGCCAACACTTTCATTAAGGTGCTCTTGCCGGCGCCATTCTCGCCTACGATCGCCAGAACCTCCCCCTTGGCCAGAGTAAGGTCAACACCCCGTAAGGCGCGCACCCCAGGAAAGGACTTGGTGATCCCACGGGCCACAAGCAGAGGAGGCGTTATGTCGGTCATAAGTGGGATCGATCAGTTGCCTGCCGTCTTGTTCTTCAGGTCATCCCAATACGCATCCACGTTGTCGATCCGAATCTGACGTGGCGGAATGTCAATGAACTTCGCCGCGGGCTGTTCTTCTCGCAAGATTGAAGCCAACGCCTTCACGGATTGGTAGCCATATTCATAGGGATTCTGCACGACGGTGCCGTGACAATGGCCGTCCCTGATGGCTTGCAACGTAACCGAGTTCTCATCAAACGCGATTAGCTTGATCTGTCCAAGCTTACCGGCTTGTTTAATTGCTTCAAAGCAAACCGGTGGGTTATATTCGAACAAACCGACCATGGCGTTCATATCCGCATACGTGTTGATCGCGTCTTCGGCCTTTTGCTTGGCGACTTCCGGCTTACCCTGGTCGGTCAACGTCGCCAAGATCGTGTACTTGTCGCCAGAAACTAAGTTCTGGGGATCGTCATCATGTACACCCGGCCCACCAGTCCGCCCCAACAGCTCATCAATAATCCCTTGACGACGGTATTTAGCATTGTCTTGCTCCAATCGCCCCACAAACAGAACAACTTTTCCACCTTGCGGCAGGGCTTCCTTGATGAGTTCTCCACACATGCGTCCGGCGCGATAGTTGTCCATGCCAATGTACAACAGGCGGTTTGAATTGGGAGCGTCGGAATCGTGAGTAATCAACGGCACTTTCGCCGCCACCTCGTTAAGAAATCCAACTTGATCGTCCGCAGCGAGTGGACTAATCGCAATCCCCTTCACGCCACTGCTCAGGAGATCCTCCACAATTCGCTTTTGTTCTACCGCCGTTGCTTCTTGCGGCATCTTGACGTCGACCTTAACGTTAAATTCTTTTTCTGCATCGTTGCAACCCACCTCCGCAATTTTCCAAAAGTCGGCGATTTGGTTGGTGACAAAGGCAACCGTCGGACGATCGGCAGAGTCATCCGCCAGTGACGACGAGGTACCACCTTCATCAGAGCCAGATTTGTGCGATGTTACAGCAGCGTCCGGTGCGTTAACATTCGTCGGACGGCATCCTACGAGCAACAGGATCCCGCACAAGAAACTCGTCACAAAACCAGGGGTCCAACCGAGCGTAATCATTGGGATCGTCGTTTTTTTCATGGGTCCCTTTCCGGAACTCGCTGGCATACAAACAGTTACGGCGTCAGGCACCGATTGTATCTTGGTGAAAATTTCGCGGCAAGTCCCAAGGGGGACGGAGAACCTCCTATGATTCGGATCGGCTTATTGTCGGATACCCACGGCTACTTGGATCCACTTGTTTGGGACTACTTGGACGACCGGGATGAGATCTGGCACGCCGGCGATTTTGGTGGTGCCGACGTAGTCCAGCAGCTCCAGGCTGCGGGAAAACCACTCAGGGGCGTGTTTGGCAATATTGACGACGAAGTCGTGCGTGCTGAGTTCCCGGAACACCTGCGATTCCTTTGCGAGCAAGTCCCCGTCTGGATGACGCACATTGGCGGCCAACCGGGGCGATTTCCGCGGGACCTCCTGGCGACTCTCCAAGCAAATGGTCCCCGCCTTTTTATCTGTGGACATTCGCACATATTACAGGTTGGTCGTGACAAGTCGTTGGGAAATATGCTTTGTTTGAATCCAGGAGCTGCCGGACACCATGGATTTCACACCCTACGAACGATGCTTCGCTTCGAAATCGATGGCCCCCAGGTCCGCGCGATGCAGGTAGTTGAATTAGGACCCCGCGGGAGAAAAACTCCCGCCGCGATTGTTTCTTAGCCCCTCGACCAGCGGCGAATACGCATCTCCCGAGCAACGGTACCAGCACGATGGACATTCCTACCCCGATACAACCTGATTCAGCGCAAGTGCCCCCCCCTGCCGAACTTGCTCGAAGTCGCGCCGTAAAGAAATCAATTGTTTTCGTTGTCATCGTTTCCGTTCTGACGATGAGCGTGGTATCGAGCACGTCCAATCGTATGCTTTGGGAGAAACTGTTAACGCAGGCCGTCATGCCGTGTTCCATCGTATTTGCCGCCCTCTTGATCGCGTCGGTGTATGCGTTCATTCGCATCAACCGGTTCGCGGGATGGACGATGGTTGCTGTCTGTTGTACCTACAACCTCTTCGGCAATGTCTGGATTGGTTCGTGGCTCCTAAGCACATTAGAAGCACCCTACAAGAACCTGCGCCCCCTAGATGGCCCGCGTTACGACGTACTAGTCGTCCTGGGGGGAGGCACTAACACAGGCGCACATGGCGTCGCCCAATTGGGAACGTCGTCAGGAGATCGTGTCATGTTGGCTGCTCGCCTCTACCACCGGGGCCTGGCAGGAAAAATTGTTTGCACGGGCACCCTTCTTTCGGGTCCATCTGCGCTTCGCAACGTGAGCCCAGGGGAGGAGGCTCGTTCGATCCTTATGGACGTAAGTATCCCGACCTCGGCGCTCCAATCAGGAGAAGGCCGCAATACATTCGAAGAGATCCAGTACTTGAAACAAGAATTGCCGAAATTTGGCGAAAATCCTCGTATTGGACTGCTTACGTCGGCTTGGCACCTGGACCGAGCAATGCGTCTGGCGCTCGACGCCGATTTGCACGTGGAACCTGTCCCGTCCGACTTTGGCTCCGTTCGCTATCCATACCACCTGATCTATGGCTTGCCAAATCCAGACGGATTCCGGATGGTCCAATGCGCCCTCAAAGAGTACTTAGCAAAAATCGTCGGACGTTAAAGACCGAGTACGCTGCCTCGGCATCAATCCGCAACGAGCGTTTCCTGGCTGGTGTCCTCACGAGTGATCAAGGAAGGTACGTCGCTGTTGCGGAATTCATCTTTCATGCAAGATCGCCTTAGAATTGAGGAAATGGGTTCGATGCCTGGTTTGGCTGCTCTTGCCTGCGTGTGGCTATAGTCAAGATAGCGAAGCTAGTGAGTCACTATTAGCAATCACGCCATCAAATCAGCAAGCTGGTCTTGACGGCAATCCTGATTTTGCGTCATAACGTGAGCATTCCGGTTCGAATGCCGTTCCGGACGTGGTATATTTAGGATCCAATAGCATCGGTTTGCAAGGAAGGAGCCAGACATGGAAATTTTACAACAAT
>JAQCHP010000138.1 GCA_027619595.1 Planctomycetota bacterium
TCCCCCTGTATCACAACCTCGGAGCACTACCCGAAAGGAAATTTACCCACGAATTCTTCTGAAGAGGCTAATTGTCTTTGATTGTCTTTTCTCGCTTTTCTATTACCAGACTCCCAGTTCGGGATTGTAGCCCAGTCGAATCGCATGCGAAAAGTCGTCGCATGCTTGTACGTGTTGGCCTAGTGCTGCTCGTACGAGCCCCAAATGCTGGTATCCCACGGCCAGATTGTGCTTGGCGTTAGCGATCACCTCGTCTTCTTGGCTTTGGTCAACACGGTTTTGCTGCTGCCATGTCGATTGGACAAGTCTCCAGTGATAGAGTTCACGAAAATTTCGGCAGCATCGCGTCATATCTTCGTAAGCCGCCACGAGGTCTCCTTTCAAGAAGTACAGGTATCCGCGGGTATCAAGCATCGCGTTGGCGTCCAGGCCACCCATCAGGTGCATAGCCGTTTCGACTTCCAGCAAGCCTTGGTCAATGTCCTGCATGGAACGGGCACGAGTGTATGCGAGACCATTTAGCGCATTGGCGTACATGAACTTCGAAAGTTTAATCTGATCCTTCTTTCCTTCGACTTCGGCCATGCGAAGCTCTTCCAAGGCGACGGTCGTTGCTTCTTTGGCGGCTTGGATGGCGTCGACAGGACGTCCCATCCGTAGCAGCACTTCGCTTCGGGCCAAGAGAGGTGCAATATCGCGCGGTGTCTGTTGCGACCGGGCCTGCCACTCCGCGGCCGCCTTCTCGAATTGACGTTGGTCACTGTAGAACTGCGCGCGGATGTCGTAGGCGTCAATGTTGTTCGGTGCCCACCGGCGTGACTTTTCAAAAGCCATTTCGGCTTTCGCCAGATTGCCACCACTCCCCACTGATAAGCCATATGCAAGATATGTGTTGGCGGCATCCGAGGGGATTCGCCATGCCACGTAAGCAACAATCGCAATTGCGACGACGATTCGCCGAACGGAGCGGACGGGTGGCGGAATTTTGCGTGAAGTTCGATGCGATTGGTCCATTCGGACTCCCGAGGCAATAGGCAGTACAATATCTTTTCTGCCGGTAAGTTGACGCGCCACGTCCCCACGATTTAGAATCACGAGGGACGGCCGTGCGGTGGGCAGGTGGCGGTCTTGGCCGCAGACATTGGTTGTCGATTCGGTTTTTCTGGTTCGGTAAACCTCATCCTAAGGAGCGAGTCGATGCCCCTCTTCGAAGTTGAAACAGACGCGCACATTATTATCACATGGGCGGGTGGTGAGGAAGATGCGAAGAAAGTAGTGAAGGACGCATATCCCACAGATGACGTGCTTCGGTTGACCAAGCGACCGCGTGACACTTGGGTGATTTCCAAGTCGGCTTTGGGGCTTAGCGGTCCTACCGATCCTTGTTCCGTCGCACGAGATTGCCTATCTAAGGCAGCCGGGGACAAAGTCCACGCGATCCGACTTTACATGCACGAGACCGGATCGGACCTGAGCGATGCACGCAAAGTGATCGAGTCCAATATGGTTATGGGATGGTAGCTTAGAAGGGACTCGTCGCCGATCAAATCGATCGGTGGGGAAAATAAGAGAAAAACCGGCTTACGCCGACTAGCTGACAGGTGCTCCCGTACTGAACGGTCGCCACGGCTTGCTTTTGCGTTCAGGGGCCTGTGGTGCAGCCTGGCTTGCTGGCGGTTCCGCTGGCGTGCCTGTGCCTGGGGCCTGCCAGTAGCCATCGTTGGCACCTCCTCCGCCCGACGCCTGAGGGCCTGGGACCGGATTGGCCACGCCGGCTGGGGGCGCGAAACCGGCCGGTGGTGCGGACCCGGACTGCTGAAAATTTGAAGGCGGTTCGTTGGCGTACGGCGGTACATTGGCGTACGGTCCCGTGGTGTTGGGATTGGTGTACGTACTCGCGTTATCGGCGGCGTTTGACGAATCGTCTTGGTGGTTTCCGGGTTCGGCAGCGGGAGCCGCAGCCGAATAGGGGGCCGGTCCGCCGTACGGAGAAATTCCAGATATTTGGTTAGCGAGCCTCGCAGCGGGTTGGTTCGCCATCTGTTGAGCTGACTCAGCGTATTGAGTTCCCTGTTGATCGATGTCACTCGCATATTGCTGCCCGGCTTGGTTGTATTGTTGAGCGGCAGATTCAACGTACTTTTGCGCAGCGTCGGTGTATTCCTGAGCGGAGTTGCCGACTTGTTGCGCTGTATTGGACACTTGTTCTGTGACCCCCTTCACTTGTTGCGCAGCCGCAGCGCTGTAACCCTGCGCTGCCTCGTTTAAGGCGTTTGCATAGTTGGTCGGTCCCGATGAGGACGAACTGTGAGCGTCGTTGGTATTCGAGGTCGGTTCGGCTGTTTCTGCTTTGTCGGGTCCGCCGATGGTGTTGTACAGTCCGGTGAAGAATCCCTTTTTCGGTTTACTGATCGGGGCATCCTTGACCCCGTCGGGACGAGGTGTTTTTGGGAAGCCCGTGTCGGGGTACTCGGTGGTCCCATCAAAACTGGCCAACTTTTCCTTAATGCCACCTTTTTTTGCTGCTGTGGCCGGGCCGCTGGTCGGTGCGGGAGTCGCGTCCACGGAGGGCGGTTTTGGTCCTCGTTCCGCTTCGGCCCATTCGTCGGTATAAGGTCCGGAGTCGTTACGGCTAAGCCAACCCATTCCCGGTAATTGGGATACTCGGTTCGAAGAGCGGCAGCCCGTACTAGGTAGAGTCAACCCGACAAGCACTAGGGCGACGCAACATCTCATGGGAACCATGGAAATCTTCATATTTGCCATCCGTGACACAACGACAATCGGACCCACCTTCGAGCAGGCACACTCAATCCATCCAATCCGTGTATTCCTTCTCTTCGGATGAACTGTTCCGCGGGGAATAGAAATTCCGTGAGAGAAGGTTGATGTTGCGCGCACTGACTTGTCCTTGGCGCGGAGTCTACGCAACCTCTTCCGGCGCGTCAATTGAAGGATCCGAATTTCTTCATCGTAGGTGACAGCAGAAACCAGCTATCGATCGCTATCCTCCCCCTCGCCTAAGCGGCTATGCCGCACTAAAATGTGACTTCGTTGACATTTCCGCGAAATACTGCCGCAATCAAAGCAATACACTTGTTATTGCCTGGATCTTGAAAGGAATATTTTATGGCCTATACATTGCCAAAACTTCCGTATGCCTACGATGCTCTTGAGCCGCACGTCGACGCCCAGACGATGGAAATCCATCATACCAAGCATCATCAGGCCTATATCACCAAGGTCAATGACGCGATTGCGGGGAGTGCGTTGGAATCCAAGACCGTTGAACAATTGATTTCTGATCTGTCGGCAGTGCCCGAGAACATTCGTGCCGTCGTGCGGAACCACGGCGGCGGACATGCTAACCATTCGCTGTTCTGGACCATCATGAGTCCCAAGGGAGGCGGGGTTCCATCCGGGCCCTTAGCGGATGCAATCCATGCCGAATTGGGTGGGCTGGATAAGTTCAAAGAGGCCTTTTCGGCTGCCGCCGTTGCCCGTTTTGGTAGCGGATGGGCCTGGCTGTCGCTCGACGGAGGTAAGCTCAAAGTAGAGAGCACCGCAAATCAGGACTCACCGCTGATGGAAGGTCGTACGCCGATATTGGGAATCGACGTATGGGAACATGCGTATTACTTGAAATACCAGAACCGGCGCCCCGATTACATTACCGCTTTCTTCAATGTCGTCGATTGGGCGGCTGCCAGCGAGCGGTACGCGACTGCCAAGAAGTAACGGCCAAGAAGTAACGCAGTCGGCAGGGGTGCAGCAGGTTCAGGTAAGTGCCAGCCCACGGTTTTAGCCCGTGGTCTTAGGATGTCGCTTCCTCATGAGCCATGAGGTAGGCCTTCAAGCTCCGAAGCAGCTGCTGTGCTCGTTCGATGGTGATTTCCGCGCGTCGGTCCCGACTTCGTTTCGATCGAATGGAAACGTGCATTCTGGTTTGGAGGCCAGCCGTTGATCCGGTCTCGTCTGGCGTGACCGATTCCAGCTGGATCTCCAGGATCATGGTCGTAGCGCGATCGGAGTTCCTTCGCTGTAGGGGAACATGGCGGCTATCGACCGACAATACGAGATGGTTTTCGGAGACCGATACAATGTCGGCCGAGTGATCTGCGACGAAGCCTCGTAGTTTTTCTACCGCAAGATCAATCGGGACTTGGGCTAGCAGGCGACGTTCGAGCACAGCGTTGCCGCTCGGCATACCACTGATCCAACTGAGCCAACTGCCTAACTCTGGAGTCCCTTCTGGTGAAGGCTCGTCGTCAGCGGAACCCAATTGGATTACTCGGTTGCGTCCAAATTCTTTTGCTTGGTAAAGAGCGCGATCGGCTCGTCGCACGACAGTTTCGGGCGAGTCGCCATTTTGGACCTGCGTCACACCAAGACTCACTGTAATCCGCCTCGACCCAAGTTCTGTAAAGTGGACCGCCGCGATTTCCGCACGGATTCGTTCAGCTCGCAAGGTGGCGGCCGCGATGTCGCAGTCGGGACAGACCACAGCGAATTCTTCCCCACCATACCGAGCGACCAAGTCTTCGGGACGACAGATCGAATGGAGCAAATCCGAGAACCCGATCAAGACCGAGTCGCCGGCTGGATGCCCATACGTATCGTTGACCGACTTAAAATGATCAATGTCGCAAATGATCAGACTAGATGCAGTGGCACTTTCTTGAAACCGCTTGACTTGGTTCGCGAGAACGCGATCAAACTCGGCCCGGTTTGCTGCTTTCGTTAATGGATCCCTTGCCGCTTGTATATGGAGATCATGTACTGTTTGTTCAAGCGATGTTTCGGAGGTCGCGTCGCGCAGGAGAACGGCTGCGCCTTGGCACATGCCACGCTCGTCAACTACAGGAAATGCATGCAGGTCGAGGTTGATGTCTCGGTCGACGCGGCGCACGACGACTCGCTGCAGGGTCTGACACTTCGACTCGATAGCGCGCTGGACAGGGCATAGGTCCCTGGTAATTCGCTTGCGGTCTTCGCCCCAGAAACGAAAGCTGTCGATGTCCCATAGGGTATTGGCGACTGTGGTTCCCTGGATCCCCGTGATGCGTTCTGCGGCGGCATTCCAGCGGATAATTTTATGGCCGGTATCGACATAAATTACGCCGTGAAGTGTGTTGTCGAGCATCTTGTCGTGGAACAAGGATTCTGACTCATTGGCGATCGACTGAAGTTGCGGCACCGGTCCGGCACCCCAGTAATGTTGGGATTCCGTCGGATTGAGATCGTGCAACCAGCGTCGGACCACGTTCTGATACGATTCGATTTGTCCGAGCAATTGCAGCCGAGAAAATTCTTCGACCAGGTGAGGATCAAATTGTGATCCGGCGTGTGAAAACAGCTCTGCGACCGCCCGCTCTTGCGACATGGGCCGTCGATAGACTTGTTCGTGAATCATCGAATCGTAGGCGTCGACAATTGCAATCATGCGGGCAGCCAGTGGTAAGTCAGTCCCGAAAGGGCCTGGATTGTCCGTGGTGCCGCCGTCGTAGCGGTTTGCTGCCAGCCTAACGCTCTCGGTGATTTCTGAGTTGCAGCAACACGCCGACAAAATGTTGATGCCATACTGGCGATACTTGCGCACCATATCCGCCTCATCTGCTGTCAGCGGGCCGGGCTTTGAGAGCAGGTGATCTGGAACACCGATCTTACCAAGGTCGTGGAGTAGCGCGGCAACTTCCAGCACGTCCCGCTGGTTGTCGTGTAGCTTCAGTTGGTACGACCATGACGAACAGAAGAGCGCCACGCGAAGGCTATGGGCGGCCGTAGGAGCGTGTTTGCTGCGCAGGGCGACGTAGAGGCCACTAGCAATTCCGAGTCGAACTTGAGCCAGACAATTATCAAATTGAGGGACTTGGGACGCTGCGGCGCAGTCCTGCACCCCACGGTCTTCTGTGGCCGTAGCGAGCGGGAAGCTCGCAGCATCGGGAACAGCGTCGGGAAATGTAGATGTAAGCGGCACGTCGTTTGGTAGCTTTGCGGGCACGAGGCGATGACTTCGGAAAGGACGTTGGTTAACTCTACGTCATCCTGGAAGCCCGTCAATCAAGTTGGGGGGGGATGTGCCAGGCAGATATTAACGATTGCGTTAACTGTAGGGAGGCACTTCGGTTGATTGCCCAACGTTTTGGCGATGCGTCTGTTCCGCTGGTGTTCCGAGTTGATCGGATTAATTCGGTGAAGTCAGATGACCGATGAGACTAAGGTGGGACGGTGTCGAATTCGATTCGTAAGAAATTCTGGAAATTCACTGCATACACGATGGACTTGGCCCGCTCTTCAATTCGCACTGGTCGACGTAGGCGTGTGGCGGGCGACGAGCCTCCCGTTTCGCGACCCAGGATTCGCCGTCGACGGAAAGACGATCGGTATGCCCTGGTGTTGCGCCGGGACGGATCCCTGCCAGTCGGCAAATTTTTGCCTTTTTCGAAGCTCGCAATTAGTTTGTCGCTGCTAGCGGGGCTTGCCTGCAGCTGGTTAATGAGTATAGGACATCTGCAACGTGGCAATTTAGAGAAAATGTCCGGACTCGCCTTGCCGTGGCTCGATCTCCACCGAGTCGATAGTTTGGCGACCTGGATGTACACGGTGACTCTCTGGTTGTGCGTCGGTTGGGCCGCCTTTTTGTATCAGCTCCGACGGCACCGAATCGACGACTATCGAGGGCGGTATCGTTTGTGGGTTTGGCTCGCCGTTCTTTGGGGGCTCGCTAGTTTCGATGTCGTGGTAGGGATGCACGACACGTGTCGGGCACTAGCCAATCGATATCTAGCCCAGGGCGTGCTACCGGAGTGGGCCAGTTCTGGGAATCTCTATATGGTGATCGGGCTGCCGCTGGGCATCCGCCTAGGGCGTGAAGTCTGGGAGTGTCGCACCGCCCGTTTTACGTTTGCAGCCGCGTTTGTCTGCTATGCGTTGGCGCTTGTGCCGGGATTTTCCGAATGGATCCTGCAACAAGATCTCTCGGTAGCGGTGGCCGGCATCGTGCCTGCTCTCCCGCTGTGGGGAAATTGGCTCGTCTGGACGACCTGTGCCACCTTTGCCAGGCATATTCGACTTGAGATGGAAGGACGCTCGCGCCGACGCGGTGCGTCGGAGGAAGCTTCTGAGAACAGCGAATCGCAACCGGTAAAAGAAACGACTCCCGACTCGAAACCGGCCCATCTGCGTCTGGCGCCGAAAAAGAAAGAGAAACCATCCGTTCAGCCGTCCGGTTGGTGGAGATACCTTCGTTTTTGGAAACGCAAAGTTGCCGTCGATCGACCCAACGCCAATCCCGAAGATCAGTCCAATCCGGGCTCATCGGGCAAACGGGGATCGGATGAAGTGCGGGGGCCGCTGAGGCGACAGAAGCTTCAAGCGGACGAAAAATCGTCCCGTCAGCGGAGTGGGGCGGGAACTTCGGAGCAAGAGAATTCGACGGCCTCTCGAGTGGCGCAGGAGACGATTCGCATGCGGGAACTGGACGAGGATGATAGCGGCGATAGCGCTGACATGCTGCACCTCTCCAAGGCGGAACGCAAAAAACTGAGGCGTGAGCAACGTAAATTCCGTGACGCGGCCTAGTCGGTCGATTGTCGGACCCACGACTCGTTCATCGGACAGGGCGGGCAGCCCTTGCGGATCGCGGCCACTGGCGTACCAAAAAATAACAGACGCCACTAGACTTGGGCCTGATTGGCCGGCCGTTCTTTTGCTCACACGTGTTGTGGCTCGGCACGGGGCACTGCAAAAGTAGAATTGACTCGCATGGTCCGCACACGATTCGCTCCTAGTCCTACCGGATACCTTCATATTGGCGGTGTCCGGACTGCGCTATTCAATTGGCTCTTCGCGCGGCAGCACGGAGGTCAATTCATTTTGCGGATTGATGATACGGACGAGCAGCGAAACGTTCGGGAGGCCCTTCAGCCAATCCTTGACGGGCTACGGTGGTTGGGCATCGACTGGGACGAGGGGCCCGAGGTGGACGGGCCCTATGCGCCCTATTACCAGTCGCTTCGTGCACAGCGTTATGAGGCGGCGGTGCAGCAACTGATCGCCACGGGTGCCGCGTATTGGGACTATGCGTTGGCGGAGGAATTGCAGCTTGAGCGGGAATCCGCGCAGGCCGATCAAAGGTCGTTTCGCTACAGTCGAAAATGGTCGGCAGAGAGTCCGTCCGATCGGCAGCGTTTTGAGGCACAGGGCCGAACTGGCGTGGTGCGTCTGAAGATGCCCCAGTCTGGTAAAGTCACGATTCGCGACCAGATTCGTGGGAATGTTGAATTCGATTGGGGCCAGGAACAGGACCACGTCGTGCAGCGTGCTGACGGCACCTGTTTGTACCACTTGGCTACAGTTGTTGATGATTACGATTTTCAAATCACACATGTGATACGCGCAGAAGAGCACTTGTCGAATACGCCGCGTCAAGTCTTCATTGCTCAAGCACTAGGCTATCCCGTACCGGAGTTTGCTCATTTGCCGTTTGTGGCAGAACCTGGCAGCAAGACTAAAATCAGTAAGCGAAAGCTCCAGAAGTACTTGAAGCACCATGATTTTGCTCAGTTGATGCAGCATGCATCGACAATCATGCAGCGATTGGGCGATGTTCCGGACGCTGAATCGTTCAATCCGATACTGGTTGGCTTTTATCAACGCATCGGTTTTTTGCCGCAATCGCTGTTGAATTACTTTCTGTTACTCGGTTGGTCGTTGGATGAGAAGACGGAATTCTTTGGCCGTGACGAGATGATCGCTCAATTCTCACTGGGACGTGTCAATCATGCACCAGCAAGTTTTGATCCCGCCAAGTTAATGTCTTTTCAAGACCACTACATGCGTGGTTTGCCCATAAAGCAAAAGGTGCCGCTTGTGCTCGCTTACTTACAAGAAGCGGGTTGGGTGACGACTCCTCCTGCATGTGACGTGGGGCCTTACTTGTTGCAGGTGTTGGCGGCGATTGGAGACCGCCTGCGCGTGTCGGGTGATATCTTAAGTTTCGACGAGTTCTTCGTCGATGACGAGCAACTGGCCGTGGATCCTCAGGTGGTCGCCAAGTGCCTAGCGACCCCCGAAAGCCGCGCGATCCTACACGAGTATCAGGCTACATTGGTTGATATTGCACCGTTTGATTCAAATTCGCTCGAGCAACATACGAAAGGCTTCTTGGCGGCCAGGTCACTCAAGATGGGGCAATTGGTACATGGATTACGTGTTGCCGTAACCGGAAAAGCAATCGGCTGCGGCGTGTTTGAAACCTTGGCAATCCTCGGCCGTGAGCGATGTTTACGACGCATTGGCCGCCTATTGGAGCAGATTTTATGAATTCCGTTCCCCCGGGCCATGGCGATCCCGATCTTTCCAACTCGGGTGAATCTGCTAGGTCTTTGAATTTCGTGGAAGAAGAAGTCGTTGCTGATACGAATTCGGGACGCTTTGGCGGAAGGGTGCAGACCCGGTTTCCCCCGGAGCCCAATGGGTACCTGCATATCGGACATGCCAAGAGTATCTGTCTCAATTTTGGCTTGGCACGTAAATACCATGGCAAGTGCAACTTGCGATTTGACGATACGAATCCCGCTAAAGAGGAATCAGAGTACGTATATCAGGGTCTGCTACTTGTTCGATGGTTAGGGTTCTCCTGGGACGGGATGTATTTTGCCTCGGATTACTTCCAGCAGCTCTACGATTGGGCGGAACTACTCGTGCACAAAGGACTCGCTTTCGTTTGTGACTTGACCGCGGATCAGATGCGGACGTACCGCGGAACACTGACTGAACCTGGCAAGGACAGTCCCTTTCGACAAAGGAGTATCACCGAGAATCTCGATTTGTTGCGACGCATGCGGGCTGGCGAATTCCCAGATGGAAGTCGTACCCTACGTGCCAAAATCGATATGGCGTCTCCGAATCTCAATCTGCGGGATCCCGTGCTCTATCGGATCCTACGGGCGCACCATCATCGCACGGGGGATGCATGGTGTATCTACCCAATGTACGACTACGCGCATGGGCAGTCGGATTCCTTGGAAGGGATCACCCATTCCATTTGCACGTTGGAATTTGAAGACCATCGACCCCTCTACGACTGGTTTCTTCGGGCCCTGGAAATTGATGCACCTCGACAGATCGAATTCGCTCGGCTGAACTTGACACATACTGTCTTGAGCAAACGCAGGCTCTTGCGACTTGTGCACGAAAAGGTGATGTGCGGTTGGGATGATCCTCGCATGCCAACTCTAGTGGGGCTCCGACGGCGGGGTTATACGCCCGAGGCGATTCGAGAATTTTGCGATCGGATTGGAGTGGCCAAGTTCAATGGCACCATTGACTTGGGGCTGCTGGATTTTTGCCAGCGCGAAGATCTGAATCGTCGCGCGCTGCGTGTGATGGCAGTTTTGCGGCCGTTGAAGATCGTATTGACCAATTATCCCCCAGAACAGGAAGAGTGGTTGGAAGCAATCAATAATCCAGAAGATCTATCAGCCGGTGTACGGCAGGTTCCTTTTGCACGCGAATTGTGGATTGACCAAGACGATTTTATGGAAGATCCCCCCAAGAAGTTTTTCCGCCTTAGCCCAGGGGGCGAAGTCCGATTGCGGTACGGGTATATCATCCGTTGTGACAATGTGATCAAGGACCCCACGACCGGTGTGATCCAAGAGTTGCACTGCACCTACGATCCCGAATCACGCAGCGGGATGGCCAACGCCGGTCGTAAAGTGAAGGGGACAATTCATTGGGTCTCTGCAGGGCACTCGATTTCCGCAGAGGTGCGACTGTACGACAAGTTGTTTCTGCAAGAGAATCCCGATGAAGGCCTAGGTGAGGGCGAAGACTTTTTGTCGCGGCTGAATCCGCAGTCGCTGGAAGTATTGCCAGTTTGTCATTTGGAACCATCATTAGCTGCCGCCGCCCCTGGTGTGCCCTATCAATTTGAGCGTTTGGGTTATTTTTGCCTGGATGCCAAAGACTCGCGTCCCGACGCGCTCGTGTTCAATCGCACGGTGACTTTGCGGGATACATGGGCGAAAATTGTGCAGAAAATGGGCGACGCGTAGCGAGCAAGGCACGGGACGATGAAACGCATTCGGACTTTTGTGGCGATCGATCTGCCGCGTCATGTCTGTGCGGCAGCGGGCGGGCTCATTGGCCACCTGCAAAGTGACATGGATTCTGACGCCACGGAAGTTCAATGGGTGCAACCCGAACTGATGCACATCACCGTCAAATTTTTGGGGGACGTGGATGAAGTCGAGTTGGCCGAAGTTTGCCGCGGAGTCGAACTAGCGTGCCAGGGTTGTCCACCGATTGAGCTCGATTGTCGAGGCTTGGGAGTGTTTCCTCGTCCTGATCGGCCTCGGACCATCTGGTTAGGTCTTACTGGCGAAGGTTGTGAAGTGCTCAAGCAGTTGCAAGCACGAGTAGAGACGCAAATGTTTCGTTTGGGGTTCTTGCACGAGAAACGTCGGTACGAACCGCATGTGACGTTGGGTCGAGTGCGAGGCAATGCGGAGTGGTTGGGGTTGGCAGAGATTCTGCAGAGGCAGGGGCCGTGCACCGCTGGTCGGATTGTCGTCGATGAATTAACGGTCTATGCGAGCCGACTCTCTCGGGGTGGGCCGGCATACATGCCCTTAGCACGGATTCCGTTGGAATAGGGTGGACGCCCGCGTTTCGGTGCGTTCACCCGCATTACGGTATTCCTACTAGCACGACGCGCGAGCGAGTGAACGAATTCAATCCGCATGAAGCGTCGTCTGGCGGAGCGCCAATACTGCTTACCGGTCCGAATGCTTACGGTGTCGGCAACGCCGTTCAACACGGATGCGAATATCAGCAAAATTCGCCCAAGTGATCGGATTAATATACTCGATGCGTTGCCACCGTGTGACTTTACAGTTGAGCCAGACACCGTCGCCTTTTCTAGCATAGTCAAGTTCCAATTTAGAAAGAAATTTGTACGCTGTCTTTGCGCACCGGTTTTGGTCTGTTTTTGAAACTCTTTCA
>JAQCHP010000139.1 GCA_027619595.1 Planctomycetota bacterium
ACGAAGGAACGGCGGCCATTCTTTGGCGATCCAGCATTCCGGGAGGAAATGTTTCGCATGCTCTCGTATTGCGTAACCGAGGCAAATGCTTGAACGTCTCCTTGAAGCCTTCTCGGTCAATTAGACCCAGGCCTTCGGCCTGGGCTGGGCAAACGACTGGGCCGTTGGCCCGAAGCTTGCCCTGCGATTACGTCGGCTTGTAAAGTGTCGGCCACGCGAAGCCAACATGACGATACCACTTTCCTCAATCAGACCTGGCGCAAGGTTGCCAGTTTGTTACGAATGTGGTAAAGAGGTCGTCAGCAGAGTCCCCGAGCTGGCAAACAGCGAACAACACAACTCCGGAATGGTAATCGAACGATGTATCGAATTTCTCTGAAAATAATCGTGGGCGTTGTTGCTGGAATCGGGTCGACGGGCTGCCAACGTCCGCAGCCCGTGGAAGTGATTGCGCGAACGGAAAAGGAATCCACGGCACGGACATCAATAGAAAAAACATCCATAACCGCCCCGCCGACAGTCGTGAGTGGCACTGATTGGCCATGGTGGGGAGGTCCGAATCGCGATCGCACGGTCAATTCGGTGGACATCCCTACTGAGTGGAGTCCCACGCAGAACGTACTGTGGGTTACCCCCATTCCCGGAAAAGGACATTCCAGCCCCTGTGTGCACGGCAATCGCGTCTTTGTCACAACGGCCGACGATTCAAATGAAACTCAGCGAATCCTTTGTCTTGACCGTGAAACGGGACAGACATTGTGGGATCGAGAATTGCACGTACGCGGCTTCATGAAGCTGCATCAAAAGAACTCTCACGCCTCCGCCACTCCTGCCTGCGATGGAACCTATGTCTACACTGCCTGCATGAATGGCGACAGCATACACGTTTCGGCTGTCGACATGAACGGTAAGATTCAATGGCAAAAGCCCGCAGGTAGCTACGGCTCCGAACACGGATACGGTTCTTCTCCCGTCTTATTTAAGGGATCGGTGTTCGTCTTGGCTGACAATTTAACTGGCAGCTTTGTCGCCGCGTTGGATTGCAGCACCGGCGACGTTACTTGGCGCACAGCACGACGGACCACGGGGAGGCACGGTAGCTACGCGACGCCAACGATCGCTGAATTGTGCGGCAGGCCGCAGCTCGTTATGTCGGGAATGAGCCAAGTACAAAGCTTCGATCCACGTACCGGCAAGTTGCTTTGGACATGCGATGGCCCCTCCGAAGTGGCCGCATGTACGGTCGCGACAAGCGGTGATTTGGTGATTGCTAGTGGCGGCTATCCGGAAAAAGAGATCTTGGCGATCCGCGCCGATGGATCTGGCGACGTGACTCAGTCACACGTGCTGTGGCGCGCCGATCGCGGCGTGACGTATGTGCCGTCACCTCTCGTCTATCAAGATCATCTTTACGTCGTGGATGACGACGGAGTGGCATCCTGCTTTCGCCTAGCGGATGGCGAACAAATTGCACAAAAGCGGCTCGGGGGCAAATTCAGCGGATCACCCGTTTTGGTGGGAGATCGATTTTACGTTACAAATGAAGCGGGCGTAACGTACGTCGTCAAGGCCGACCCCGACCTGGAGATCATTGCCAAAAACGATCTCGCCGACGGAGGCTTGGCCAGTCCCGTGATCAGCGGGAATCGACTGCTGCTGCGTACCAACCAACAGCTCTATTGTATCGGTCGATGATCGCGAAAATGTTCGACACGCAAACAATCCACAACAACTCGGATCTGCAAATAGCTATAGTCCTCGCCGAGTAACTCTTTGATTGGGCCCAATCGTTCCAGTGCTCCAACCTGGTTCACCGCACTGCGAATTCTTGCGGCGGTGGCCGGGTCGACCCAAGGCGACGGATCCATGATACGGTGCTCCTGAATGTATTGGCTCAAGTAGCCAGAAGTTGTCGACACGGCTCGACCAACCTTCGCCGCGATCTCCTCAATGGGAAGCCCTTGCGAAAACATCGCAAATGCGTCCAACTTGACCTTGCTGACGACCTTTGTCGGGGTAAGACTGCCACCCGAAGAGTCGCCCTTATCATTAAAGGCATGCGAGGTCTGTCCAGGTTGATCAAGTGGGAGGTTATGCTGTGAACAGTATTGTATGATGCTCTCCACGAACCGCACGCCATAGTCGGCCAGCTTTTTCGCCCCCACACCTGGGATACTTCCAAACGACACCACCTTCGACGGACGCTGTCGCGCCATCTCACGCAACGACGTGTCGTGAAAAATAACAAATGGTGGGATCTGTTTCTCTTCAGCTACTTGGCGACGCAGCGCCCGCAGCGATTCGAACAATCCGCTATCTACGCCGGCCCAATCGTCACGACACTCCGTTGACTTCCTCGGCTGTGGCACGCTGGCCTGATACAACACAGGAATTGTTTCCCCTCGCAATACCTGCCGACCTAAATCCGTGATGCGCAGCACGCTGTATTCGCCCGACGGAACCAAAAATCCTTGGTCGACCAATTGCCCGATCCAGGTACCTACCGCCGACGCCGGATGGTCCGACAGCAACGCCCAAGTCGAGAGCCGTTCGTGGCCAAGATCCAGTATTCGTTTTGCCTTCGATCCGATCAGCACTTGGGCCACATGGTGTGCGCCGAATCGTTGCTCCAAACGATGTACGCAGGAGATGATTTTCTGAGCAACAACCAATGCATCTGGAAGAAGCGGCAATTCCTCTAGACAAACATCGCAGGCATTGCAATTTGATTTGCCTAGACTTTGTCCAAAATATTCCACCAACATGCGATGGCGACAGCTTGTCCGCGTGCAATACGAATACATTGCATCCAATAGTGCGCCCGCGCCCGGCTGTGAAGAGTCTGTCATCTTCTTCCATAAGATCAAATCGCTACCCGAAAACAGCAAGGTACATTCGGACTGCAGCCCGTCACGGCCCGCTCGACCACTTTCTTGCTGGTACGCTTCGAGTGACTTAGGCATTCCTGCGTGCACTACATACCGCACGTTCGATTTGTCAATGCCCATGCCAAACGCCACTGTGGCCACGATGATGTCGACGCGATCATTGATAAAGTCATCTTGGTTTCGGCTACGGTCTTGGTTGGACAATCCGGCGTGGTAGGGCAGCGCCCGATATCCGCAACGATTGAGCGTCTCGGCAACATTTTCGACCTCTTTGCGACTGATGCAATACACAATTCCCGATTGCTGCCGATAGCGGTCGATGACCTCACGCAATTGCGCCAATACCTCCGTACGACGATAAACCCGATACAACAAGTTCTCCCGATCAAACGAGCCCACCAGGACCTGAGGATTGGTAAGTTGCAGTTCGATTGCGATATCTTCTCGCACTCGCGGCGTAGCGGTGGCCGTAAAGGCATGGACCGACACGTCAGGGAAATGGGTCTTGAGAGAATTCAACTGTCGGTATTCCGGGCGAAAATCGTGCCCCCATGAACTAATGCAATGAGCTTCATCGATGGCGAAAAAAGCAACTCTGGCATTCTGCAAGAACTTGATGGTCGATTCCAGCACGAGACGCTCCGGAGCCAGATACAACAGGCGCAATTCACCACGCCGAATTTGTTCCGCGACTAACCGTTTTTCTGCCTCTCCCATGGAACTATTGATACTGGCCGCCGAGATGCCGCTCGCGGCCAAACTGTCGACTTGATCCTTCATCAAGGAAATCAACGGTGACACGACCACGGCAAGTCGGTCCGTACACAGAGCTGGCACCTGATAGCACAACGATTTGCCGGCCCCCGTAGGGAGGACCACGACACTGTCGCGTTGCTGCATCGCGCAATTGATTGCTTCACGCTGCAACGGCCGGAACGAATCGTAACCCCAATACTGGCGGAGCCTGGCCAATGGAAGATCCGAGAACTCGTCAACGGGAATACTCATGACTACATGCTTTCCGGGGACAAAATTTCCTGTCTCCAGGTTTCACTATCAATGTCGTTTCGTCAATGCCGAGCTGCGCCGGGGTCAGATCCGAATGGCACTGGTACTTTGACGTAAGTCCTTCATTTGTAGTCCTTTTTGTATTCCGATCTTGGCTTGGTCATTGCGTCGTAGGGCTTCGGTCTCCGCTTCTTCACACGAGGCTCAACGCGATCCGGACGATTGCCAATTTCGTTGGAACCAATCGCCGTCATGAGGCGTATGCACCATTGATCCAGATCGACGCCTGTATGCAACGAAGCCAAAAAATTCGTCAGCGTTTGCAACGCGCCTTTAAAGCTGATTTGATATGGCTGTACACCGCAATGGGCCGCAGAAATTGCAATCGTTTTGCGAATCAAGTTGTAAGCTAACATGTGCATGTAAAACTCGTTGTGAACGCGGTGTGGTGTCTTGCATCGCAGATGGTCCATTTGCAATACGATCTTCAAACTTCGCAAATTCAATTCGGCGTCCCATCGAGTACGAAACGCCTGTCCAAGATCCCTTTTTGTGAATTCCAAATCATCAATGAGTGTTGTCTCCACGATGATCTCTTTTGTTCGCAATCCTCTCTGCGTAATTCGAACTCGAACCTGACGAAGTTGAAGCGTTGGAGGTAGCGATGCATAGGTACTTCTATCCATCCACTTTGGGCAGTCAGGCTTTCGTATCGTCACGACATAGTCATCTTTGCCCAATCGTTTGCCTGACTTAAAGTCTGCGATCCTATTGTGATGCTTGCGTGTAATGAGGTCGATACCACGCAGTGCGCACAGTGCAATATCGAACCATTTCGCATAAGCTCGATCTGCAATGATGACATCTTTTTCTCAGAAAAACTTATGTAAATCGCGGAACATCGAATTCTCACCGGTCAGTTTGCCTTTGTATTTTCCGATCTTCATTTCCACAGCAGCTCCAACTGCAAGTGAGAAGACTACGATGATACGTGCTATTGGAAAACCAATTCCTGGCTTCTGTCGCGTCTGTTGCGGATACACTGCCTGGTTAGCCGCAGTATCTGGCATCGTTACCGTCGAGCCATCAACAACATAAGTACGGCGGCCCTTCGACAACCAGTTGGTGGGTGCTTGAAGTTCGACGTCTCTGCCTACATTGCGAGCAAGCGCGTGACATACTTCCTCCGGCAATGCATCGCGAGCTGTACAATAGTAAGCGTTCACCATAACCATTGTTGACGGGTGTTGTACCTTGTAGGGGTTTCGATCACAACCCCTTTCTTGGAGGCGCCAACATGGCACGCATGGTGAGACGGGCAGAGGAGTGGGAGCGGCTAGTACGCCGGCAAACGGCATCGGGTATGACGGTGGCGAAGTTCTGCGAGATGTCGTCGGTATCGGTTCCATCGTTCTACTACTGGAAGCGACGGCTCGAGGCTGGGAGCAGGCCGAAGAAGAAGCAGGCCCGGGAGTCGGGTGGCCTGTTCCGTCAGGTCACGTTGACTGCTGGCCCCGCGCTGGCGGTACAGGCGACGGTCCGGTTCCCAAGCGGTGTCGAACTGACATTTGGCTGCGATCCCGTTCTGGTGCGTCAAGTCGTGGGACAGCTCATGGCAACGCGTGACTCGCATGGGGAGATTTGAGCATGTTGAGCACGCCATCCAACATCCAGATTTTCGTTTACGTGGCTGCCATGGACATGCGCAAAGGATTCGATGGTTTGAGTGGCATCGTGCGTGCAGAGATGCGGCGAGATCCCATGGACGGGAGCATGTATCTGTTCATCAACAAGCGGCGTGATCGAATGAAGATCCTGTTGTTTGCTGACGGTGGATACTGGCTCTACTACCGATTGCTCGAAGCGGGAACATTCGAGGAATTTCGCACTTCGGATGATTCCGGCACGCTGCAAATCGACAGTACGCAGTTGGCGATGCTTCTTTCCGGGGTGTCTCTGAGCGCTTCGCAGCGTCGGCGCAAGCGATTTTCGGCGAAGTCAGATTCTCCGCGCAACGAAGCGGCGTAGGGCTGCGTTGGGGATAGAATCGAATCGCAATAATGAACAATCACCAGGCTACCAAGAATCTTTTATTTTTTTTTGTCTTTTCTGAAGAAGTGCTCTTGGTAGCCATTCGCACGTGCGTATGATTACGCACATGAATATTCCCAGTGACAAGACGTTGCTCTCTCGCGAAGACTTGCTGGACCAGCTACGTTCCGCAGAAGCGGAGTTGGAGTCGCAGCGAGGTCAACTGCGAGATCTTGACCTGAGTTTGCAGACGCGTGATCAGCGTATCATCGAATTGCAGCAGCAGTCGGATGAATGGAAGCTGGCATACAACCAGCTTCTGCAACGCGCGTTTGGACGTCGAAGTGAACGATACATCGATAATCCAGATCAGTTGCGTCTCGACTTTGGTAACACTCCGGAAGCCGCAGACGCTGCAGAGGGTTTGGCTGATGCCTTGGAAGAAGCTACACAAGAGATTGACGCGCACACTCGCAAGAAACGGAACGCGAGAAAGCGGAATGAAGGCCTCCCGGCTCATCTGCCGCGTTATGAAGTTACGGCGGAGATGCCGGAGGATCTCAAGACCTGTTCCACACACGGCGATCGCACGTTGCTTCCTGAATCGATGTGGGACAGGACCGAAACATTGGAGTTCGAACGCCCCAAGCTGCGTGTGCGGGTGACTCTCTATTCGAAGTTTGCGTGCGCAGAAGACCCCAACTGTGGCATCGCATCTCCGGAGCGACCCCAAGGAATCGTCGAAGGAGACAAGTACGATCCGAGTATTGCCGCGGAGATCATCACGAACAAATTCAGTTACCACCTGCCGCTGTATCGACAACAAGATTACTTCGCCAGCAGCGGTTGGGTCCCGTCTCGGGGCACTCAGTGCAACATCTTGATGAATTGCTTCTTTGTCATTACGCCATTGCTGGATTTCTTCAAAAAGCAGGTACAGCAAGACTCGGTAGTCGGCTGCGACGATACGAGCGTTACGTTGATCGTTCCCAAGGCGCTCCCCGAATTAGATAAGAATCATTCCAAAACGGCGCGGACTTACGAGGTGCTCGGCGCCGCGATCAACGCAAAGCAGCCGAGCATCACGGCCAAGATGTGGGCCTACCGTGGCCAGACGGTGAAACTGAATGTGTTCGACTTCACGGTAAGCCGACATCGTGACGGTCCTGAGCTGTTCTTTGCGGATTACCGCGGTACGATGATGGGCGACTGTTGGCATGGATTCGAATCGATTGTGGTGGCATCGAACGGGCTGATGGAGCGTGGCGCTTGCAACTATCATGCGCGACGCAAGTTCATCTCTTCCGCTGCGTATCCGGACGATGCCAAGCGATGGATTGCCTGGTACCGACAGCTGTCTGACATTGAAGATCGTGGCAAGTTGATGTCGCCAGAAGAGCGATTGATTCTTCGCCAAGCGGAAGCGGTACCGATTTGGGCTATGATGGAGCAGGACCTCGTGGAATTGCCTCTCCGTACGCACAATGTCATCGCGCCAAAGAGCGACTTTGCGAAGGCGCTGCAATACGTACGCAACCACCTGACGGAACTGAAGCTCTATCTTTCCCATGGGAACGTACCGTTTAGCAATAACGATACGGAGCAATTGATGAAGCACGTGGCTGTTGGACGCAAAAATTGGCTTTTTAGCGGTAGCGTGACTGGCGGTGAACGCACGGCAGGTTTCTTTACTCTGACGAGCAGTGCTATCCGCAACGACCTCGACGTGTGGCTCTACGTCCAAGATGTTCTCAAGCAATTGCTGCGAGGATGCACGGACTACCAATCGTTCCTCCCCTGGAACTGGCGTGAGGCCCATCCTGAAGCGGTCCGTGAATACCGCGTCGAAGAGCGAAATCAGCGAATCGAACGTCAGGTAGAACGCCGAGACGCCCGACGCTTGAGCCCCAACTCCTGACGTCAACCGCCCGCCCCAGGATTTCTGGCGAACCGTCCTGGTGTACGCTTACGAATCCATTGGCTCTCCGCTGCAACCCTCTATGGCCCTTGCGCCACCATGTTCGTTCGCCGTAACCGCCTATTGCGGATTCTATCGCGGCGGCATAGGTGGCGTCAAGCATTTCGTTTGAGGGGGTATCGGTGCACGGCCCGCAGTTTTAATTGGTATTGAGGTTCGGATACCCGTGGCTTTCCAAGGCCCAAAGGGCAACGCGGCGAACAGTGACTGCTCGAACACGACATTTTTCTCTGCCACGCACACAAAGACGAACCTCTAGGCAATCGCTCCCTCAGTCTCAAGACTTGAGCCAGCGCGAACAAGATGTTTCGAAATCCCTAAACGCTTCATTTTGTTGTAGATACTTTTCTCGCTGATCCCCAACTCGCGAGCGGCACGAGCCTTGTTCCCCTTACAGGCAAAGAGTGTGTGTACAATCGCCTGTTTTTCCACTTCGGCCAGTGTCCATCCGGCCAGATTGGCCGGCGAATTCTTGTCGGTGGCCGACTCCTGTTCTCGTTCCAAGTACAAATCAGCGGGAACAATGTGGTTATCTTTGGCCAGTCCTGCCGCACGCTCCAAGACAACCTCCAGCTCGCGGATGTTTCCAGGCCAACCGTACGAGCGAAGCTGGGCCACAGCGTCGTGCGAAAGCTGGGCCGACGCATGCCCGCGACGCAGAGCGATGCGAGCCAATATGCTAGCCGCCAGTTCTGGTATGTCTTCGGAGCGGTCCTTCAGCGAAGGTACCCGGATCAGCGCGACACTTAGTCGACGATAAAGTTCCAACAAGAACGATCGGCGGTCGCAAGTGGCCGCTAGGTCCCGGCAAGTCGACGCAATAATCCGTACGTCGATCTTCTTGCGTTCCGTACTGCCGATCCGTTGCACCGTTTGGTCCTGTAGTAATTGAAGGACGCGAGGCTGTAGCTCCAATGGCAACTCACCAACCTCATCGAGAAAAAGCGTCCCACCATGTGCCATTTCTGCTCGACCGGGACGCTCATACGGAGCACCACCCAAAGCACCCCGCGTGTGACCAAAGAGCTCCGCTTCCACAAGTTCACGGGGCAAAGATCGACAATTTAAGATCACAAAAGGCGCCTGTGACCTGGGACCTTGTTGATGGATCAAGCGGGCCAGTATCGATTTACCGGTCCCTGACTCGCCCTGGAGTAGCACGGCGGAACCAAGGAACGCCGCCCGTGCAACCTGGTCCAGAACCGATCGGAATTCGCCATTTTGCGCGGACATGTGCGGTACTGGAACCGAAACACTCACGGCGGAACGCAATTCTTGATTGTCGCGGGCAAGCCTTAATGCATGTGTGGCCTGCAATAAATGAGCGAATACCAACGACGCTTCAAGCGGTTCTCGCAAACAGTCGCATGCACCAGCGTCGATCGCTCGTTGCGGAGCTGCGTCGTCACCACGAGCCACGCTAACGATAATCCGTACCTCCGGGAAACGTTCCCGGATCCGCTGGAGTAGACGCATTTCCTCATTGCCAGGTAATGCAAACTCAAGCATTACAACACTCACGCGCCCATGCATGACCTGCCAAAAAGCCAGTTCGCTGTGTGCTACCGAGGCGATATGCCCAACTTGATTGAGGCGATTCGCAACCGAAGCAACAACGTCTGCCAGTCGGTGCACCAAAACGATCTCTTGCTTTTCATTCACAGCACCCGAGCCTCCCGGTATCAAATTGCCACCCGTAAGACCCAACGAATGATTTTGCATCGTCAAAATGGTACCCCTCGCATTCTCGAAGCTTTTGTGCTGCTCTGTCGCTACGGTAGTACGTGACTGAAAAAGCACCCGGCAATTTTGCCTGACCGTTAAAAATATGCGATTATTTAACAACAGGATTGGCGGTATACCGCAAAAATGACTGGAAATATTCGTGAGGCAGACGGAATTACCGGTATTCTTTGGCGCACCCGGATCCCAAATAGAATCGTTCAAGTTACTGCCACAGCCAGAAACTCAGCTTCGACCAACTAGTGGTCGACATTTACGCGCGAATTACGCACGGTACCGTTTGCCTTGCCAAGTGTCGCGAATATGGAACTCATGAAAGATCGCCTGGCGCAGAGCTGGTTTATCCAGACACCAAGTCGGGCCGAGAAAATAGTCGGGGGGGGCATCCCCGCTAAGTCGCTCGACTAACGTCGTAGGGGGTAGCAATTCTAAGAAGTCGACCAAGGTTGACACGTATTCTTGCCGGTCCATCAGCCGAAGCTGCCCATGTTCGAGTTGTTCCGCCATAGGAGTGTTCTTCACCACATAAAGATTGTGGATCTTAACCGCATCCACTTTCACGCGCGCCATTTCACGCGCCGTAGCTAAGATATCTTCTCGGTCTTCTCCCGGTAGGCCTAGAATGAGGTGGACACATAGAGAGAAGCCCCGATCGCGACTGCGATCCATGGCGTCTAAGAAGTCATCATGATGATGCCCACGATTGGTTAAGTCGGCAGTACGATCGTGGATCGATTGGACGCCAAATTCCAAAGAGAGGTACGTTCGAGCTCCAAACTCCTCTAAGAGGTCAAGCACGTCGGGGGGGACACAGTCGGGGCGGGTACCAATCGCCATCCCAACGACTTGAGGATGGTCGATCGCCTCGGAATAGACCCGCCGTAATCGTTCCACCGGGGCGTACGTGTTCGTGGCCGGCTGAAAGTACGCCAAAAATAACCTGCAATTGTCATATCGTATTTGCAGTTTTGAAATCCCCATCTCGATCTGTTCCCGAATTGGAACTCGGGGCTGCCGTCGGCTTGGACTAAAACTCCGATTGTCACAATAGGTACACCCGCCCGTAGCCACGGTCCCGTCAACGTTGGGGCAGGTAAAACCGGCGTCCAGACTTACCTTTTGCACCCGTTCGCCAAATCGCTGCCTCAGGTGGGACGTCAGGCTGTAGAACCGGTGGCCTTCGGCCCGCCAATCGTAGGGTGCAGTGGCAGGAGGCATGAGTCGCTCACTCGATTTCGAATTGGTTGACTAGAAATTGGACCAACAATACACTGGAACTAGGTACGCCTTCGGGCTCACAGCCTAGGAACCGCTCGTGGCCCCAATCAAAGGCCATCTTACCAACCCTGCCAGGAACCTCAAGGGAGACCAATGTTCGGCGAACTACAACCGTTGTGCGGAGGCGACACAATCCCGCTTCTGAAGAAGAAGCTCGTCGTGGGAAGACGGGAAAGCTGCGATATTGTCCTACGTTTCGCCAATGTGTCCGCCCTTCACTGTGAGCTTGTGCTGCAAAATGGCTACTGGTACGTGAAGGACCTAAACAGTCGTAACGGTACCAAAGTCAACGGACTCCGGGTCGAAGGCGAAAAGCGATTGGATCCCGGTAACGAATTTTCGGTTGCAAAACACAGGTACGTCATCCAGTACACGCCGGCGGACCTTGGAGCGGCTGGGCCCCCACCAGCCGATGATTTTGTTGATCAGATCATGGGCATGTCGCTCCTCAAGCGGGCCGGGCTCGACCGAGCCGAAAAGAAATCTAACGGAACGCCGCCCACGAAGCCGACCGACCGATACGACCTCCGGACCGGGAACGGGGGACAGTTTCGAGATCCCGACGACATCGTGTAACAAAACGGGGCTAGCCATCTTTGTCTAGCAAATTTCAATCAGAAAGCCGAACTAAATGACCGCACCGCTCTTTGGTCACTGCGTCTACTTCACGCTGCGCGACCGCTCCGCCGATCGCATCGAACAACTTCTGCTCGATTGCCACACGTATCTCACGGACCATGAAGGCCTGATTTTCTTTGCGGTGGGCACATTGGCCGATATGCACCGCGAAGTGAACGACCGCGGGTTCGACGTGGCACTCCATACCGTCTTTCGCGACAAGGCAGCCCATGACCGCTACCAAGTCGCAACTCGACATCTGGAATTCGTAGCCAAAAACCGCGACCATTGGTCACAGGTCCGCGTTTTCGACTCTGATATGCCAATAACTTAACGGCCGACGTTGGTGGCGAACTACCGCAAACGGCAATTCG
>JAQCHP010000140.1 GCA_027619595.1 Planctomycetota bacterium
CTCTTGCTGGAACTCCGCGATCATTTCTGGCGGTGGTGGCGAAGGGTCTCCATCCGATATGATGATCATGTGCTTGGCGGCTGCGTCACTTTTCTTGAGGCTACTGAGTCCCAATTGCATGGTCGTGGTGAAGCTTGGCATGTCACCGATTTCTGCCGCGGCAATTTTCTTGCTCATCATTTCAAATTCGGTGGCTGGCGTCAGGTCGAACAACCACTCTTCGCCGGACGATCCTTACACGAGCACTCCCACATCGTCTTGGTCACTGAGCACCTGAATGGCCTGTTTGGTGATTCGCTTGCCGTAGGTATTCCCTTCAGCGAATTCACACGTATGTAAAATGATCGCAAGCGCACCCCTGGGAAGTACCTTCTTTTGTGACACATCCATATCGACCGGCAAGGCCTCCTCGATCGGCGTGCGGCGATACCGCCCAGGACCAAAGCTATTCTCGCCCCCCAACATGATCAATCCGATCCCCAGATCGTAAACGGAGTCGCGGAGGGCCTTTAGCTGAATTGCATCAAACGCGTCGGCGGGCACGTTTGCTAACACAACAACATCGTAGGGCAAGAACGACATGGGGTCGCTGGGCATTTCGAACGCCGAATGCACGTTAACAATTCGATCGCTCGCCAGCAGGTCGTCTCGTAAAGTCTCCCAGTCACGTGGATTTCCTTCGGGATGGGTGACCAGCAGTACTTGCCCCTTTCCGCGAATAAAAAGCGAATTGATTACACCATTATTCTCTTGCAAGTGATCTGTCTTATCTGCCGGTTCCACAACTGCGTTGTATTCGTAGTACCCAGGCTGCCGCAGGTAGATGGGAATCGAAAAACGATTTTTTCCGGCCTGGTAGTTAATTTCGCTGCGCGACACTTCGTGGCCGTTTTCTTGCAGCACGAGCGTTCCTTTGCCGGGCTTCAACGACGATAGGATCACGCCTGCTTCATAGTTTTCCCCGAGCTTGATGAATTTAGGAAGTTCCAGCCGTTCGAGCCACACTTCTTCGTCGTATTGATACGAGATGGGCAAGACATCTACCGATACATTGCGTGTACGCAGGTCTTCTAGAACCGGTTCGAGCGCACCTTCGGTCTCCATACCGTCCGTAATCAATACGACACGACCAAGATTTTCTTCGGGCAGAACGGCCGCCGCAAGCGACAACGATTTGGCGACATCGGTAGCACCTCGCTGCACGCGTGAATTTAATGCGCAGCACCGCGGGCAAAAACAACCAACCCCGCCTCGTCTTTCGCTGATTTCTTTTCGGTCGTACCGAGCACAAAATCCAGCGCTTGGTCGATCGATTCGGTTCCAATCGAATCAGATACGTCAAGCGCATAGACGACCGATAACTTGTCACTTTCACGGACCGATCGGGGGTCCGACAGAGCAATCGCAAACAAGCCAACCATCGTCAACCGTAGGAGAAGTGCCAACAATCCTCGCAGTCTTTGCAAGCCGCCGAGCCCGGAAAGATACATCCACCAGACCCACGGTGCGGATAGCAGGGCTGAGAACCCCCAATAGTTCATGAAGGCAAATCGGCGGGTCCACACCAAAACGCTGCACAACGCGGCGAATACGATCAAGAAGATCATCAATGGAAGGGCAGAACGCCAAGTAACGGTATATCGCGGCGGAGGAAAGAGAAATCGCCACATGGATGACAGGCTCATCTGCGCAGCTCCGCAATACGACGGTTACCGGTGTCCGCCACAAGTATGCGATTGGCATCTACTGCCAACCCCCAAGGCGTGGAAAAATGAGCGTCTCCGGTTCCGGTCGTTCCCCACCGACCCACCAGAACACCTGCCTGCGTCAACTGCGTCACACAGCCACCGCGGTATTCTACCACGAAGAGACTTCCCTTCCCATCGAGTTCGACATCGTAGGGATACTCGAGCGAATCCGCTTCTGGCCGACCCGCAAGTTGCTTCACGCCCACAAGTTGATTCAGATAGGTACCGTCGTCGCGAAAGACGTGGATTCGGCAATTGATGGCATCGGCGACAAATACGTTGCCGGCAGACCACGCCAGACCACTCGGGCGCTGAAATTCTCCTTCCTGCGTACCGAACCGACCGAAGTTCGCCAGTACTTCGCCAGAAGGGGAAAACTTCTGAACACGATCATTTCCTCCGTACTCGCCCACAAACAGGTTGCCCTGATCATCCTCGGTCAGTGCCACCGGATAAATGAACTGTCCCGGCCCTTTCCCAAATTCTCCCAACATCCCCTGCACGTTGCCTGCGGTGTCAAAAAAGACGACTCGATGGTAGTGGGTATCGGCAACCGCAATTCGGCCATCTTTTAAGACATGGATATCTTCCGGCCGACCGACGTCGTAGGCTGGCATGTACCACGACCGCACGACCGTTCCGCTCCCGTCAAAGACAAGCACACGTCCGGCCGTATCGAGCACATAGACCTCGTCGCCGTGGATCGTCAGACTGCGGGGCGCTGGAACCTTATGGTCAACGGACGGCATTGACCAATACTTCACATCGGAGAACTCAAGCGATGGGGCCAACTCGCGGTGGCAACCGACTTGAAGTGGGAGCAGCAAGCATCCCGTTCGAAGGATTGTCAACAACCTATTGTTGGCCATGGAACGATTCGCTCACTTGCCGAACGGGATAGCCAACATTCTTGACGCGGATAAGCACACTCTGTCCTTGTGTCAATGGCCCAGGCGGAGTACATCGCGCCGTTCGCCGGTATCGACGTGCTTAAGTTCCAAGATCGCGGTCTGTCCTAAAAACCTCCAAGATTCTACACGCACCGGCGACTCAGGAACACGTTCCACTTCCATTTCTTCTGGTCGGACGATCGTCGTCGTGGGGGGTGCGTCAACTAGCCAACGATGTGCTTGGCCTTCTTCGAACCAATTGACGGGACCGAGAAATTCCGCTTGCCGCCGGCTGGTAGGCCGAGAATAGAGCTCCGACAAGGGGCCGCGGAACACGACTTTACCTGCGTCTAGGCAAATAATCGTCTCGGCCAGTCGGTAGACCGCTTCGATATTATGTGAAGTAAATACCAGCGACCGCGATCCCGACACGTGGGCCGCGATAATCTCCCAGTAATCGCGTTCATGCGCCGGATCGACGTTTGCCAGGGGTTCGTCCATCACCAGCACGTTGGCCTGCGATGCCAGCGCCCTTGCCACGCTCAACCGCGATTGCTGTCCTGCGGACAGTTGGTGAGGGGAGACCTGGCAATGATCCGACAATTCAAATTGTTGCAACCACTTCCGTGTTTCGCTCGCCGACTCCAAATAACCCGGCAAAACCGTCTGTATGTGTTGTTCGGCGTTGAGATGCGGCCATAACGAGAAGCCTTGCGGCACCCACCCGACGGCGTGCTCGGCCGTGCCGGCCAGTATCCGGCGGACTTCGCCGTGCGTCGGTCGCTCGTATTGCACCAGTAGATTCAGCAGAGAAGTCTTGCCGGCACCGGAGGCACCCAGAACAGCGGTAACACCGAGAGGGATTTCCAGTTGGAGTTGATCCAATCGCCGACGGGCACCTGTAAGCGAGACCTTGTCGAGTTTCCACAATAGGTCGTCTGCCGGACGAGGCCAAGCCAAACGGTCATCGGGAACGACAGGGACGTTTGGCATCATGATCAGACTTGACGATCACTTGAGGCACGGGAACTTGTAACGAAACGAGTCGGCGCAATCGGCGTCCGGAAACGGAGTGCTGCTGCACCATAACACAGAATTGCGACCAGCAGAGGGATGACAAAGGCCCAAAACAACATCGCAGCTAGTTTTGCACTGTGACCATAGTGCATGAGATTGTAAAGTCGCACGGGCGCTGGGACGCAACGCGAAGGTGCCAAGACGGCAGCCGACGTCAGATCGAGATAGCCCAAGTAGGCGAGGAGCACGCCAGCGGCAAAATGACGGCGTCCGTTTAAATTCCAAGCCAATCCTCTTGCTTTTCGGCGAACTTCGCCATGTTCCGACTCTGCCAACATTTGTACGCAATGGTTTGCGACAGGAGGTACCATGCCGACCACAACTCCTGCGATCAGCAGTGCTTTGGGTAGCAAAGAGATCGCGAGTCCCGTAATCCAGGGTAGGTGCGTCTCGAGCAGCGGGTACAGGACGTTCGACTGGAGCACGCTGAGTAGGAACAGGCTAACGATGAGTGATCCCGCCATACCACATAGCGTCAGGACCGCAATTGCAGATTGAACTCCCCTGGATACCGAGGCGCTCAGCATCGTCAACGCAGCGATATAGGCGCCTGCTGCGGCAAGTGCTGCGACGCCGATCCCTGTGACGATTTCCTGCCACAGCCCTGCCTGCAGGATGCTCGTGATCAATACCTCGCGCGACTCCACCAGGAGCCGCGCAAACGGATAGATGGCATAGAGTCCCGCCAAACTAAACACCACGCAACAGTTCAGCGCCCTCGGACCATGACGAGTCGAACGAACCGATTCTCCGCTTGGTGCCCCCAACCGCCGTGCGTTGAACAATGCAATTCCAGCGCATAGTGCGATGCATCCGCTCACCAGGAGTGGCAATTTCATTTTTATCAACGAATATTGAATTCCTAAGCCACCCGCGTGCGCATCAAAAATACCTACCGTCCAAGTAGGGCGGAGAAGGAATGAAGCGATCTCAAAATCATGAAACACGTTCCAGCCGATCAGGAACATCAAAAATATCTCACGGTGGAAACAACCCGCCCGCAATGCATTCATCGTCCAATATCTCGGCACGGCAGGTTGCATTCGCAGAACGTGATTCGCTGCATCCGTCAGTGGCGATGGGGGCGAGATCGAATATCCCAGCACGTAGATTGGCACAGAGCGGGCAAGCAGCAGCGCCAGGTAAAGCAGTTCACTGAACCAGGGAAACCGAATCATATCCAATGCCACATTTGCGTAAACATAAGAAGCACTGAGCGGTGGTATCGCCAGCAGACCGAAGGCGATGAGCATCGCGATGGATTGCCAGCGTCCGTCGCCAGATTTCGTCCATTCACACAAAGGCCGGGCAATCCAATGCGTTAACACCGCGACTGCACCGGCGCGTACAAGCGTCAGCAGACAAATTACGGCGAAGGTCATGGCACGTACTTTGCCTTCAGCCAGTTGAGACATTCGGTACGCACGCTATCGAGCTGTGCCAAATCAATTGTGTTTTCGACCCAAAGCTGCATCTGCCGAACTTCGGCCGGCAACTCTTCGAGTGGTACCTTGCCGAGCGGCACTTGACGGGCATTACTTCGAGCCAGTTGTACCTCGGTCTCCGCCGACAGCAAGAAATCGACCAGCTGCTGCGACGCTGCTAGATGTCGTGTGTTTTTGAGGATTGCGACCGAGTTCGGAATACACACGGTCTGTCCGTCGCTCAAGCGCCAGGGAAACATCTTTACCGGTGATCCGGCCGCTTGGGCAGAGAAGAAATCGTCCGAATCGGTCCACCCCATTCGGCACGATCCGCCGGCTACCAGGTCTTTCACCATTGCGTTACCGGCCGCTTCGACCAGCCCAGCTGCGCGGGTCTCATCGTGCCATCGCTGGAGTTCCGCCGGACCCCAATATTTCCATAGGGCGGTGTAATGCAAACGAGTTGTACCGTAAAGCGGCTTCGCGCAGGCGGCCAGCTGGGGAGCCTCAGCCATCAACACGCTAAGGCGCTCTTCCGTGGCATGCCCCAGCAGTTCTGAGTTAACGATCACGACGCGGAACCGTGCACCAAATCCCGCCCAAGCCCCTTCGGCATCCTTAAACTGGGCGGGAATTCGATCGTAGCCAGGACCGCGATACGTTGTTAAAACGCCCGCAACTTGAAGTTGCATCATGCCCAGGACTTCGTTATTCCAAAAGACATCGGCGCGAGGATGTTTTTGCTCTTGAATGAGCCGCTCCACAAACCCGAACGACTTTGTGGCTTCTGTATCGAAGCGAATATCCAGTGGGATGCCTGTACGTCGTTCAAAATCTCGCAAGATTGGTTCAGCATAGACGGAGTCGTGCGCGCAGTACACTACAAGGGGATCTCGCACGTGGTTTAACCACAGCGTAGTCGCCGTTGTCGTGGCAACAACCGCCAATACAGTGAAGAAGATCGACTTCCGATTACCGAACACGAACGCCTCGACTCCCGACAGAGTTCAACTCGAAGATACCCTGTGGAGCATTCGCCAACCGCAGTTGCGCCCCAGTACTCCCTACAGAATTCGTCAGACATGACTTGGCTTGCACGAGCACATCGCGAAATTCTAGGGAGAAGTGGGTTCCGGAGTTTGAATCGAATCAAAATAAGTACGGATTAATTCGTGGTAGCCTGGAGGAATTTGCTCCTGCAATATGGCTTCGCTCACCGACTATTTGATTTTCTCAACTTGCTCCTGATAGTCCTTTTCAGCAACACCGCGTTCTCCCATTCCGCGTGACTTCATGGAGAGCAACGTTTTTCCGGCGGTGACGGCAGACTTCGAGGTTTCGTCTTGAAAGGCGGACTTTGCAGTTTCGTCTTCGGGCGCTTCCCCTCCCTTACCAAAGCCACGCTCGCCCATACCCTCACCCTCACCAGGGGACTGGCCCATCATTTGCGCGTAGAGCTCGGCATAGTCCTCCAATGTCTGGCAGTTTTGGCATGCTTCCCCGTCGAGCTTTTCCATTTTGTTGAGCTGTTTGGCCATCTGCATGGTCTTGAGTGCTTCTTCCAGTTTCTTCATTTCCTGGGAATCCTTGGCCAATTCCTGCATCTCCATTTTGCTCAATTCGAGTGACTCCTGGAGATCTTGGAGCATTTGCTGGTCCATTCCCTGTTTTTCACCAGCCTCCATTTGCCGCATCGCCCGACGAACCGCGGCAGCCATTTCGGGTGACCCGACCCGTTCCGACGCGAATCGCTCGAGGTCCTTCAAGCGTTCCTTCATCTCCCGAGCCAGTTCCGCGCGTCGCGCTGGGTCCTTTTCCTGAGCCATCTCCTGGGCCAACTTTGCCAAATCTTGAACCTCTTGCTGCAAGAGTTGCGATTCGCCCTGTTTCAGTTGCTCGGACCATTCTTCCATTTTCTGCATCGACCACCACCAAAGTCTTGCAAGGCCGATTCTTTTGACAAGAGCGACTTTAGTTTTTCAGCGCCGAGCGTCCGCCATTGGTTACCAATGGCGGATTGATGCTCATTCAACTTCGCGAGATTCGGTTGCTTCTGCTGGGTCTTCATTTGCTGCAACGACGTCTTGAGCGATTCAATCGATTGGTCGGCCGGCGACAGTTCGTCGCGATCGGCAAGGTTCTTCTTGACCTTGGCCACTCGAGCCTTCGTCGCCAGCCGTTCTTCTTTCAACTCGGTTTTCAGGACTTGTGCTGCGTTGGCGGCGGTCAGGAAACCAAACGGATCCCATTGCGGCAGCAGAGCAACTCCGACTACAGACCCTGCAAGTACGGCGAGGGCGTACGCCATTCGTCGATCCGGAGCCACGGGAACAGCGGCACTGGGCGAGATGCGCGGGGCTTGAAGCTCCGCTTGGCCTGCCACGATGATTTCATAACTACCGGCAGTTCGATGGCCGTCCCCATCGGGATGACCGAGATCTCCCTGGCCCATACCTGACCTGCCGAAGTGTGACGAATCGAGACTTGCCATCGTGAGGAATAAGTCCTTGGTCTTTCCGTGGGCATCTACGTGACGAGCCGCATCGGCCAGAGTTGGCCGTTTCCGCAGGAAGAATGCGAGCACTGCGGCCATCGTGACCATCACTATCAGCGTTTGCCACGATGCAGCGGCGCCCCCCCAGCCCAACAATCGACTCGCGACCAAGAATGCGCCAAAACTACCGCCTACGATAAGTAGCCAAAGCGACAAAGAACGAAGGAGCGATACCACCTGCAGTCGGAACAGAACCGACTGCAACAACTTGCGAGAGGCAGGTGCTGGCACGACGAATTCCCCCTTGATGTCTGTTGGAGCCTCGCCCTGTAGCGACGAAAAAAGGAGACAAGTTCGTCTACCAATCGCCGGGCGACTCAGATAAGTCTACCCGCCCCGTAACGTCCCGACAATGAGAATCTACGAAAAGGACGGTGGGTGGGAGTACGCTGGGCATTTAGCGCGGCAACCTTCGATCTGAACCGTGTGGAAAGAACCGGGAGAACCGTCTTACCAATGGACTTGGTACCCCAACAGTGCGTTGAACCCGGGCCCGTCGACTCCCGATCCCAGTACTCGATAGTACTTGTCGGTAATATTCTCCAATGCCAAGCTAACTCGGTGGCGGTTGCTGTCGCCGAACGACCGGCCTAGTCGCAGATTCAGGGTGCCATACCCGGGAGTTCCACCGACCGGAAATCGGCTGTCGGACAGATTCACAGAACTGTAACGGTCTTGTCGATCGACGAGCCATGTATAGATATCTAGATATCGCGTCCGCAAGTCATCTTGCCAGCGGAGTCCTAGCACACCCTGCATCGGCGGAATCCGCGAAAAGGGCTCATTGAGTGAACGATCGCGTCCATACGTGTACCAGTAGTTTCCGTAAAGCGACCAGCCGTCCTGGAGCCGACAATCGCCTGCGAATTCGGTTCCGTAGAGATAAGCATCATGATTGTCGAGAAATTGATTGCCAACTCCGTCGATGGAACGGGCAATATAGTCATCCAATTGCATCCACCACTGGTCGACTTGATAATGCCAACGCGATCCATTGAATTTGAACCCCACTTCGTAGGTCCAACTGTGTTCCGGCTGCACCTGCAAACTCCCCAAACTTGGATTTGACTGCGCGTTCTGTAGGAAAGTCTTATTGGCGGTAAGATCGTCCACAGTCGGAGTACGATACCCCTCGTAGATGCCGCCGATCAAGTTAAGCCGTTCCGTTAGCTCGTAGACCAATCCAACGCTCGTAACCCAATCCTGGTAGGTACGCTCAAAGAAAATATCTTGCGCCACATTATTGATCGTGAATTCAGGTGTAGCTTGAACATTGGCATTTTCGTAGCGGACACCGGTCGTGGTGTGCAAACGGGGCGCGACAAGAACGTCCCAATAGAGAAACGCACCCGCACGATCGGCGACCGCGTCGTCCGGATACTGTGGTGTGCGGACGGAAGGTGACTGATTGGGATCCTGCGGATTCACGCGGAATTTTCTCGCATCGATATCATCACGGTAGTAGTCCGCGCCGTAGGTTACTTTGCCGGCCCAATCGAAATCGCGGGTAGCGGCCAGTTGGTACCCCCATGTATCGTCACGAAACAAACCGTCCTCCAACTGCGTCGGTGACCGAAGTTCGGTGGTCCCTTCGCGAGTCAGAGCATAGGAAGTCGTCAGCGAGAACGCGTCGCAAAATGGATTTTCCGTGGCGGCAAAACCTTGCCAACGGAGATAGGCGAAGTCCTTCTGCTGTGGATTGAAAAAGGTAGGACGCGGGGAGTTGCTAGGCGGCCCGAACACAAAGGGGGGAAATCGGTCACTGCGTGGCACGTCGCGTTGCACGAAGTGTGAGTACGCAACCGTTAACAATTGCGTGTCGCTCACGACGAAATTGTACTTGACGTCTCCCGAGTATTGATCGTAATTCGTAAAGGGCTGGCGTCCTAAACCGCCACCTCGATCAAGATCGTTGACATTGAGATAGCTACCTCCGGCAAAAACGCCATGGTCTTGCACCCAACCTTCCACGTTGGCTCGGCTATAAGATGCCGTATCGGCGGTACTGAAGTACTGCGTGTACGATCCGCCGGTATAGTCTCCGCGAAACGGATCTGCTCCACGCGTTATGATATTGATCACGCCGCCGATCGCGTCACTGCCCCAAAGCACCGATTGCGAACCCCGCACAATCTCGATTCGCTCCACTTGCCCCGGATCGACGGTATTAAAATATTGATTGGGACCACCGCGCAGAATCGCGTTATTTTGCCGCACACCGTCGACAAGCACCAACACCTGTTCGCCGGTGACACCTCGGAGAAATGGGGATGCCTGCCCTCGAGCCGTTTGCTGCATGAGTACGCCAACCTCATTCTGGATGGTACGTACCATGTCTGCTGGCATTCGTTGATCCAAGGTCGGACGATCGACAATCGTGCCGAAACTGGGCGAGTCAAACAAAGATGACGAACCACGAATAGCGCTTTGCAGTCCCTCGACATCGATCCCACCATCACCGAATTGCTGCTCCGTCAGCGACGGCAGATAGGGCGAGTTCCGTTGCGGGGGACGTCGCGGCGAGGGAGAAGACGACGACGGCCGATCGTTGCTGCCGTTCGGAACGGAGCTGCGTTCTCCGGAACCGCCAGCATCCACAACGGATGGTTCGTCGCTAGGCTTAATTTCACCGGCAGATTCGGGTGGCGACACCACGACCGGAGGCAACGTCGGTTCGGTTCCGTTGGGATCCGGAGCCAAATTCACGACGGGCACGGAACGGGAGTTTATCGATTCGGATTCCGCCCTCGCACTGTGGGGCGTCGTCACACATGCAAGAAGCGTCAGTCCCCAAGCAAGCGACCAATGGACGTCTGGTGCCTTCATGGGGGAGTCTCCAGCCAAATCGATGAATTATCTCGAGGACGAGCGGTCAGCTGCGTGACCTTACGTGGTAGTTTCGACCCGCTGAAAGCCATTTATTGACGGAATTACTCGACAACGGCGGCTCGCTCGATTTCCCAACGGGACAATCCCCAGCGATTTTTGTCAAATGGCTACTGTATTGACAGACAGCTCGCATATAATGACAGCTAAAGGCATCGGCTGCCAAACCCCTTGCGATCGGGAGACGTCTCACATGCAGTTTACTACTCGAAATGGCACTATCGGTGGCAGAATACCCGCGATCTGTGCGTGACTGTGCTTAGCGACCTTCATTGGCAGCGCTGAGGCCCAACGGGGGAATCGGCCGGGTGGAAGCAATGGCCGCGGCCTATCCGGTGGCAATGGATCTGGGCGCGGCATGGCTCCTGAACGCGATTTGGGCTCGGGAGGCGGCCGGGGGAACGCGCCTGGCTTTCCAGGGGGAGCGCCTCGTGCCAGCAGTCCCGGTGGTTACCACTCTTTGGAATCGCACAGCACTTATACGACCCCGGACCCCAACGCAAATCGCCGTCCAGCCTCGGAGCGCTACGGTTCGCGCCGTGGGCTAAACGGCCACGACTACGACCACCATCACCATCACGACTATGGGCACGGTTATCGGTCTGGATATGGCAACCGCGGATCGGGCGTTGGAGTTTACCTTTCGGTACCATTAGGATCGGCGCCACTAGGCTATGGGTACAACCCCTACGCTTCTCCCTATGGTGTCTACTCGCGTTCGTACTATGGATATCGCAACCCGTACTCGTATGACGCACGCTATTACACGACGCCACCATCGCTGGGGGGCGTCTCCAATTATTACATAAATCCGTACGCCGGGGGCAGAGCCTATGCCGATCCGTTCCCAGATAGTGGCGTGTTGCCAGTCGCGCCGCCCGCCGTCGCCCCTGCCGCCGAAGTGCCGCGAGCTGCTCCGTTCATTGCGGTAGCCGCCAATGCAAGCGATTTCCAAAGCCGAGCCGAACAGGCCTTTCGCGAGCATCGATTCGACGAAGCGGCTCGGTTGTCTGACCACGCCACAGTTGAGGACCCACAAAACGGAAAGCTCTACCTATTCGCGGCTCAAGCAAAATTTGCGCTAGGAGAATACGAAGCGGCGACGGATTATGTGAACCGAGCCG
>JAQCHP010000015.1 GCA_027619595.1 Planctomycetota bacterium
GGAAGAGCAAACGATGCGGCGTTCTGGTTATGAACAGCGTACCACCGAGACAAGCTCGGGTGGTGACGGAAGAGCAAACGGTGCGGCGATTGGGTTGTGAACAGCGTCCTACCGAGACCGGCTCCGGCGTATCGCTACGACGGACATTCGTCGGCGCGACATGAAAAGCAACGCCCAAGGAGCAACCCACGTCGGTTCCGGCACATTCGGGTGAGGGTCCGCATGACTATCGCCCGTCCAGTCGCTGAATAAGCTTGCCAAATCCGCACCGTCGACGAGAAAGTCTTGGTTCAGGTCGCCGGTATTGCCGTTCCCCCAATTTGAATACAAGATCGCAGCGTCTGCTCCATCAACGCCGCCGTCACCATTCAAGTCGGCCGCAACACCGCTGAACGCATCGACAAACTCAATTGTGGGATGGGGCCAGGCGGCGAAATCGGACTCGGAATTGTCGCCAGGATACGTTGCGTACGCCGGAAAATGCGTCCGCCCCCCATCTTGAAAGATCGAGCCGAAGTTAAAAAACCACTTGTCACCCACGGCGGGTCTTCCTTCCAGCGTATCCAACAGCAAACAGAGCCCGTCTCCGTTACCATTCTGGCCGCCGACACACGCATCAAACGTTGACCAAGGCATAAACATTTCAAAGGACCAACCCGACGTGGTTCCGAAGGTTGCTACGCTCCATCCACTGCCGCTCAACGCAGCCGGATCGCCCGACACCGAGGGGTTCCCTTGATTTCCGCTCAGACTATTGATATGCCCAAAAACAGAGATCGGCAGATTACCGGTATTCGTTTGGCCACCTTGCAGATATCTTTGTGTGCCGGACGTCGCTCCCAATCTCGGGCCCGTTATATTAAATGCAACGTGGTAACCATCGGGAGCGTTGGACTGCGCAAGAAAACCACTTTCAGCGTCCGAATTGGGATCGAAATAGAGATTCACAGCGTCCAAGGTGCCGTCCAGGACTACGGGCCCCGCCCCATTTACACCGGGAGCTCGATGGTTCATTTGCCCCCAAATGTATAAACCACCCGTAGTCGGCTGCGGGTCCCATACCAATCGAAATCCCGAAGTAAATTCCGATCGCTGATCCTGCGCCAAGCCACCCGATTCAAACCACTTTCCGCTCTGGAATTGCGCTTCCGACCATTCCGCAGCGCCACTCAACACGCCATCCAAAACAATTGGATGCGTCCGCCGAGCTACCTGGTATTCGCCCGCCGGATGGACTTGCGCGGGGAGCCACGTCGTTGTACAGCTCACCACGAGACCAATCACGATCACCTGGAGAGCCGACCGAGGCCCGAAGTTGTTTGAAGAAAACAAAGAAACCCTCGCAGCAAACGATTTGGTAGCAACAATCCCCATCCTGCAACAGAAATTCCAGCCTGCCACAGAAATTCCAGACGGTAACGGCCACGAAAGTAAACGCTTAGGCACGCCAGCGTCTCATTCGTAGAACGTATTGCAATCTAACCGGCAGCAGGTGTCAGACTAACATCTTACTGCACGCCACAACCCCCTGCTGCCGGTTAGATTGTGCGTTGAACTGAGCCGACGGAGCGGTCCCACTGAGTGCGTCTACCCGTTGCGATCGACTTCGGAGGGGTATGCTCTTGGGTCGCTACCGGTATGGGTGCCGTCTATAAGCAGATTCCAGTCGCCTTCGGCCCTTGTGCTGGCCATTATAAAAGCACGGCGTGTTGGTCAGCAACTGCCTGAGAGCTTGGCGTGCTGAAGTGTTGTGGTCTATTTGAGTTGATTTGGCCGGTTGAGCGGTTGATGCGATGATGCCTGAACAGACTGCGACACAGGTTGCTATTGAGAATTCCTTGCAACGCCCAGGTTTGTTGGCTGTTTCTTCAAGAATCGGTCGTTGTGGCATATCGAGGCGTCATTAGTCGTCAGGTTTGTAATGTCGTCCGCCGTGTACAGGCAGTAGCGTAACGTAGCTGGAGTAGCTGCGGACGTCGAAGACGTCTCGCCAACTCGGTCGTCGCTGGCTGGCTATGCAGATCATGTCTGTCTGGCATCGAGGGCATTTGAGCGACGGTCGTCCAGCGTCTTCACCAGCCTCGACTTGCCTTGTTGGTTCCGACGGTGGCGGTGGTAGCAACTCGCGACTTAGTTTCAGGTAGGCTGCTCGCTTCGAGCTGTGGTAGCCGCCGTAGTATCTGGCTTTGGTAAAACCTTTGGGGAGTATGTGCATTGACCAGCAACGAACGAATTCCGCTCCGGACACCTCTACTGGTTTCATCGGATTGCCGGCCTGCTTGTCTTTGCTTCGAGCCATAAACGTCACTCTGCCATTTTTATCGCTCTCCAGGCGACGGCCGGAGATGGGCCCGCCTGTCATGTAGCGGGTCAAGTACATGAGTGCCTCTTTCGGGTCGCTCGTTCCTTTAGGTGGCCCTTGGACGAATACATTCCAATCGGTTTTGCACAGTTCCTCACACCACTGCTTCACTTGTTTTGGATCATGGAGTAGAGACCACCGTGCGCCGAGCCGTAGCTTGCCGTTCTTGGCAAGTCGCTGAAGAGCTCGGAGGAAGATCTGACGGAATACTCGTCCTAGTTCGACGTTGTTAGTTAGAAACGGCTTCTTTCTACGACGGTGCGTCGGGTGGCGGCTAGTGATCCATTGTTGGCCGTCCAGCGATGGGCCTCCGCCCGGTACGATGGCGTGAATGTGAGGATGGTGCTCCAGTTGTTGATTCCAAGTGTGGAGGACCATCAATGCAGCGGGTTGGAACTGGCCGGACTGTCGCAACAACTTGTTGAGTGCTCTCCATGCACTACGGAACAACAACGCATAAAGCTGCCGGCGGTTGCCTAGGATCAATCCGCTGAGCTTATCTGGCAGAGTGAAGACTACTTGAAAGTAGTGGACTCCGGGCAAAATCAACTCGGAAGCCTTGTCAAGCCAGTCAGCTCGCCGAGCCCCGGCGCACTGCGGGCAGTGTCGGTCGCCGCAAGAGTTGTAGACATTGATCTTGTAGTCGCACGACGGACACTTGTAAATGTGTCCGTCGAGGATGGCAGTGCGACAAACCATAATCTTCGACAGTACACTCTTGACCTGCGGAGCCAGTGTGTGGCGGAACTGGTAGTCAAGGAAGTACTTTCGAATGATATCCGTTACGGTCAGCGTGGGCGTCTTGGTCGAGGTGTCGGAATCGGTGGTCTGCTGCGAGTGGGACTGGCCTGTGGTGGGCTCGCTTGTGTCGGTGTTACGCTGGCCGGTTGTTGTGTGTTTGTTGGCAACAACTGACCGTCCATCGGCTGAGTGGTCTCGCGACGCTCGGCCCACTGAGGACACTGCCGAGTCGGCAGCCAGTCGATCGGACTGGGCGAGCGATCGAAGTGTTGCCTCCTGACATGCAGATAAACCATGGTGGTGACGAAGCTCGCATGACCCAGCAGCTTGCTGATGGTCAGTACGTCGACTCCGGCTTCCAGCATGCCCGTCGCGAAACTGTGTCGCAGGACGTGCGGGCTGATGACTTTTGTGATTCCTGCGAAGGCGGCGGCCATCTTGCAGGCTTTCTGGATCGTAGCCGACGAAAGGGGTACATCCGCTGTCTTGCCAGGAAAAAGATAGTTGCTTGGCCTGTACTGTTTCCAATACTGACGAAGCTCCTCGAGTAGTCGTGGCGACGCCGGTACAATTCGATCCTTGCGCCCCTTGCCCTCGGTGATGCGAATCTGCCGTCGCTGGCCGTCGATGTCGGCTACTTTCATGTGGGTGGCTTCGGATAGTCTCAGTCCGACGGCATAGCAAGTCAGCAGTACCGCTCGGTGCTTGGGGTTCTCTACACATTCGATTAATTTGGCTGCCTCCTGATCGGAGAGCACCATGGGGAGCTTTTTAGGGCGCTTGCCGTAGGGAATATGCTGGACGGTCCAGGATTTGCCGAGGGTAACTTCGTAGAGAAAGCGTAGGCCACAAACAGCCTGGTTGAAGGAACTCCAAGAGGCTTTTTTCTCATTGACTAAGTAAAGCTGGAATGTCCGTATCTCTTCGGGTCCCAATTGATCGGCTGGCTTGCCGAAGTAATGGCAAAACTTGTCGACGTGCCAGGTGTAGGAGTCGATCGTACTGTCGGAGAAATTGCGCACTTGCATATCTTCGGCCATTCGTTGAATGTACGGGTTCATGCGACGTTGGTGAGGAATCATCGTGGCGGTTCCTTGACTGAAGACAAGTTGGTAACACGGACCAATGCAGCCACGTCAGCTGCGACTCTTCAAACATGGAACAGGAATGCTTGGAGTGCTACGAGCAAAGAACGAGAACTCGTCAAAAAGATTTCCAACACGCACCGATTTGAGATATAAGCGCGCGAATCGCGACGATGAGCACACGCGCGCGAGGCGCGTCGATCGCTATAAACGAGCGAGATGCAACTCGATTACTTACAAGAGCGCAGAAGTCACGCTGCTTGAGATTGAAGCGAACAATCGAAATGCTCTGCTGCAAGTTGGATGTCCGAAGAAAGCACACGTCAGCGGAGTCGGCTTAGTTCAACGACGGCGATCACCTAGTCGCCGCAAAACATCTATGATTCAAATTCGCGGCCGACCGGCGACTTAGGTGCATCGCTTGGTTCGTCCACAGTTTGTGATTTCTCAGTTTCCAGTTTAGTTGGTGCGGAAAGCACAGAGGCACATGACCGGCGAAATCCAACGTAACCAAACCCGATGGTTAGCAAGCAGTATAACCCAATCGCGATGGGGCTTGCACCATGTTCGAGCAATTTTGGAGTATCGAGGTAGCGGTCACCCGAGAACCAAGCAGTTGCAATGTATGCACCATTGGCGAGTATGCAAAAATTCGCAATGAACCACATCCAATCGCGTTGAATGACCAATGCGACGCCCACGGGAGCCAACACGCCAAAAATAAGACCTGCCCATAGCGTAACCAATGGAAATGGATCTGGCTCAAAGATGCTGTAAGGAAGGTGCCATGGCAGCAAGTCAGCCGATTTCAATGACCCACCGCAGCACGCTCCGCCGATAATGTGCCCCATTTCATGAGTGAACGTCATTACGACCCAAGACGCAGCGAGCAAGAACAGGAATCGGGTCACGCGGATTGCCAACGGTCAGGTCTCCATCTTCCGCGATTCGATTGAGTGGACGAACAAGTATTCGTCTCGATCAACCAGAATAGTCCAAACACCGTTATGTGTATCGCCGTATTATCGGATTGCCAAGGAGGACTTCCCATTATCGCGGATATTGCAATAATAGCCTGATGGGCCGTAGGGCAGGTCGCTGCAATTCCGGCAAGGATGGTGGGACGTGACTTTAAGACAGATGGTCGAATTTACGAGGCGGGCGCGGCTCACCGACGAGGATCGACGCTGGTTCCCCAAGCTCGTGCGGGAATACGCCAACTTCACTCGAGCAACCTCCGATCAGCCGCTGGAGTTGCAACGCGATTCCATTATTAAATACCTCCAGAAAATCAAAGCACAGGGACGACAACCGTGGCAACGCCTTCAAGCTGTCCGAGCCCTCGAGTTCTATCGCCAATATGTCCTCCAAACCCCAGAGCCTAACTTGACCGATATCCAAGATACCCTCAGAAAGCACGCGAGTCCGGCAAATGACCCCCAGGGTCACCCCGCAACCGATGATCCCAAAAAAATAACCCTTGGCGCCATTGGACGCGTCGATCCCGCTGAATCCCCCATCATTCAACGCATGCGACGCGACTTACGTTTGCTCCACTACTCAAAACGAACGGAACAGGCCTATGTCGGCTGGGTCGAACGTTTTCTCCGCCTGCATCCTGCCCAAGATCCACATGACTTGGAAACCGTTGGCGAAAACGAAGTCAAAGAGTTTCTGTCCGACCTGGCCGTCGAGGCGCAGGTCGCTGCAAGTACCCAAAATCAAGCCTTCAGTGCCCTGCTGTTCTTGTTTCAAAAGGTGCTCAAACGCGAACTCCAATTTGTCGACGCCGTGCGAGCCAAACGACCAATTCGACTCCCCGTCGTCCTCAGCCGAGACGAGGTCACGCGTCTGCTCGCCGAATTAGGCGGACGCGATCTGCTCATGGCACAGTTGCTCTACGGAAGCGGACTACGCATGATGGAAGTCTTGCGACTACGTGTGAAAGACGTTCTCTTTGATCAAAAACAGATTATTGTCCGGGACGGAAAAGGAGAAAAAGACCGCGCCACCATGCTCCCCACCGCAGCCGTCGATCGTCTGCGGCGCCAGATCGAAAACACGCGGGAAGTTCATCACCGTGACCTCGCCGAAGGTCGAGGGGACGTCTGGCTACCGTATGCCCTAGCGCGTAAGTATCCCAATGCCGGCAAAGAATTCGGCTGGCAGTATATTTTCCCCGCACACAAACTGTCTCGCGATCCTCGCTCGGAGTCGGTCCGACGTCACCACTTGCACGATAGTGTCTTCGCCAGTGCTCTGCACCGTGCCGCCTTACGTGCAGCAATTGACAAGAAGCTCACCGCTCACAGTCTCCGCCATAGTTTCGCCACGCATCTACTGGAAGATGGTAAGGACATTCGCACGATCCAAGAATTGCTCGGCCATAAGGACGTCAATACGACGATGATCTACACGCACGTCAGTACCGTCGGGGCCACCGCCGTCCGCAGTCCACTCGATCATCTCGGCTGACGCAGTCGGGTTACATGAATCAATCGACACCCGCTGCGACCTCAACGAAAAGTCTCTACCCGCAAAGAACATTCCTAAGCTGTACTAACCGGCATTCTCGTTCAGGATCCAATAGCAATTGAAGGCGCTTCTCGATGCAAATTAACGCCAATACACCTTTCGCCAAGAAGTGGCGTAGAGCTTAGAAAGTGCTCGTACGCAGCGGAAGTTTAGGCCGGCAACCCCTTCATTTCACTTGCTCCGCTTCTGACGCGGAAATAACTCCATTCTTGTCGACATCGATCGCTTGGAACTGCTGCTGCGACCCGAGAAACTCACTCCACGACGTATTTCCATCGCGATTCCGGTCCATCTTGCGAAACCATGTCGGACCCTGGGTTAGCTCACGAATGACCGGTGCCGATCGATCTCGACCCATTCTTCCGGCCATTTCCTGCAGAAAAAGCGGCGGATTTCCCATCGATACCTTCAATCGATACCGCCCCGACAGCTCATTCGTATCAATCGTCCCATCACCATTTCGGTCCACTTCTCGAAGCTGCGCTGTCATATTGTGCAACTCACTATGCGTCACTCGACGATCAAGGTCACGATCTAACAGAGCGAACAGCGATTTACTTTCCGTATTGACGGTGAGGATCATTTGCGTCCGCAACCCGAAACTCAAACGCTGCAGGAACTCCTGCAATTCTGGTCGTTCCACGGTACCACTGCCGTCAATGTCGACCGAAGACAAGTCGATCGGACCAAGCTCCAATCCTGCGAATTCTTCGGCATTCAATTGCTCGTTCTTGTCTTTATCCGCTACCACGTAACGTTGCAAATAAAACGCTCGTACGTCGCTGATTTGGACTCGATTGGCACGAGCCTCGATTTCTAGAGGCACGCCATCCAAGCCCCAGCGCAGGACCGACGTAGGGAGACGAGGCACGCGCGATCGAATCGTTTTGTGCTGCCATAAGACAACCGCTTGGGCCGCCGAGTTCTTATGGAACGGCAAATCGATGCGAATCACCGCACAGGGTTGAATGTGTTGACAGGCCGTTAATAGCTCGTCTTCTTGAAGAAATCCATCATGGTTGACGTCGTACTGGCCTGCCTCAGGACAAAGCGATTGGAAGATGTTGCAGGCGACGGTAGAGGACGCGTTCGCTGTCGCTTCACCATAACGTTGAGTCATCTGCTGTTGCCACTCTTGGGGAGAACGGTTGGTTTCGACACGTACAAATGGCAACTCCCCTGCCGTCTCGGTCGTCGCCGCGCGAACGGCCAACAAAGGGTTATCGAGTGGTTGTAATTCGGCGAGGCTGATGGCTTCATCTTCGTCGTAGTCCGCACGAAATAGGTCCGACACGGACTCCGTTTGTTCGGCCAACGACAGGCGGCCATTCGCGTCACGGTCGAGTCGCTCCAACAGACTCATCTCCTCGCGTGTTCGGTCCTCATCGGTTCGGAGGCGAAATGGCTGGCAGACATGCGTTTCGACTAACTTCGCGAACTCCTGAATCGACAGCCACCCGTCTGCGGGGGCTTGATCAAAGGCTTCGAGTTGTGCACGGGTCAGGGTCAGTCGTTCAGCCCCTGCCAACTGCCGTACTTGGTCCGCTTCTGCCAAGGAGAGTTGGCTGTTCCGATCTGTATCGAGTTGACCGAAAAATTCCTCGATCTCGCCACGTACGTGCGAGTTCCACGAAACTCCATCGACATTCACTTGCAGGCAGATCAACCGTGGTTGCGCGCCGAGAAAAAGGATGTGCTCACCATCGTGCTTCTCAGGTGGAGTGTCTTGATCGACGGCCCACGCGGTGTGAGATTCCATCAGGATGAACATCAGCACGATCAACAATAGACGCATACGTGTTTCCCGATTTTGACCCTCCGCTATGATCGATTTCGGCGGCCACCGAAGATCTTTAGCGATTGAGTACAAACTCACTACTGTTCAGCAGTGCCCAAAGTAGGTCACTATAAACCGTTCCCTTTTCACTTGTGTCGGCAGACTTTTCAATTTGCTCACGAACCATCGCTACTTCTTCGGGATGGGGCAAACGAGACAGGACCGCCAAATAAAGGATCTCCGTTTGATCGGCTTCGGACAGGAACGGAGCATCCAGCGCGCCAAGCAGTGCACTTTCTGTCAACGTTGTGTCCGCATCGACCATACTTCCGTTCATCAGGGTCAACGCTTGTGCTATCCCCATGCGGTAATCGGTGACTCCAATCGACGGGGATCGGAACGAAGCCAAAAATAGCTGTCGCCCCGAGTCCGCGATGCGATTCATACCAAATGTTGGTCCGCTGAAAGAATTGAGTTGCGGCTGACAAACTGCGACGTTGATCGAATCGTACAGCTGTTCCGCTGTCATCACTTTCACTTGCATATCGGCAAAAAATTCACGCCGACGTTCGTCATCGGTCGCTGCAGCGGTCGCTTGATAGGCTTTGGTACGACAAAGCGTTTGAATCAGCCAACGTTGGTCGTATCCATGTTGTTGGAAAGCGGACGCAAGAGTTTGTAACAGTTCTTCGTGTGGGGAGGGATTATGTTTTCCCATGTCATCGGGTGGATCAACCAAACCACGACCGAAGAGCAGGAACCAAACGCGGTTCACCGCAGCCTGGGAGAAATAGGGATTGTCGGGATGCGTCGTCCACTCCGCCAGTTGCTGTCGTCGGGACTGATGAGCGTGATCTGCCGCCTGCCCGCCCGGGAACATTGGCGGAACGATCTCGTCCGAATCTGGAAGACGTACCTCACCGGTCAACACTTCGCGAAAGCCTGGGACCTGGGACTCTGCGTCCAACGGCTGTAATTGACCAAAAAAAGCTGCGTAGCCCCAGAAGTCTCGTTGGCTCCATCGATCAAACGGATGGTTATGACACTCGGCACATTGGATCTGAATGCCCAGCAGCGCGCGAGCCGCACTGCCGGCGATCTGATCGTAGCCAACATTGGCACTGAATCGTTCTCGTAGCCAGGCCTCAAAGCCGGCGGAACTCTGCGATGCAATCACATCTTCTTCCAAAGGGAGCAGGAAGAGTCGCCACAGATTGGTGAGCCGAGTTGCGTGACTTGGATGCTGGGTCAAGTGATCGACGAGGGCCTCGCGTCGATTGACGTCACGACTGGCCAGGAAGTCGCGTGCTTCACTTACACGTGGAATACGTCCCAGCTAGTCCAAATAAGCCCGACGCACGAACTGCTCATCGCTGCAAGTCTCGGCCGGACGAATGTCGGCCGCGGCCCACTGACTCGCCAATAGCTCGTCGACCCTCTTTGCGACTTCTGCACAGCTCTCGGTACGCGTGGCCGGCTCGGCACCAACAGACGTTGGTGCAAACACCTCGACACAAAAAAGCGACCCGACGCAAAAGAGAAGTATGGTATGTCCCCAGCGCATATCGGGTCTCGCTTGTGTTAGACGTCGAGGTTGGTAACCTCAAGCGCATGTTTCTCGATAAACTCTCGTCGCGGTTCTACCTTATCTCCCATGAGCACCCGGAACATTTCGTCGGCGGCACCGGCATCCATCATTGTAACCCGCAGCAGGGTGCGATTGGCTGGGTCGAGCGTAGTTTCTCGCAATTCTTCGGCGTTCATTTCGCCTAGACCCTTAAAACGGGTAACCTGCAGTCCCTTTTCCCCCGCCTCGCGTACTGCGCGCAGGAGTCCACGCAAGTCATGGATTGCGATACTATTTTCGCCACGCTGCAGCAGATAACGAGGCGTTTCAATTCCCGTCCGATCTTGTGGAATGAGCGATTGCACATCGAAGTTGAACTCGGCAAGTTTTGTCAGGCCGGAGTTAATCGTGCGAATCTCGTGCTGTTCAATAATGATCAGCTTGTCTTCCGAGACCAAAGGTGCGTTTTCTGTCCCATCCTGATTGTTCTCTTCCGAACTCTCTTTTCCCTCCGCCACACGCAGCTGGCGGCCTAACTCTTTTTCTTGCTGCTTTACATACTCTTCGACCTCTTGTCGCGTAACGAACCATCGATCTCGATGACCAAACACGACGTGGTACACCGGCAATTTTTTTGTCACAGGGTCTTGGCGTTTAACGTGTTCCCTCAGACTAACGCCTCGCCGTTCCATGACGACTAACGCATCTTCCATACTACTGAGCGCAAGACATAGCTGCTTCATGTCGTCGCCTTGGATATGCTGTTCGGGACCCACGATCAAGACGGAATCACCCAGGCCTTTTTCCATCAACTGATTGCGCATTTCTTCTTCGGTTTGCACATAGTAGGTATCCTTCTTTTGGCGAACTCGGTAGAGCGGCGGTTGTGCCACATAGACGTGCCCGCGGGCTACCAACTGATACATTTGTCGGTAGAAAAAACACAACAGGAGTGTACGAATATGCGAACCATCGACGTCGGCATCGGTCATGATGATAATTTTGTCATAACGACGTTTGGCGATATCTTGGTCTTCTCCGATTCCGGCACCGATGGCCTGGATCATGCTGCGCACTTCTTCGTTGGCCAGCACTTTGTCTTCGCGGGACTTATAGGCGTTGATAATCTTACCTCGGAGCGGCAAAATCGCTTGGAATTCGCGGAGCCGTCCCCCTTCGGCACTCCCGCCGGCCGAATCTCCTTCGACGAGGTAAAGTTCACATTTCTGTACTTCTTTGCTGCTGCAGTCCCTTAATTTTCCTGGCAACCCGCCGCCACTGAACGCCCCTTTTCTTTCTCGGAGGAGGGCCTTGGCTTTGCGAGCCGCTTCTCGTGCTTCCGCTGCAAGAATCCCTTTCTTGACGATTGTTTTCGCATTTCCGGGATTCTCTTCCAAATACTTGGTTAAGAACTCGCCGAACGCTGAATTGATGATCCCCTCGATTTCGCCATTGCCAAGTTTCGTTTTGGTTTGGCCCTCGAACTGTGGTTCGGGCACACGTAAAGACATTACCGCGGTCATCCCTTCGCGGAAATCGTCTCCGACGGGCGTGATGTCCTTGAACACATTCTCTTTGCGTCCATAATTGTTAAGCGTTCGCGTCAACGCGGAGCGAAAGCCGCTAACGTGTGTGCCACCTTCGTGCGTATGAATATTGTTAACATACGATTGGAGGTTCTCCGTGTATTCCTTGGAATACTGCAACGCTATCTCGTACCCCACGCCGTCGGTTTCTCCGGATAGATAGATCACGTCATTGTGCAGCACTTCGCTCGCTCGGTTCAGATGCTTGACAAATTCCAAGATTCCGTTTTCGTAACAGTATTCTTCTCCATCACCTGTCCGTTCGTCACGAAACGATATGTGAACGCCACGATTAAGAAAGGCCAATTCCTGCATTCTCTTGTTGAGCGTATCGTAGACAAACTTGGTAACGCGGAAAATTTCCGCATCGGGTTTAAAAGTGGTTCTTGTCCCCACTTTATCTGTGCTGCCGATTCGTCGGACTTCTCCTTGCGGTACACCGCGAGCGTAATCCTGTTCGTAGATATTGCCGTCACGGCTAACCTCAACCGAACACCACTCCGAAAGAAAATTAACGACCGTCACACCGACTCCGTGGAGTCCGCCGGAAGTTTGATAGGCTCCCTTTTCAAACTTTCCGCCAAATTTGAGGACCGTCATTACCCCTTCCAGGGTAGAGACATCTCGCCCCATTTCTTGCGACAATTTCTCGTGCCGGTCGATGGGAATGCCTCGTCCGTCGTCGGATACCGTGACGGAACCATCACTATTGATCGTGACACGAATCCGCTTGGCAAACCCAGCCATCGCTTCATCGATCGAATTGTCAACGACTTCGTAGACCAGGTGATGCAAACCACGCACCGTCGTGTCACCGATGTACATGCTGGGTCGCTCCCGCACATGTTCCAGGTCCGACAAGTGTTGGAGATCTTCCTGCGTATAGTTGGCATTTGGCTTATTGGATTCGCTCATTGTTACCTAGTTATCATGGTTGTGTTTATGAACAGCAGATGCGTTTCGCTACCAACAACGTTGGCACGTTCTACGGAACGGCTGCTACTTTAAAACGAATTTCTTTGATTTGGTGGCTCAAATGCTGGCTTTGAAGTCGCTTGAGCAGTTCGGACTTGCGGAAGGTAAGTTCTTGCATGAGGACGGAATTCTGCACAAAGATTTCCAATACAGATCGTTTCAACTGTCCGGTTCGAGTCTGTCGAGCGATCTCTTCACCCACGATTTCACGCCACGAATCATCGTATTGATGATGCGAGAGGACTCTCGCATAACCACGTCGCGCCATCAACTGAGATACCACATCGCCCATGCGCTGGGGCGCCCGTCGATTAGGTCTGTCTTCCATCCGGGAACCTCCCCCTAAAGCTTCGGACTATCCGTCGACCGCTGCGGTGTTCACCGACTCGGCAACGGAAGCCCTTGAAAGGGGCATGAGTACGTACGCGTATCCGGTATCTGTCGTGCACAGCGCCGCACTTTCTTGGTCCTTAACACTCAAATGGAAGATGCTATCCAGTTCCAATGCTTTCAGGAATTCTTCCAGGTAGCGATAGTCCAATCGAACGTCGATGGCTGGACCTTCGTAAGAGATTGGCATCGGGACGCGACAATTTCCTCGTTCAGCGGTCGACGCCGATAGAATCACCTGCCCTTCCCTAAAATCGAAATCGATTCCACGCGACTCCTGATCGGCAACAATGGATGCTTGTCGCAACGACGATAGCAACGTGCCGACGCTGATATCAATGAAATCTCCTTCTCGACCTTTGGGAATCACCATCTCCCATTTTGGAAAACGCCCTTCCAGCAGTCGGCTAAAAAAGATCGTACCCTTACCACGAAGAATCATTTCATTTTCACGAATGACAAGATGCACATCTTCTGCATCGCCGAAAATACGCTGCGCCAGATTCATGGCTTTGGCCGGTACGATGGTCATTGTGTGAGGTACTTTTGGAGTTCCCACAACTTCGCACGGGCACTGCAATTTGGCTAGTCGACGTCCATCGGTGCTTACCGCGTTGATATGTTCGTGGCCCAGTTCCAGTAGAACACCGCCCAAATCATATCGGTTGCTATCCTGACTGGTAGCGAACAATGTCTTACGGACCAATTCACGGAGCACGGATCCTCGTAGGGAAAAATAACCAGCATCCAGATCATGGCCCTCCAGACGCGGATATTCGCTCGGGTCATGGATGGGCAGTTGGAAACGGCTCTTGCCAGCGCGTAACTCGACGTTGTTCCCGTCCGATTTCAGTTCGATCGAATCTTCATTTGTCTCCCTCAGGATTGCACCAAAGCGATCGGCCGGCAGGATCACCACACCAGGCACGTTACACTGAAGCCCATCGACGTCAATGATGATTCCGGTCTCCAGATCGGTAGCCGACATGGTGCCAATTGGTCCGGTCGCTTCGAAACGAATGTGCTGCAGAATGGGCTTGGGACTTCGCGATGGCAATACGGAAGCGGCGGCTTGAAATGCAGTCCATAGTCGGTCGCGTTCGCAAAGGATGTGCATAGGGCTTTTACTTCTTTCTAATATATTATCTTTTAAATTAGTATTGGTAATAAAGGCGACGCTACTTATGTCGACATGTCTTAAAAACGGAAAGAGAACGCAAGATAGTGGCCGAAAAATCGCTGTTTCGAAGGATTTGTGGCCGTGGATAACATGTCGCACATGAGTATGTAGTTACGTCGGTATAAGTCACAGAATGTGTATGGCAACGCGAAGGTGAGGCGAAAATCGGCGATCAACGTCAGGATGAACATGTTTAGGTACAGGAAAGCGACAACTTATTCACAAGTCGGTAGAGCTACAGAAACGATGCGAAACGATAAAGATCGTGAAACGGGATAAATCAACTTGGACAAGAATACCATCGTAGGGCCTTAGGCATCGTGTTGTTAAGCACTGTGTTTTTACGCACTGCGGCGTTTTCGCTTTGTAGGGGCCCGGGGTTTTTCTTGGGAAAGACTCAGGATTTTTCCGCGCAGCTGTTTGTAGGCGGCTCGCTCGGCAGAATCGAGTGCAGTGAGCTGTTGCATTTTTCGGCATGCATGGAGTACGGTGGAGTGGTCCCGTCCACCGAAGGCTTCGCCGATCTTTGTGTAACTGGCACCGGTCAGCTCGCGGCAGAGCAACATAGCGAGGCTGCGGGCCAGGACTACGGTGCGGGTTCGTGAGGCGCTGCGCAATTGGTTGACCGTTAGGTGAAAGTGTTCGGCGTGCGACCGGAGTATTTCATCATTCGTTGGAACGCGAGTCGATCGTTTGTTCATCCAGGCGGAAAGGAGTTGCGCGAGTTCAGATGTTTCCAAATGTTTGGCAAGGAGTTCGAGTTCAGCGACCGCTCCCCGCAAATTCGGCAAGGTATTTCCAGCATGATTGGCAATCTTTTCTAAATCCTGCTCACTGCCGTGGAGACCTCGTGCTGCCAATAAGTCGCGAAGGAGTAAAGAACGGGTAGACCGACTTACGCGACGCACACTGATGGATGTTCCTCCCATGAGGCGGCTGCTGAGGGTGAACGACAACCACGGAAGTTGCGGCAAGCTTCGATTCGCGGTGACCACGCACTGACAGCCCTGCCGCACCATGCGGTCCAACAATAGTTGTAGCTCTTGTTGTGTACTTTCTTTCCGCTGCAGGTGTTGAAGATCTTCCAAGATAAAACATCGGTACCGACTAAACTTGGCGCGAAACGCATTGATCTGATTGATTTCGATTGCACAGGCGAGTTCGCGAGCGAAATCAACCGCATTGATGAGGCAACACGATTCGGGGGACGCATTTTCGAGCCAGCGTGCTATGAGTCCTTGTACGAGATGGGATTTGCCACTGCCTGTCGGCCCATAAAGAACCAACGGATTCCAGTGGTCGACCGCCTGTTGCTGTTCGAGCAGTTTCGGCAAAAAATAGTTGGCCAGCGTGCAAATGGACGCGTTTTCAGGACCGGCGAGAAAGTGCATCGAGTCCCAAGGCAAAGACGTACCGGCAACATTCTGGGCGGCGGCGTTCTGGGTACCGTCATTCTGAGTGCGGCCCAGTCGCGTCTGGGACGGTGCAACCACCGGAATATTTTCCGCTGGCGGCGATTCGTTCAGTGGGATAACAAAGATATCCACGGCACCCGTTGAGACCCAAAAGAGGACGATTTTAATCGCCGGGCGAAAGCCACTGGCGCAGCCCAGATTCTAGCGTTTTTTCCGCCACAAAGCGAGACGGTCCTGGGGCCTGGTGAGGGTGGGGTCCGGGGTGCAACCGCGGGGTCTCCGATCAACCCCTACGGAGAATTTCCACGGCCGCGTTACGGCCGCAGGCCCCCATCACACCGCCACCTGGGTGGCTCGCCGCCCCACATAAATACAGCCCCTCAATGGGCGAATGATGGTCTGCCCAGCCGGCTACCGGTCGGAACATGTAAAGCTGGTGTGGGTCCATGGCTCCTTGCATGATATTTCCGCCGGTCAACCGAAACGTCCGTTCAAGATCCAACGGTGTGAGGACCTGTCGATGTAGAATTGCCCCAGGAACGTTCGGCGCGTAACGCGACAAAAGCTCGATACAACGATCACCGAAGCTCTCTCGGTGCTCGTCCCACGAACCTGCCGCCAGCCGATAGGGCGCATATTGGACAAAAATGGACATGACGTGCTGGCCAGGCGGCGCCAGCGAGTCGTCGACCGAGCTCGGCAGAGTGATCTCCAGAATGGGATTGGCGCTGGGACGACCATATTTGGCGTCGTCGTAGGCGAGTTCTAGGTAATCCATCGTAGGCGAAATATGGATTGTGCCACGGTGATAAGCCTGCAGTCCTTTTCCTGGGCTGGCCCGAAATTCAGGCAGCTCGGACAACGCTAAATTGATTTTGGCGCTGGCCGAAGCATAACTGATCCGCGAAATCGATTCGCGAAAAGTCTCTGGGAGTTCGTTCTGATCCATCAGACGCAGAAAGGTCTGACTTGCATCGATACTGGAGGCGACCACGTCGGTCCGCAAGAACGAACCGTCGAGCAATTGAACTCCGCGAATCTTCCCCTGTTCGGTGACAATTCGTGATACTTCGGCTTCGCGTTGGATTACCACACCCGCTTCCTGGCAAGCCTTTTCCAACGCATCCGCCAGTCCGCCCATCCCCCCACGAACGTATCCCCAGACTCCCCGAGCGCCACCCGCTTGCCCCATCACATGGTGCAACAAAACATACGCGGTGCCAGGCGAAGATATTGACGCAAACGCTCCGATAATCGCGTCCGTAGCCAACGTTGCTCGCAGCACTTCCGATTCGAACCATCGTTCCAAAAAAGGTCGTGCTGCACCGGTGACCAACTCAATCGCTTCCGGCACGAGGTTCCCCAGCCGACTCACAGCGCGATACAATTCCGCCATTTTTGACGTGTCTCGAATTCGTTTGGCAAATCCGATCTTGCGCCATTCCTTCGGTAGCGGCAGTGGATCGGGGGCGGACTGATTTAATAGAGGTTCCAGGACTTCCGCCACCTGTTCCAATAGGTGGTTATATTTTGGATATCGATCGGCATCGCGCGGACTAAAGCGGGCAATCTGATCTTGAGACGCTCGCATGTCGGGCCCTAACAACAACGAGCGGCCATCCAGGAGTGGCGTATACGACGAAGGATTGCGAGGCAATATCGTGAGCCCATGCTGCTTTAGTCGCAGGTCGCGAATAATGTCTGGTAGGAACAGACTAATCACGTAGGCGGCGGTCGAAACACGAAAACCTGGCCAGAGAGACTCTGTGGTGGCACACCCTCCCAGAACATGACGGCGTTCCAACACGCAAACTGATTTTCCCGCTCGAGCCAGATAGGCCGCCGTGACCAGACCGTTATGACCGCCACCAATGACGACACAGTCGTAGCGGGAATTCGTTGGCGTGTTTTGCATCTGTGAGCCTCCGCGAAAGTCAGTAAGTAACCACAATCAATCCATGGGGCGGAAAACAGAGAACGGGAATCGCTAGTGAGAAACATCCCAACGCGAACCGCCACCATCCCAAACGAACGCGATCGTCGGACGTCGGCGGATGGTCGGTCCCCATGAGCGTGACCAGTACGATCATGAGTGTCCAGATATGTGCCTTCGCCAATACGACAAACACAATGGCCGCTAGAAGGGCAATCCTGGCAAACCAGTGTGCCCAGCGGCCGAACAACGCGTAGGCGACATGGCCTCCATCCAATTGACTCATCGGGACCATATTCAGCCCGGTGATCAACATACCGACCCAACCGGCCATGAAATAGGCATTAAGTTGACTCGTGCGTAACGTGGTGACAATTCCTAAGTCGGGACGGAGTGCCTGGATCATCCAACGAACCAAGAGCGGACAATCGTAGATCTCTCCACCGTGCGGACCTGGCGATGAATCGAGGCGTAAGATGCCGAGATAGACAATAGGTATTGCTACCACGAGTCCAGCGATCGGACCTGCTAGCCCAATGTCAAAAATCTGTTTTCGATTGGCCTGATGTGCGCGCATTCCGATGACCGCCCCCATCGTTCCCAACGGCGAAGCAGGAAAAGGGATGAAATACGGGAGACTGGCCGGGATTCGGTACCAAAGAGTGGCCAAAAAATGACCCATTTCGTGGGTCATTAAAATGGCCAACACCGAAAACATATAGATCCACCCTTGTCGATAGTGCGAAAACACGACTTGTCTCCATGCCACGTCCTCCGCCACCGAGGTCGCTCCCAAAGAGAACTGCGGCTGCCAATAACTAGCCCCCGCCCAAAACGTGGAGAGACACGTCAAGAAGAACAGCAAGATGGGTAACGCTCGTCGTCGCCGCTGAGGACGCAAGTCCTCTTCCGTCAAGTAATCACCCTCGTTCGCCGGAACGTACGGTGTTGTCTTAGGGTACGGTACCGAGACGGACGCAATGGTGCTTTCGGGATCATCCTTCATAGGCGGGTAAGGATACCAGACGCACCCAATTCAGGACACCGGTCAAAGGAGTCCCGGACCTGATGGCGGAATAGGAACGCTGGGGCGATGCGCCCAGTGGGAGGTTGGATCCACCCGTCCCGATTTGCGATGATCGGGCAAAAGCCGTTTGTACTGCCCACGCAGCCACAACAACAAATCGTTGCGATAGTAGCGAGAAAAACGACTCTCGCTGGGACCGCCCGGCAGATTGGTCCACGCTTCGTCCATGTGCATGTCGGTCACAAAATGATACGAGGGCGCAAAGGTTTGCGTGCGAGTTGCTGTTTGGCAAACATGTCCCTGGAAAGGTGTCGCATTCGTGCCTGGCATGGCCACACGGCGACTCTGGTAACCCAGCATGCGTCCCACCGCGGTGCGCCCAAAAAAGCGGTCCAAAAACTGAAAATGGTTCATTTCCGACCAGGGGATTTCGGCACTCTGTTCCACTTTCTTTGCTGCTCGCTCTACCATGCCCGACAAACTACGCGTCTTCCACCAATCAAGTTCTGGATGGAGCAGCAATCGGTCAGCCGCAGTTAAGATCATGCTGGAATAACCAGCGCGTGTTGCGAGATGCACCATACGCCGCCAGCCAATCGCCCCTTCAGCGCCCAACATCTCCATCATGACATTGACATAAAATTGCTGAAAGAGTGCTGCATCGGTGCTCTCGGGGTTGTAACGACAATCCCAATTGCTAAGGCGACCCCGGAGCGGACCTTCCGGTATCAGCGGCAGGAGGACTCGTAGTAGATCGCGTGCTTGGACGCTTAAGACGTCATGTTGCAGGCGCTGCATGTCTGCACGCGTGGCCTGTGGTAAGTTCCTCAACTGTTCCACGATCCGCCGTTTGCGGTAGTCGGGGACGATCTGCGTTACGAGTTCCGGGTGTCCGATAAGATTCACGTTTTCATTCGCGGTCGCAATGAATTCTTCGGGTGGATCGAAGATGTGGGGCAGGCAATCGGTCGATAGCCATCCTTGCCAGTGATTCGCGGGATCCCAGGCCGGTAACGGGAGCAATCCATCGGTCGGTTTTCGTCGACGAGGAAACGTACCGCACCCCTGCAACCCAATGTGTCCGTCACGATCTGCCATGACAAAACACAAACTAGGTTGTGGGCAATCCCGCACGACCAACAGACCCTCTTCCACCGATCGGCAAGCTAATAGATTCAGCCACGACGCGATGGCGCGTCCCGATCCTGGACGGTTCCCTGACCAAGCTACGGAAAGGTAGTAGCCTGGCTGGTGAGGTGAACATTCCAAGGGGCCCACATCGTTCTCATAAACGACCACGGTTTCGGACGAGTTTCCCTTATGCCGAATCTGTTCTTCACGCACGCGAAAGTCGATCCACTCCGTGTTGCGTCGATATTGCCAACCGGTAGCGCCCCCTGGGCGGCAATCTTCGATGAAGAAGTCAACGGTGTCCCCCTTCATGTACGTCACGCCCCAGCTCAGCGTCGAATTGCGGGCTACCGCAAATAACGGGCAACCAGGTAGCGTTGCGCCTAAGACGTATTCGGAGCCGTGTCGCAATACGCACTCGTACCAGATCCCAGGTAAGCGATTTACTTCCAGATGCGGGTCGGACGCCAGGAGCGCACTTCGTGTAAGGCTACGGTCGGGACTCACCGCCCAGGCGTTACTTCCCGCCAATCGCGGTAGATCGGTCAACAACTCCAACGCCTCGTCCGATAGTTGATTCGCCAAGTGAACCTGTCGCAACAACTCCAGATCGACACCATCAAGCTTCGGTGAAAACAGTGTGCGCAAAACGTCGTCCGGGATCCGGGCGTGAATCAGTTCCAAAAGTAGGCGTTCGTTTTGATATTGTCCGACCGCTAATCCTCCAAAACTTAGCAGCCTACCCACCAATAATACCGACTTCACATCCCAGGGTTCGGGTTGAAACCCAGTGGCCCACATGGGCAGTGTTCGTCCAAGGCTTTGGAGTCCGTGATTGATCCCCTCGCAGTACGCGTGGATCAGCGGCAATGCGTCCGCCGGTAGCGCATCGACGTCTTCGGTAAGGCCCAGGTGGAGTCCAAGGCGCCGAAAAAACAGGTCGGTTTCTGTCAACTCGGGATGGTCACTGATGAGTTCTGCTGCGCGGCCACTGGCAACGGCCCGCGCAAACAACAGCTGCGTACCTCGGTCGGTCGCATGCATGAACCCTAGGCCGTAGAGCGTCCCGTCCCAGCCATCAGCATCGACGTGCGGTACGCCGGCTTTATCCCGATGAACAGAAATCGAATGTCGGGACTGAGGCAGGCGAATTCGTACCATGCGGGCTCCGACGCTCTTGATGCGAAGGTCGTATACCGTAACTCTACGGCGCCGATCAGCGTTGACAAGAATCAGCGTTGACAAGAATTCGGCGATTTTGCTGCCCGCGAACATCGATGCGCGAGGACGGCCGTGAGCCAATTATGGCCGAGCAGGATCGCAGTGGAGGTGACTATCGTTTGCGATGCCGAACCTTGGCTCGCATGCGGCGTTTCTTTCGACCGACTTTCCGACGTCCCTTTCCTGTTTTCTTGGTTCCCACGAATTAATTTCCCCTCGGCAATTTTAGGCACTGCGATTTTTAGGCACTGCGAATTCAGTGAAGCCCGGCAGTCTAGCAGATATCCGAGGGCATTTCCACGCCAGGCAATCAGGAACGAAGGGCCTGCTCCACCAGCACCAACAATGCGTTGGGATCGTAGGGTTTCCGCACAAAATACTGACAACCGGCTCCGCGGGAACGCCGAATAATGTCCGGCCGCTCCATTCCGCTCAAAATAATGACCGGAATGCCGCTCGTGCTCTCACCGTCCGTCAATTCCTGGCAAACGTCCAATCCATCCGCGTCCGGGAGCCGAATGTCTAAAAGCACCAAGTGGGGGCGCGATGACCTAGCCATCCGCAGTGCGTCCGAGCCCTTATGGGCCGTCAGCGTGCGGAAACCCAGCTTCCCTAAGCGGTAGGCGAGAACCTCCGTTTGCTGCGGGTCGTCGTCCACGATCAAAATGCGCCGCGGAGGAACTGCTATCGACACGTCCGATTCTGACGATTGGATGGATTCGTTGGTGAGCATACCTAATGACCTGTGTCCTGGTTTGACCAAAAATTGCAAAGTGACAGCAAAACGTAGGTTGATCGCAACATGATGTCAAATGCCAACGTCGCGAAATGGTGAAATGCCATACGAAGAATGCTGTATATGCGATGGTCTTCGCCGAATAATCGGACAAGAGCTCAGCGGACCGCGTGCGTGGTCGGTTCCCGATACTAGCGCCATCGACGGACGACCGACTTGTTGAGACATGACGGCAGAGTTGCGACCGAAACAATTCACGCTAAGATGAAGTGCGGCGCCGCCAGATTCCGAATGGAGTGCATTGCATCGCGGGTGTAGCTCAATGGTAGAGCATCGGCTTCCCAAGCCGGCTACGAGGGTTCGATTCCCTTCACCCGCTCTTTGGGCTGCTCCTTCTGGTCTTGTCTGACCGTCGATCTCCCCTGCTCCAATTTGACAACGCTGGACCGCCCTGGTCGAACTGCGGACTGGCGAATCTTGCCTGTCACGTTGCCGCTGGCAGACGTTGGAAAAGTAGCAGTTGGGTCTGTGTGTGGGAGACTGAAGATGCAATCAGGATCGTGGAGAGACTGCGCCTTACTTGTGCCGTTGTTCACCTTGTTCGTCGCTGCAGTGTTGGGCTGCGAGCGAACCGGAGCGCGCAAGTACAAGGTTCAAGGGAAGGTCACTTATCCCAACGGCGCCCCGGTGACGTCCGGCATCGTTGAATTCGAGCTGGTGGATAGGACGCCGTACAAGGGGCGGCCGGTGAATGCCACGGGTGAGATCGCTCCGGACGGCACCTATTACTTGAGTACCGAAGAAGATGGTGACGGAGCCTGGCCAGGCAAGCATCGAGCCATCGTCTTGGAAAATCCACCCGATATCCAATTAGGTCAGCGATGGCAGCCAGCGATTGCGGCGCGATTTCGCAGCTACGGCGAGTCGGGTTTGGCGTTTGACATTGAGGCCAAAGAGACCAATCAGATTGATATTCAAGTCACCCGGCCCTGAGTTCGCCGCCGAGCTGCGCACCTAAATGCTAGTTGCGCACGTAAATGAAGGAAGCCCGACCATGACCAAACGCAAGGCGTTTACCTTGGTGGAACTATTGGTTGTGATCGCCATTATTGGCGTTTTGGTGGCGCTCCTGCTACCAGCGGTCCAAGCCGCGCGCGAGGCGGCTCGACGGATGAAATGCACCAACCATCTCAAACAGCTTGCTCTTAGCATTCACAATTTCGACGCTGCGCGCGGTGGTATTGTTCCGGCGTACACATCTGGCCGAGGTCATGCGACTTGGCTGATGCATATTATGCCGTACATCGAGTTGGGCACGGAACTGGGCGCGTTTGACGCGGACAACGCGTTCTATCTCCAACCAGAAAATATTGCTCAGATGCAGGTCGAATTTTTCTTTTGTCCCTCACGTCGAGCCCCCCCTCAGTTTGGCATGGGCGAGACTCGCTGTGGTCAGACCCGCAGAGGGACCTTGGGGGACTATGCCATGTGCGCCGGGGACGGTCGCTTCGTACCTTGGTACAGCGCCGATGATATCCCCGGCGGCAATGGATTTGCAGCATCGACACACGAGTTCTACACAACATCCCTCCGAGGTAAACCCCAAATCAACATCAGAAGTACAGGTACCTATTACAACAAGGCAGGGGTCGCTATGCCCGCTTCCTCGGAAGACACCTGTGCGTACCCCTATTACCGGGAGTGGAAGATCCAGCGTCAGTTCAAGAACGTAACGGACGGCTTGAGTAAGACCTTGATGTTGGGCCAAAAGTACGTCCATCCCGACACGAAGACCTGGGGCGATGCAACCATTTTTAGCGATGATTCGAGTTTCATTTCGCTACGAATCGCTGGCGCTGGGTACCCCATCATTCGCGGGGAGCCGATACTGCCGAAGGGGCGAAACCCAGCTTTGGTTTCCCAGCAGAGCTTTGGCAGCGCACACGCCAACGGAATTTGCAATTTCGCGCTTGGGGATGGCAGCGTACGTGGCATCACTCCCGATACCCCAACTTCCGTCTTGGGCTTATGGTCGCATGTTGCCGATGGTGAGGTGGTGGTGGACACCAATTAGCTCAAGTGATTGGCACGAATTGTGACACGGTCGCGAAATACCTACCGATAACCTAGCGGCTGATGGAATCATGCGCGATCCTGTCGACGGCTGAACCCAGAACCAAAAAAAGAACCAAAGACAGTCTTTGTTTTGGGGAAGGTTGGGCAGCCTAGGGGGAATTGCTTCGACGGCGAAATCACCCATTTTCACCAAATCACCGAGAAACAAAGACTGCCTCCTTGTCTTTTCTTCACGAATCGTCGAACGCGAAAAGGCGTCCCAATTGCATTCGGTTAACGTAGGTGGGAGTCAGTTGCAACGCAAAATCACGAGCGAGTGTTGCAACAGGATTTGTCCAGTGGGCTACCTGACCCAATCGCCACGCCAATCTTGAGATCCATTTTGTTCGTGGCATCCGTTGTTTCTCGAAAGCGGCTAGAGCATTGTTCAGTGTTTGATGTCGGCCGATCTCACGAGCCAAGGCAATTCCGTCCTCAATTGCCTGTGCACCACCTTGTCCAAGATTCGGCGTCATCGCATGGGCAGCGTCACCGATCAGCACCGTACGTCCAGCATACCATTTCGAAATCGGCAGAAAATCATACAGATCAGTTGTTATTACTTCAGATGCGCTGGAATGCGCCAATAACTCCGGAATTGGCTCAGGAAAATGAGAATACATTTCCTGCAATTTTGGAAGGACGACAGAAGTCAATCCAGTTTGAGAAGGAAGGCGAGTCATCGGCGCGAACCAATAAACCAGATTCGAGCCAAGCGAGGAAAACCCGAATCGTTCCGAACCACCCCAGACCTCCCAGCAAGTCTTCGATAAATCTGCGGGAAGCTCAAAAGTGCTAATGCCTCTACAGCATGTTTGTCCAGTGTACCGAAGACGAACGCCAGGGATCAATTGTTCCCGAACTGCAGAATGGATTCCATCAGCACCAATTAGCAAGTCCCCCAGCGCATTGCTACCATCGGCGAATCTTGCAACGACCTGATCTGTACTATTTTGAAACCCAACGAACCTTCGATCAAAGTGAAACGAATCGGAAGGAAGCGCCGATGCTAAATTCCGAATTAGGTCTTCGCGGCGAATCGCAATTGTCGTGTGGCCATATTCACGCTCGACTCGCTTCAAATCGATTGTAGAGAGAGTCTTTCCCCAACGTGTCCGTATCTGAATACGTTCAAGCGGCCAGCCAGCGGCCGAAACAGGTGAGGCAAGTCCTATTTGTTCCAATGCCTGCATGGCATTTGTCGGCACCCAAATTCCTTTTCCCACTGGCCGAAATCCATCTGCGGCCTCATGAATCTCCACGTCCCAGCCTAGCTGTTGCAATGCAACGGCAGATGTTAGCCCGGCGATGCCGCCTCCGACAACTATAACTTTAGGCATGTATTCGTTCTTTTAGGTGGCATAAGGCTGGCGATCACCGAAGTCGCGTCCCAAAAAATTACCATCAGGAGACCGACGTTCCGCGACTTAGGCGGATTGCTCGGTTGTCTGCGGTTATGGGGTGAAGTCGTAAACAAACACGGGAACGTTGGCATCACTACAAGTTCGGTCGATCAGCGGCTCGATCTCGTCCCATTTGCCACCGGCAAGACCGCAGCCAATCCGCGGCATGTGTACGCTCGCATGGTGCTCAGCTGCAAAAAGCGCCAGTTGCGCAAGACACGATCCGACAGCATCATATCGAATCGGCGGAGTCCCGTCGTTACCGCGTTGGATTTTATGTTGTGCGATCATGTTGGCGACCCACAGATTGGCAGCAACTGATACGAATTGAACCGAGCCAAGAGCGAAGTCGTTAGATTCGCGTTCGGCGTACCATTCACGGTATTTGGATTCGGGTTCCGACCAGCGGTTGGAGATAGCTAAGACGAAGCCCTTGCCCCATCCGCCGATGTCATTGCAAATGTGCCCGATGATCCGTGGCCCAGACGTGGTGGGGTTCGTTGCGTCGCCGGTGAGGTATGTAATTGGCGTCATCGCATCATGCGTGAGGAAGGAGGGATTTCAGTCGGATAACGTCCGACATCACTGAGTCGGGAGTGTGTATTTTCCATTTAAAAACGGCGGCAAGCCCGACTTCAGTGCATGTCATCGTTCGCCCGTCGTCTGAGAAATAGCCGACTGAATGAAGGCATTTACCTCGGACGCATGGGTTAGGGAAATCACGTGGCCACCACCGGCAACAACAGCATTGGGCTGAGTGTAACGAATTGGTAGAACGCAGTCACGATCACCATGAATCTGAAAGATAGGACAGTCGAAATCCGGCGCGGAGGTCCAATCAAGTATACGCGCGAGCGACCATTTGAAAACAGTCGGATCGGAACCGCGGAATTGTCGGGCGAGACCACACAGATGTGGAAAGAACCGCTTAGCGAGTTTGGATGCGATCGGGATGCAGCAGAATTGCGAGAAGCGAACAGGAATCAATGGAATGAGCGGTCTCAGAGGGCGGCAAAACCGCACCCTACGTGAAAGCTCGCCAGGCGAACGTACGCTACCAATCAGTATCACGGCCAATGGATTAAGGCGTTGTGCGACGTGGATCGCGACGATTCCGCCGAAAGAAGCCCCACCAATAATCGCATCGCCGTACGATCGCAGGTCATCGGCAATACTGTCGCAATAGGTAGCAAGAGTGTCGTCCGGCTTTGGAGTTGGCCATTTCGGGACGACGAGTTGCGGGAAAGCTTTCTTCTGGGGGACGAATACGTCGGCGTCCGCAGCAAGACCGGGAAATAGAATCAGCGGTTTTGATTCGAGTGCTGCCATGGATGCTTGCTAGTTGGGCGAACGACCTGTGTAACCACGCGGCGAGTTTACGCGTTGACTTCAGATTTCGCCGGATTCGCCGCTCCGGTCCGTCGGAATATTTTTCCTCATTACGCTGTCTTGTTCTGTAACCAGCGGAAACCGACATAAATGAACGCTGCAGACATCACAATTGCAGGAAGCGGACTTTTGCCCCTGGCTTCAGGTTGCATTTCGATCAAGAAATTTTATCCAATCCAGGCTGCAAGCAGGATGCCGAGCGCCAGTATTACTCCGCCAAATAATCTTTTCATGAACTACGTTTCCCTTTCTGTTTCCTTTTTGCACACGCCATAGCAATGCCGGAGAAACAAAGACTGCCTCCTTGTTTTTTCCGTTGTACGAATCACTGAGTGCGAGGCAAGACACATCAGGCTTGCGTGTAATTATCCGCATCCAAACATAGATCCGCACAACCGGCAGCTACGTCCCACCAAGGACCGAAATGGCCGCCGCCGTCAAGCAACTTGGGCCCAGTACTGTAAAGGTCGAAAGATGTAGCATTGATCCTCCGATATATGAACGATTTCTCAGTAAACGGGTCGTGCGGCAACTCTGCAAAAGGTTGCGGCGTTAGTGACGACAGACGGTTGGGAATCGATCCGGAGGTGGCATGACATTCTCGAATCGCCAGGTCAACTGCCAGCAAACGCATCAACGCTAGAATGTGGCAATCGCCGTCTGACTGCATCTTGCGGAAATCCGATTTCGGAAGATCGGACATTTGTTGCAATAGTTGACGAACCGCCATCTGCTCCTCCTCCGACACTCCGCATTCTTCGGGATCGTCCATTTTAAGTGACATAAAGTCAAAGGTTTTGTCTTCGTAGCCAACGGCGATTTCCCAATCTCGATCCCGCGCAACAACGTCGACAAATGATTCCCGTTCGGCTTCGAGGCGGTGCAGTTCGTCTATTACCAGGCGACGTGCGCTATGGTCAATTTTGGTCCGAATCTTGCGTAGAATGTCCATCGCAATTCCCGAAAACCCAATTCCGACATTAAGACTAACCACCAATCCGCCGCGGCGAACCGCATTTGCCAGTTCGAGAATATCAATATTGATCCGAGCAGCGGTGCGAAGGTCGTTTCTGGATGCCGCCAACCTCGCTTCGGCACGAAAGGCACGTGCGAGGTTTCTCAAGTGCAACAAGTGATCACAATGCTTGGCGAAAAACGCTTCTTCGTAGCGAAGGGACACGACGCATGTTGGTCCCAAGACGCGTCGGGCTGATTCGAGCGCGCCTTCATTCTGGATCAATAGTTCGGATGCAGTAGAAGCGTGAGACGCGTCGATGCGGGCAAGAGTATCGATGTCGGTAAGACGTGCCGCTGATTCAACCAGTGCTTCATAGGGTGTGGTTGTCATCATGGTATCACCATAGCAACAGAACATTATGGCTCCCGGGGACCGAGCCTTTGACACCGGCCTCCCAATAAACTCCGCCAAGCTCTCCCGTACGTCCGACTGTTCGGCGGCACGAGGACGGTGCAAATCATCGCGGTCAGCCAATTATGCTATGGGAATCGTACCGGAGGTGATTCTCCAGGGCAATCCTTCCGCGATTGCTCGCACCACGGCTCAGCCTCATTCCGTCCGCTCAATTGTCTCACAGAGACACAAAGACACCGAGACTGAGAAAGAATGGCACCGGCAAGGCGAAGACGCTTCGCGTCGTACGTGGACCTCTTCCCTCCGTATCTCCGTGTGAATCGCTCGGCTGGTCGGTTTTGACGGATCGACAGCTCGGATGCAATTGACTGTTGGTCGCCATCCCTATTCGATTGTCGCGAATCGGGCCACATAATGCCACACCTTTTTCAAATCGTCGTGTGAATATTGCCCGGATGCGACGGCAATGCCGATGACTGCCGGTGTGATCCAGCCGTCAACGGCGATGGTCGCAGCCAATTCCACAAACCGCTGGCCACGATACTCTGGGAATTGACGTGCGGTGGCGACCGAGATACGAAATCCAGAGTGCCATTCAATACAAACGGGCAATTTGTGCGCAGCCGCCTCAACTTGCGTTCCGATATAGCAAGGGTCAAGCACTAGTGCCTCCACGTCCTGTGTCAGACAAACCGGCCCATGCACGTGTGCCTCGATGTAGCGATCAAGTTCATCACAGGTATCGGAATCGCAAGCTTCCATCAGTCCCATGTGTGACGCGTTTCCGAAATGTTGCGGTTCGAAAACGCTGTCGGGGTAGCAGAACGTGGTCCGGTGGAGTACGTGAGCAGCCAGTCGGAAGTGGGAAGATCCGAATCGTGGTGATCCGCCCACAGATTGCCGCCGGTAATTGAGCGCCCCGTATTTGGGTCGCCGGGACGGTGATTCGAGGTCATATGCGCCCGAGAAGATCCGACTCTCCCATCGCCAACGATCTCCGCCCTCGAATGCGGTCAATCCGCCGTTGCTGGTTCGCGTTTCGAACTGGGACCGTAGTAACCCGTCCGTTGCTAAAACCACTAGCAACGCCGAATCGCCGGCCTTGCGGTCTGGATGGAAGTTCACTGTTACGCGCCACGTCGGGTCGATCGAAGGTCCTAACGCGCATCTGGCGACAGCTGACAGTGCATTGAACTCTGGCGACGCAGGAAGCGGCGTCCACATAGAGACTCTTCGCAGTACTTTGCCGACGAACATCTGGGTTCAGGTGGTCGTGTGACTTGCCTATGGGGAAACGCTATTAGCAGAACCAAAGACAGTCTTTGTTTTGGGGAAGGTTGGGCAGCCTAGGGGAAATTTCTTCGACGGCAAAATCACCCATTTACACCAAGTCACCGAGAAACAAAGACTGCCTCCTTGTCTTTTCTGGGCAAGGCTCGAGCGGAACGAGCGGCTGTGGAACGATCTCTGCTTCTTGTTCCGCAGGGACTCCTCGCGGGCGATGGAGGAGCTCGCTCAGGCCCTGATCGAGGAGCGGAAGCAGCAGGCGCAGTTGATCGCGCATCGACTGGAGGGACAGCTTGGCAATTTCGAGGCCCGCGCCGCGGTGGAAACGGCCGCACGGTTGGCCGGCGCAGTGGCCGAGGGAGACTACGCGGCGGCCGGCGCGCGGCACGCGGAACTGGCGGCGGAAATCCGCCGGCTGGAAGAGACACTGCGAGACTGGCGGGCCGAAACCTTGTAGTACAGAGTACAGAGTACGGAGTACGGAGTACGAATCCGTTCTCACCGGGCGAGCCTACGCCCGCGCCTGCTCCAGTTCCAGCGTAAGCCGCCCACCTGCGATTGGGGCACTTTCCAGCAGGTCGCTGTCGGGAGCCATCTTCGGCGCCGGGCCCAGGGCCAACACGGCCAGCGAGCACATCACCACGCCGAATCCTAACACCAGGAACCTCGCGGGCCAGTCGGCCGACATTCCGCCCAGAAAGAGCGCGGCCGACACGGCGCCCACATTTCCCCCCGCGCCCACAATGCCCGCCACCGAACCCAACGCACGAGGATTGAGGAACGGCACCACCGAATAGGTCGCCCCGTTCGACATCTTCACGAACAGGCCCGTCAGCAGCATCACGGGGATCGCCAACTCGATCCGGCGGCACTGCGAAAAAAGCATCAGAGTCAGCCCCTCGCAGAACAGCGCGATGAACAGCCAGGTGACGCGCCCCTTGAGGGACCAGCTCTTGCCGAACCAGTCGGCGATGTAGCCCCCCAGCGCCCGCGCGAACAGATTCATCATCCCAAAGGCGCCGGCCGCCCAGCCGGCCGCCGTCAGGGACAGGCCAAACTGATCGACAAAATACGTGTGGGCCACGTTGTCCAGCGTCAGCTCGATGCCAAAGCACGCACCATAGGCCACAGCCAACAGCCACACGCGGTAGTCTCGGCAGGCTTGCCAGAAGAGGCCCTTTTGCGAAGCCTTCGCGGCAAGTTGCCCGCGGCTCCGCAACTCGGCGAAGTTCCCCGCGGGCGTGTCCTGTGTGAACCACCGATAGGCAATCCCCATGGCGAAGCAGAGTGCGCCGGCCACGAACATCGCCAGCCGCCAGCTCCAGGCCTCGCTCAGTCCCAGCACGCCCACAAACAGGGCGAACATCGCCGGCATGGCGAACTGCACCACTCCGCCCCCCAGATTTCCCCATCCGGCCCCGGTGGCGTTGGCCGTCCCCACGCAGTTGGGAGCAAACATCAGCGACGTGTGGCATTGCGTCACGACAAACGAGGCCCCGATCACGCCGATCAGCAGTCGGAAGAGCAGGAACGTCTCGAAGCGGTCGGCCAGGCCGACCAGCATGACGGGGACCGACCCCAGAATGAGGAGCCAGCTGTAGGTCAGCCGCGGCCCGATCCGATCGCAGAGCCAGCCGATCAGCAGCCGGGCGAAAACCGTCGCCGCCACCGAGCCCGCCAGGCACCAGCGAACCTGCTCGCCTGTGAGTTGCAGCTCGGACCGCACGACCGTCATCAACGGCGCGAGCCCGAACCACGCGAAGAAGCACAAGAAGAAGGCCATCCACGAGAGGTGAAAGGCTCGCATCTGCGGCGTGTTGAAACGGAGCAACTCGATCTTGGTGGACTTTTCGGCCGAGGCAGCAGAGGGCATGAGAAGCCTTGGGGTGGGCGAAGCAGGAGGGCTTTTTTTGATCCCTGTGGACCAAAACTGGCCACGGGATCGCATTTTCAGGTCGATCTCCCGAACGCAAACGCTGTGCCACTAGGCAATCGGGCGAGCCCATTTGCTCGATCCACTCCGAAGGGCGCGCCATCTTGCGGAAACGGGGGACGTGTCAGGTCCTCGGCGCGCACTGCCAGCATTTCGCATGCACACTCTTTGTGCATCGGTTGCGCGGCCGCGCGGCACGAGGCATCCGGGGCGCGAGGCGACTAAGAGATCACAGTGAGCGCGAAAGACGAATACCGCCCCATTCCTCGCGATCCAAGTACGACGCAGAGGACAGTATTCGTCCACTTGCCCCTCGGAAAACGAGGTATGGCATTTGCATTGAGTCCTTCTGCTTTGTTCTCGTTTCTGGGTTCACGCGTGTCATCACTTACCCTCAATATCATCGAAGCGCCCACCCGCCATGGGGACTCTCCTTCCAAAGACCTGCTCGGCGCTCTCTTGCGCGAGCAGCAGGCCACGGCCGTCGAGCGGTTCTCCCGTTGGCACGAGACCGAGGATTGTGCTCCGGCCAACGAGCACCTGTATCGCGAGCTGATTCCCCTTTCGCTCCCCGGTCCGGGGGAGCAGTACGCCTTCGAGGTGGACCTCGACTCCTGTAGCGGCTGCAAGGGGTGCGTGGTCGCCTGTCACAACCAGAATGGCCTGGAGCCCGACGAGGTCTGGCGATCGGTCGGACTGTTGCACGGCGGGTCGAGCGCGCTCCCCGTGATCCAGCACGTCACCACCGCCTGCCACCATTGCCTCGAGCCGGCCTGTCTCGAAGGTTGCCCGGTCGATGCCTATGAGAAGGACCCCGTGACGGGGATCGTGCGGCACCTCGACGATCAATGCTTCGGCTGCCAGTACTGCATTTTGAAGTGCCCGTACGACGTGCCGAAGTACAGCCACTCGAAGGGGATCGTCCGCAAGTGCGACATGTGCCACCAGCGGCTGGCGGTCGGCGAGGCCCCCGCCTGCGTGCAGGCCTGTCCGAATCATGCCATCCGCATTCGCGTGGTGAACCTGCAGGAGACGGCCGACACGGCCGAGGCGAACCTGTTTCTGCCCGGCGCGCCGGAGCCCCGCTACACGCTGCCGACCACGGTCTACAAGACCAAGAAGCCCCTCCCTGCGAACCTGCTGCCGGCCGATTACTTCGCGGCCGCTCCGCAGAGTGCGCATTGGCCTTTGGTGCTGATGCTGATCTTCACGCAGATGTCCGTGGGAGCGTTCGTCATCGAGCAACTGCTGGCCGACGGGCTGTTGTTCGCGCTGGGCGCCTCGCCCGACTTCAACGCGACGACGCGGGCCGTTCACCTCCCGGCGGCTTTCGTGCTGGGCATGACGGGGCTGGCGGCTTCGGTGTTCCATCTGGGCCGCCCTTGGCTGGCCTACCGCGCGATCCTCGGCTGGCGCAAGTCGTGGATCAGCCGCGAAGCGCTGGCGTTCGGGGCGTTCGCGGGGCTGGCTTCGCTGTATGCAGCTCTTCCGCTCTCCCCCTTCGGATTGGACCTTCCCGACCTGTGGGAGCGGCGGCTCGGCCTGGCCGTGTCGGTGAGCGGCATCGCCGGGGTCGCCTGCTCGGTGATGGTCTACGCCAGCACGCGCCGGCCTTGCTGGGGCGGAGGCTACACGGGCCTGAAGTTCGGGCTGTCGTGCGTTCTGTTGGGCATCCCCGTGGCCTTGCTGATTGAGATGGCCGCCGCGGCATGGTCGCAGGACGCCGCGCAGAACGACGCAGTGCGGCAGTCTGTCTCGCGGCTGTGCGGCTGGCTCGTGTTTGCCAGCCTCGTCAAGCTCTCCGCCGAAGGAGCTGTGTTCGCCTGGCTCCGCTCGCGGCAGATGACCCCCTTCAAGAGGACGGCCCTCTTGCTCGCCGGCGAACTGGCCCCGACCACCATGAAGCGGTTCCTGCTGGGGACGATGGGCGGGGTCGTTCTCCCCGGTGTCCTCTGGTCCTATGCTTCGTCTCCATTCGATCCCTTGTCGGCCATGCTGGCCGTGGTGCTGATCCTGCTGACGCTGTTGGCCGGCGAGATCCTGGAGCGGCAATTGTTCTTCACGGCGTCCGTGGCGCCCAAGATGCCCGGAGCACCCGCCGGATGAGCACCGCGGCCAAGAAAGAATCGATGTGGAACGCGTTCCCCGGCCTGCTCCACGGCCTCGCGCGCCAGCACGACGGTTCCCTCACGCGCGACCTGGTGCAGAATCCCGGCGGCTTCGGCCTGGGGCAGGTGCCGGCGAAACAGACGCCCGACGCGGTGACCTCGATGGTCTGCGGCTTCTGCTCGACGGGCTGCGGTCTGAACATCCATCTGCGCGAAGGGCAGGCGATCAGCCTGACCCCCACGGTCGAATACCCCGTGAACGTCGGCATGGCCTGCCCCAAGGGCTGGGAGTCCCTGGCGGTTCTGGCGGCCGACGACCGGGCGACGCAACCGCTGCTGCGCGACGAGCGCGGCCGGCGGCAGCCCGTCGATTGGCCGACCGCCCTGGCAACCTTCACTCAACGGATGCGGGCGGTGCAGGAGCGGCACGGGCCCCACTCCACCGCGTTCTTGAGCACGGGGCAGATCGCCACCGAAGAGATGGCCTATCTCGGCAGCCTTGCCAAGTTCGGCATGGGCATGCTGCATGGAGACGGCAACACGCGGCAGTGCATGGCCACGTCGGTGGTGGCCTACAAGCAGGCGTTCGGCTTCGACGCCCCGCCCTACACCTACGACGACTTCGAGCAGTCGGACGTGATCGTGCTCGTCGGCTCGAACTTGTGCATCGCCCATCCCATCCTGTGGCAGCGGATCTGCCGCAACAAACGGCAGCCCAAGATCGTCGTCATCGATCCGCGCAAGACCGAAACGGCCATGTCGGCCACGCACCATCTGCCGCTGAAACCCAAGAGCGACCTGACGCTGTTCTACGGCCTGGCGCACCTGCTGATCCGCGAGAGCTGGACGAAGCCCGAGTATATCGCCGCCCACACGAACGGCTTTGACGAGTTCCGCGAGCATGTCGCGGCTTTCACGCCCCAGCGCGTCGCGGCCGCCACGGGCATCGACGCCGAGACGCTGTTGGCCACCGCCCGGCTAATCCACGAGGGAGAGCGGGTGTCGTTCTGGTGGACGATGGGGGTGAACCAGAGCTACGAGGGGGTCCGCGCCGCGCAGGGGCTGATCAACCTGGCCCTCATGACCGGGAACATCGGCCGGCCGGGAACCGGGGCCAACTCGATCACGGGCCAGTGCAACGCCATGGGCTCGCGGCTCTTCAGCAACACGACGAACCTGCTGGGTGGCCGCGACTTCACCAACCCGGAGCATCGGCAGCGCGTGGCCGAGGTCCTCTCGATCGACCCCGGCAAGATCCCCGACCAGCCCAGTTGGGCCTACGACCAGATCATCGAGGGGATCCTCAAGGGGAAGATCTGCGGGCTATGGGTCGTGGCCACCAACCCGGCCCATTCCTGGATCAACCAGAACATGGTCCGCGATGTCCTCTCGCGGCTGGAGTTTCTGGTCGTGCAGGACATGTATCACTCGACCGAGACCGCGGTCATGGCCGATCTCCTCCTGCCGGCGGCCGCCTGGGGAGAGAAGGAAGGAACGCTGATCAACTCCGAGCGCCGCTTCGGCTTGATCAAAAAGGTCGCGCGGGCCCCGGGCCAGGCCCTGTCCGATTTCTCGATCTTCCGCCTGATCGCCGAGGAGTGGGGCTGCGGAGAAATGTTCCGCAACTGGACCGAGCCCGAGGCCGTCTTCCAGTCGATGAAGGAGCTCTCGCGCGGGCAGCCGTGCGACATCACGGGTATCCGCGATTACCTGGAGCTCGATGCGCGGGGCGGAGTGCAGTGGCCATGCCCCGATCACGCTCCAGAGGCCGAGCAACAGCGCCGCCTGTTTGCCGACGGGCGGTTCTTCCACAACGACGGCAAGGCCCGCTTCGTCTTCGATCCCCCCGCGGAGATGCCTGAGCCGCCCAACGCCCGCTATCCGCTCCTGCTACTCACGGGCCGCGGCACCGCTGCGCAGTGGCACACGCAGACCCGGACCGCCAAGAGCCCTGTCCTTCGCAAGCTCTATCCGGGCGGCGTGTACCTGGAGATCAATCCGGCCGACGCCCGCAAGTACGGCGTGCGGCCCAATCAGATGGTCATGGTTGAGTCGCAGCGCGGCAAGCTCTCGGCCAAGGCCTTTGTGACCCACTCGGTGCAGCCGGGGCAGGTGTTCCTGCCCATGCACTACGAACCGGTGAATCGCTTGACGCTGGCGCACTTCGATCCGCACTCGCGCCAGCCCTCCTACAAGAACTGCGCCGTATCGGTCCGCCCCGCGGAAGCGCACGGCGGATGACCGACGGACTCCTGCCTTTCGTCCCACCCACCCAAGACCCGCCCATGATTCTTTCCAAAATCACCCCGCCCCTCAAAACCGTCGTGGTCATCGGCAACGGCATGGTCGGCCAACGCTTCTGCGAGAAGCTGGTCGAGTTCGATACGGACAGCGCCTATCGCATCGTGACCTTCTGCGAGGAGCCGCGGGCGGCCTACGACCGGGTGGGGCTGACCTCGTTCTTCACCCATCGCGACGCCGAGAAGCTGATGCTGGCGCGCCTCGACTGGTACCGCGAGCAGGGGATCGACCTGCACATCGGCGACCGCGCGGTGAAGATCGACCGCACGGAGCAGGTCGTGATCTCGGAGAAGGGGATCAAAACCCGCTACGACGCGGTCGTGCTGGCGACCGGCTCCTTCCCCTTCGTGCCCCAGGTGCCGGGCATCAAGAACCGCGGCGTGTTCGTGTACCGCACGATCAATGACCTGGAGAAGATCCTGGCCTACGCCCAGGGAGTAAAGCGCTGCGCGGTGATCGGCGGCGGGCTGTTGGGTCTGGAGGCCGCCAAGGCCGCCTACGACCTGGGGCTGGAGACGCACGTCGTCGAGTTCGCCCCGCGGCTGATGCCCCGCCAGGTCGACGACGCCGGAAGCCGCGTGCTGGTGAAGAAGATCGAATCGCTGGGCGTGAAGGTGTACCTCAACAAGGGAACCAAAGAGGTGCTGGGGGAGAGCCAGGTCGAAGGGATCCTATTCAACGACGGCGAGACGCTCCCGGTCGAAATGATCATCGTCTCGGCCGGCATCCGCCCCCGCGATGAACTGGCCAAGGAGTGCGGCGTGGCGGTCGGTGAACGGGGGGGGGTGCTGATCGACGGCAAGCTCCAGACGTCGGACCCGTCGATCTATGCCATCGGCGAAGTGGCGCTGCATGCGGGCATGATCTACGGCCTGGTGGCCCCCGGGTACGACATGGCCGAGATCGCCGCCGCGCGGCTCACGGGGACCGAGCGAGTCTTCGAAGGAGCCGATCTGTCGACCAAGCTCAAGCTGATGGGTGTCGACGTGGCCAGCTTCGGCAACTACGAAGCCAAGCCGGAACAGGCGACCGCGCTGGTCTACGAAGATCCCTTCCGCGGGTTGTATAAGAAGCTCCTCTTCTCGCACGACGGCCAAAAGCTGATCGGCGGAGTGCTGGTCGGGGATGCCGCAGACTACGGCACGCTGGCGGCCTACGCGAAAAGCCGTCAAAAACTCCCCTGCCACGCCGGCGAGCTGATGATTCCCCCCGGCGACAAAGCCGCGGGCGCGGGCGGCGGGCCGGCGCTCCCCGATTCGGCCCAGGTCTGCTCGTGCAACAACGTCAGCAAGGGGCAGCTTTGCCAGGCGATCCGCGAGAAGGGTCTCACGACTCTGGGAGCGGTGAAGAGCTGCACCAAGGCCGGCACCGGCTGCGGTGGCTGCGTGCCGCTGGTCACCGATTTGCTCAACAAGGAGCTCGCCGCCAGCGGCAAGACGGTCCTCAAGCATCTGTGCGAGCACTTTCCGCACAGCCGGCAGGAGCTGTTCGAGATCGTCAAGATCAAGAAGATCCACTCGTTCGACGAGCTGATCGCCTCGCACGGCAAAGGCGCCGGCTGCGAAGTCTGCAAGCCGGCCGTGGCTTCGATCCTGGCCAGCCTGTGGAACGAGCACATCCTGGATCGCAACCACCAGACGCTCCAGGACACGAACGACCGCTTCCTGGCCAACATGCAGCGAGGCGGGCTGTACTCGATCGTTCCGCGCGTCCCCGGCGGAGAGATCACGCCCGACCAGTTGATCGCACTGGGGCGCGTGGCCAAGAAGTACAACCTCTACTCCAAGATCACCGGCGGGCAGCGGGTCGACCTGTTTGGGGCGCAGGTTCACCAGTTGCCCGACATCTGGGAGGAGCTGATCGCCGCCGGGTTCGAGAGCGGGCACGCCTATGGCAAGGCGCTGCGAACGGTGAAGAGCTGCGTGGGGAGCACCTGGTGCCGCTACGGCGTGCAGGATTCGGTCGGCTTCGCCATCCGGGTCGAGCAGCGCTACCGCGGGCTCCGCGCGCCCCACAAGCTGAAAGGGGCGGTCTCGGGCTGCGTCCGCGAGTGCGCCGAGGCGCAGGGCAAGGACTTCGGGCTGATTGCCACTGAGAAGGGATACAATCTTTACGTGTGCGGCAACGGGGGGGCCAAGCCGCGGCACGCCGACCTGCTGGCCGGTGACCTGGACGAGGCAACGGCACTCAAGTACCTCGACCGGTTCCTGATGTACTACATCCAGACGGCCGACCGGCTGACCCGGACCAGTGTCTGGCTGGAGAACATGGAGGGGGGCATTGGCGCCCTCCGCGCGGTGATCGTCGAGGACAAGCTGGGGATTGCCGACGAGCTGGAGAGCCAGATGCAGTTCCTGGTCGACACGTACAAGTGCGAATGGGCCGAGGTCGTGAACGACCCTGCCCGGCGGAAGCTCTTCCGGCAGTTCGTGAACACGGATGAGACCGAGGTCGGCATCGAGATCGTCACGGAGCGCGGCCAGAACCGCCCCGCCGACTGGCCGAAGGACGGAGTCGAATTCAAATCCGGCGAGCCTTCCGTGGCCGAGCTGCATCAGCTCACGCTTCCGCAGACGGACCGGCCCAAACCGAAGGCCCGCACGGAGAACGCCAAGCCGGAGTGGGTGAAGGTGGGCGTGGTCGAGGACTTCCCTTACGAGGGCGGGGCCGCGATCAAGTACGGCGACACGCAGATCGCCGTCTTCCGAGCCACGGACGAGCAGTGGTACGCCACGCAGAACATGTGCCCGCACAAACGGGCGTTCGTCCTCTCGCGCGGCATCGTCGGCACCGCGGGCGAGATCCCCAAGGTGGCCTGCCCGCTCCACAAGAAGACCTTCTCGCTTCAGGACGGCAGTTGTCTTTCCGGCGAGGACTATTCGGTGAAAGTCTTCCCGGTGGAGGTTCGCACGGGGGACGTCTATCTGCTGTTGCCGCCGAAGGACCAGCTCGACGCTTTGCTGGGAACGGCGCTGCACTGCGTGACCTCTTGCGAGACGGCCGGCTGCCAGGAGGGGTAACACCCTCTTCCTGTTAGCCCGACGCGTAAGCGAGGAGGCGCCCGTTCTGCCTCTGATCTGCTTCCGCCGTACCGCGCTCTCTTCTTTCCTGCTCCCTCCCACTTATGGGAGTGCTGGGGAGGGGCCTGTCTTTTATACATAAGTATGTCAAGTTGCCGGTCCGAAGGTCATCCAGGCGATGGCGAGGTCTGTCATTCTTCGGATTCCTACCCACACAGTCTGTGGACCTGGAGGTGCTTCGGACTTTCGATTGTTGTACCCGCCGAGCTGCGTTAGCAGGGGCATGAATTCAGATAGCGTTGGTGTTTTGTGGGGAAGCGGTGTCTTGGTAACGACTCGCCAGACCGACATCCACTCGCAATCGTCGAACACGGCGTCGCACGGGAGCGAGGGGCATTCGCGGTTCATTTGTGTTAAGTACATGATCCGCCACGCAATGATTTTGTAAAACGCGAGGCAGTTCTTAAGCCGCGACAGTGTCTCCAGCTGAATCTTTTCAACTTTGCAACCGGTCTTGAATACGCGAAAGAAAACCTCGATGGTCCATCTCGCGACATAATAATCAATCACAAGTTGAATGTCTTTGAAAGTATCAATTGGCAACGACGTGATCAGCAACCACGATAGCGCTGCAGATTTTCTGTAAATGCCAGCAATGACATCAGCCAGCAGCTGGAGAGAAATGAGGTTGAAAGATGTGGGCCAGATTGGTCTCTTACGGGTGCTCAAATCCCCAAAAAAAAGGAGACACAGTCATGACCCACGCGTCCCAATCTAACGTTTGTCAGTCAGCCGTCCAAGTGCTAACCGAATTCGGATTCGACGGCTTGGCGGCGGCCCTTCAACTGCTGTTGAACGAGGCCATGAAAGTCGAGCGGAGCCAGTTCCTGGGAGCTGCTCCCTACGAACGCACCGACCAGCGTCGCGGCCACGCCAACGGTTTCAAGGATAAAACAGTACATACTCGGGTGGGCGACCTGGAACTCAAGGTGCCGCAGGCTCGCGACGTCGACTTTTATCCTCAGACGCTGGAACGGGGGGTGCGGAGCGAGCGGGCGCTGACGGCCGCCTTGGCGGAGATGTACGTCTGTGGCGTCTCGACGCGCAAGGTATCCAAAATCGTGGAGGAACTGTGCGGACATCAAGTTTCCAGTTCGACGGTCAGCCGCCTGGCCGCGCAGCTCGACGATGAACTGGAACAATGGCGTCAGCGCCCCTTGGGGGAGATTCCTTACTTGGTGTTTGATGCACGTTACGAACACGTGCGACACCAAGGGTCGGTGGTGACGGTCGCGGTGCTGACGGCCATCGGCGTCACGACCGATGGTCACCGCAGCGTGCTGGGAGTCAGCGTCTCGGACTCCGAGGCGGAAGTTCATTGGCGTGAGTTCTTTAAGAGCCTGTTGGCTCGCGGCCTCCACGGTTGCCGGTACATCGTCAGCGACGATCACCCCGGCTTGAAAAAGGCTCGCGAGGCTTGCTTCGTCGGCATCCCCTGGCAACGCTGTCAATTTCATTTGATGCAAAACGTCATGACATACATTCCGAACGAATCTCTGCGGGAAGAAATTGTTGCCGAGCTAAGAAGCGTCTTTCACGCGACCGACCGTGCCGAAGCTGAACGTCGCTTGGGAACCGTCGTCACGAAATATGCACAGACCGCTCCGAAACTGAGCCGCTGGATGGAGCAGAACATCCCCGAGGGGTTCGGTGTCTTCTGCTTGCCACTGCGACATCGAGTTCGCATGCGAACCAGCAATCCGATTGAACGCCTGAATCGAGAGATCAAACGACGCACACGTGTCGTCAGTATCTTCCCCAACGACCAAGCACTGCTGCGACTGGTCAGCGCTGTTTTGATGGAAATCGACGAAGACTGGATGGCCGGAAAAAAATACCTTACAATGTAGATCCCATCACCCAATTCGGAGGCCGACTGCCCGCAAGCTATCAATCTTCATTTTACAGAAAGAATGAAGCACTATCGGTACACGTCCCCTGTACGAAAACGGGAATTGATTTGGAGGGTAATATTCCAAATGTAACCAATCAATCGAAGTACTAGGCGAAAGCAACTGCGGAAGGGCGACCGACCGTGGGAAGGAAGCCTGCGAAGGTGTGGGTAATCGCCTAGCCTGATTGTTCCCCGCCCGGACCCTTCACGACAAAGGCGCGAGGCTACGAACAGAAACGTCATAGGGGCCTAGAGAGTCCCGACAGACTCCAAGGTAGATGACGAGCTTGTGCAGTGAAAGTTCATGTCCTTATTCGGGCAGATCCGCAAGCGTACCCGTGAGTAAGGTTTGCCTGAAAGGCGAGGCGAATGAGGTAACTCGGTTCGCGCGAGCGGAAGTCAGCAGCGGTCGCAGTACCAATTCTGGCACACCAACCAATTGGGAAGACCATGCCAGCACCAAAGACAGTCTTTGTTTTGGGGAAGGTTGGGTAGCCTAGGGGGAATTGCCTTGCCGGAGAAATCACCCATTTACACCAAGTTACCGAGAAACAAAGACTGCCTCCTTGTCTTTGTCTTTTCGCTTGTCTTTCGTCTTTCAACACAATCAACTCGGGAACGGTCATGCAATTTCCCTCACGGAGACACAAAGAAAAGAAGGGCAGCTCAAGGAAAGAAGGAACTTGACCCTGCCCGCTAAAGTAGGGGGAGTTTCAGTGCCCTCTTCTCCGTGTCTCCGTGTCTCCGTGCGAACCTTCTTTCTGTATTGGTTCAGCGGGAGTCGTGGAATCGGGTACTGAGTTTCGCTTAGTGGAGTGGAATAGGGCTGTGTCTTTGGGTGACGGCGGCGTGCCCCCGAATCCCCGGGATTTTTCGCATGGTGGCCGCTGACAGAGTGGCCGCTGAAAGAGTGGCCTGAGCGTTGGCAAAACTACCCTTTGTGCAACTGCATTCAACAAGCTGCGCACCTCTGAAGATCAACTCACATGAGGTTTGGCAGGGGAATCAAGGATTGACGATACGAGGTTGCCATGGATATCGGTAAGCCGATAATCACGGCCGACGTAGCGGAAGGTGAGCCGTTTATGATCGAGTCCCATCAAATGGAGTAGGGTTGCATTCAGGTCGTGCAAATGGACGGGATCACGCACCACGTTATACGAGAAATCATCGGTCTCGCCCACGATTACCCCTTGCCGTACACCCGCTCCAGCCATCCAACCGGCAAAACAGCGCGGGTGGTGATCGCGGCCGAACGTACTTGTCAGGGTCCCTTGAGCATAGACGGTCCGACCGAACTCTCCCACCCAAACCACAACGGTGTCTTCCAGCAATCCTCGTTCTTTAAGGTCGCAAAGGAGGGCCGCAGTGGGCTGATCGGTGTCGCGGCACTGGGACACAATACCGTTCATTAGCTTGTTATGTTGATCCCAGCCACGATGGTAAAGTTGAATAAATCGCACTCCCCGTTCCGCTAGTCGTCGTGCTAAGACGCAATTGGACGCGTAGGTGCCTGGCTTATGAACTTCGGGTCCATAACGGTCAAGCACATGAGCCGACTCGTGCGACAAGTCGGCCAATTCGGGTACAGTTGCCTGCATCCGGAATGCCATTTCATATTGCTCGATGCGGGCCACGATTTCCGGATCGTGCGTCTCGGAGAAATGCTCCCGATTGAGCTGTTTGACCGTATCGAGCATAGTTCGGCGCCGGTCGCGCGTATAACCCGCAGAATTCGACAAGTAGAGAACGGGATCGGGACCTGGCGAAAAGCGAACCCCTTGAAAGCGGGCCGGCAAAAAGGCAGATCCCCACATGCGCTCATGAAGTGGCTGTGCGTTGGTAGGTCCACCCGGACGCGATATCAAGACGACGAAGGTCGGCAAGTTTTCGTTTTCGTTTCCTAAGCCATAAGCAACCCAGGCTCCTAACGACGGCCGCCCGGCAATTTGATGCCCCGTCTGTAACAGAGTCATCGCCGGATCATGATTTATGGCTTCCGTGTGCAAGGAACGAATGACGCACAGATCATCGACCATTTGCCCGAGATGGGGAAGTGTTTCACTCAGCCAGATACCCGACTTGCCGCACGGTCGGAAGGTAAATGGGGAAGGAGCGATTGGAAGTCTCCCCTGTCCCGACGTCATCCCCGTAAGACGCTGTCCGTTTCGCACCGAATCAGGTAACTCGGTGTCGGCCAGTGCTCGCAATCCTGGCTTCGGATCAAATAAATCAAGTTGCGAGGGTGCACCAGCTTGCGTCAAATAGATGATTCGCTTGGCACGCGGCGCGAAATGTTGTCCTACCGTTCTCGGCGACGCGTTTGTGTTGGCAGAGCACAACGTTGAGAATGCCGCGCTCCCCACAAGAGCGGATGATTGTAACACGAACTGTCGTCGGGCAAGGCAATTTAATGCCGCCTCTATTTCCGACGGTCGATCCTCATTACTCATGCGTAATCGTCTCATCGAGATTGAGAAGTGTACTGGCCACGACGCTCATCGCAGCCCAGTCGACTCGTGCGATTGTACCGGAAATGGGGGCGGGATGCGATTTTAGCAGCAACTCGGCACCTGTGAAATCGCGAGAAAAGTCTTGTTGCATGCGATCGAAAAGCACACAAAGTGCGTTCAATTCCACAGGGGATGGATCGCGGGCGGTTACGGCGCGCACTCCCCAAGCGATTTGCGACGGTCGATTGTCCCCCCCTTCTCGGATCATGCGCAACGCTAGAAAGGTTGCCGCCTCGACGTAGGTAGGATCGTTAAGCAGATTCAGGGCTTGGAGCGGAGTATTGGTGCGCGCGCGACGCACCACGCACGATTCGCGGAACGGGGCATCGAACACGAGCATGGCAGGATGCGGGACCGAGCGTTTCCAATAGGTATAGAGACTGCGCCGATACAGGTTGGCTCCGGTATCGAGAACATACGTGGAGGTCCCCAACGCCGACGCAACTTGTTCGTAAAGTCCCGCCGGATGGTAAGGCTTCACCGAAGCGCCTCCCAACTGCATTACTAATTGCCCGCTAACGAACAGAGCTTGGTCACGAATCACTTCCGCCGGCAGCCGAAATCGCCCGCCCCGTGCATAAAACCGATTCTCGGGATCTTGTTCCCAGTGGCCGGCGGCGGCAAGCGACGACTGTTGGTAAGTGCGACTGAGGACCAGCGTGCGGAGGAGCCACTTCACATCCCAGCCGGATTTCCGAAACTCGAATGCCAACCAATCCAAGAGTTCTGGATGCGTAGGGGATTCCCCCTGTGATCCAAAGTTTTCGGTAGTTCTGACGAGTCCGGCACCGAAGAGCATTTGCCAATAACGATTGACAGTGACGCGGGCCGTGAGGGGATTCTGTTCGTCGACTAGCCATTGTGCGAGACCCAAACGATTGCGGGGGGCGGCAGAAGACATCGCAGGGAGAATCGTGGGAGTGTCCGCTTCTACCACATCGCCGGGGCGATCGTAGGCCCCGCGAATCAGGATAGTCGTTTGCCGAGGAGTGGTCAGTTCCTCCATCACCAACGTGGTCGGTATCGATTCGGTTAATTGCGACCGCTGCTGACGAAGTGACTCGATGCGCGACTGTAGGGATGTCAGCGTGGGATGTTTACCCGATGTGGCGACCTGCAGTTCATTCCGTTGCGATTCGGTGTCACGCAGTTCCAGGTCCAGCCGCTGTAAATCTGCCTGCTGTTCTACCGTCGGCAACATGAGATAGGGAGGATTACTTACCCGGATCGGTACTTCGTAGTCACCGAGTCCTTTCTCATTGATATTGTGAAAGAAGGCTTTGAGCCGATAAAAGTCCTGCTGTGTAAACGGATCGTATTTGTGATCGTGGCAGCGGGCACAATTGAATGTCTGTCCAAGCCAAATCGTGGCAGTTGTTTCGACACGGTCGGCAGTGTATTCGGCGATAAATTCTTCTGGAATGCTACCGGTCTCTTCATTGGAAATATGGTTTCGGTGAAACCCTGTCGCGATGCGCTGATCGAGTGTCGCGTGCGGGAGGAGATCTCCCGCCAGTTGCTCGATGGTAAATTGGTCGAATGGTATATTGCGATTCATGGCGCGAATCACCCAATCGCGCCACGCGTACATTTCTCGGTCACGATCGACTTGATAGCCATTCGTGTCGGCATAACGGGCCGCGTCGAGCCACTCTGCCGCCATACGTTCTCCGAATCGCTCCGATGCCAACAACTGGTCAACAAACTGGAGATAGGCATCGGGTGAAGGGTTTGTGATAAAATCGTCGAGTTCGGCCGGTGTGGGAGGAAGCCCGATCAGGTCGAGTGAAACGCGGCGTGCCAAAGCCCTACGCGACGCGTCGGGAGAAGGAGCCAATCCCTGTTGCTCCATACGAACGAGAGTAAAGTAATCAACCGGATTGGCCGGCCACTCACGCTGCCGCACAGCGGGCAATTCGGGGGATTGAATCGGCACATAGGCCCAGTGCCGTTCATAAAGAGCTCCGGCAGCAATCCAATCTCTCAGCAATTCGACTTGTTGAGCCGACAGATGCTTGTGCGTGTCCGGAGGTGGCATGCGGCGGTCATCGTCCATGGCGGTAATCCGGACGATCAATTCGCTGGCGGCTGGGTCTCCGGGAACGACGGCACGCGTTCCGTTTGATGAAATCTGTTGCGCCGATTGCGGTTGGTCCAATCGCAAATTGGCTTCGCGCTGAGCGGCATCAGGACCGTGACACGAATAACAGTTTTCAGACAGAATGGGACGAACGTCCCGATCAAATGAAATCTCTGCGGTGCACATGACGGGAGAGACGCTGAATAGGAGCATGGCCCCTAGTACCCAACGGCTCAACAAAATTCGAAAAATGACTGACCGATAGGAAATTTGATTTCCCTCCTGAGTGTCTAGTGTACCAGGGCAAATGCTCAAATCAAGGCTTTCGAGTGCAACTGGCACGTCGCGGCAGGCAAAATACGCCCCGACCCCACGGCTAGGGCGCAGCTTCCCCGTGCCGACCCGGGTTGGGAGCGAAATCAGCAACGTCCGCTTCGGGTGGCCGGAGGGCCATATGCAGCGCTGCTTGCAGGAGAACGCGACGATCCGGGCGTGCCGATTACGTCGCCGAGGCTTCTTGCCAGAACCAACGACAGTCTTTGTTTTGGGGAAGGTTGGGTAGCCTAGAGGGAACTACTTTGCCGGCGAAATCACCCATTTCCACCAAGTTACCGAGAAACAAAGACTGCCTCCTTGTCTTTCTATCTCGATTCGCGTTTTCTCTTGAGTTTGGATCGCCGGTTAAAGAACCACCCAACGGACGCAAAGATGATTAACCACGGAGCATAGGATAGCAAGGGCCGAAGGTTGAGTGACGGTCTAATTGGATCGCCTTGCAGCGCAAATACGGTATCCACATTTGGAAAATTACCTCGGACAATTTTCCGGTGAAGAAGCAGATTCCCAAGCACCAATCCTTCTGTTCGATTAACCTCACAAAACTGCGAGGCTCGATATTTTGATCGGATCAATCGAGTCGACTCATCTTCAATGTGTGAATTTTGGTATCCGAAAACCTTGCTATCCAATCCGGCATGCTGCAAGTAAAGGACATGGTCAAAATCCTCGCTTCCATGAACCGTACCGTCGTGGATATGAATGGTGGGAAAAAACAAATCAACATTGTCAGTCTGGAACTCGAAAGCCATTGGATGGGGTTTCAACGAACCGGCAGCAAGTTGAAATACGGCAAACCCAAAGTGCTTGTAGTCGGGAATCCTGGCCCAAGTTTCGGTTGGCAATTTGAATTGTGAGTCAAGTCGATCAAAATCTAATAGCGAGGGGACGAACGACGCAATGTAATTACCGACGGTGAAGACTTCCAAGTCTGCGCGTGACGCTGGATTGAACGATGCAGAACAGCCGATGCTTGGCGGCTTATGAAACGGGAATCCGTCATCAAGATCGGCGAACAATTTTCCATAGTGTTTCAGGTCTATGAAGCGAAGGAATTCATCGCGTGCCGGTTGCTTAACAGGAATCGGCAAGATCATTGCATTCTGGTCGCGTGACTCGTAGTTCATTTGATACGCAAGAAATTGCGTACCATTGCCGCTTTGACGCGCGAATATCTGCGTGTTGTTCACTGAGATGACGGGGTGAGTGAAGATGCACATCTAGAACTCGTCCAAGCGACATAACAAGCATTCGTCTCGATTAACCAGAATAGTCCCTACACCGGTATGTGTATCGCCCTACTGCCGGAATGTCAAGAAAGACTTGCTATTATCGCGGATATTGCAAAAACAGGCTGATGGGGCCGCAGATCGGGTCGGTGCAATTTAGACAGAGACGGTCGTTGTTTCACGGGAACTGGGTGGCAATTGGCAATTTCGCCATCTTGATGGTTTTTCCTAGGCTTCTCACCTTTCCTCAAAACAATGACCGTCTTTAATTCTTATTGTTCATCGGCGGTGTTCGGTCAGGCCGAATTCTTTTCCAGGAAATGCCACTCTACTCGATCTCGGAGCAGGTCAACGAGTTCCGGATTCATAAATTCATAATCATCCGGAATGTCAAGGACGTGCAACGGAGTATCTCCGACGGCTTCACGAAACTGCCCGAGAATTCGCGCACGATGTTTGGTCTCCATCGCGAAGACAACGTCAGCCCAAGTCAGATCGGTTTCACGAAGTTGTCGGGGCGACCGATCACTGAGCCCACAGGATCGAACCACAAATCGAGCGTCGTTGCGATACATGCGTTCGGCTGTGGGGCTTCGCCACTGATTTCTTGAGCAAACGAAAAGCAGATTGATGCGTGCCGTCACGATTCGCTTCCGTATTTGCTATCGGTATCGACAAACAAGTGTTCGTTGCGATTAACCAGGATAGTCCCCTCACCTGTATGTGTATTGCCCTAACTGCCGGACTGTCAAGTAGGACTATCTGTTTTCGCGGATATTGCAATAGTAGGCTTATCGAGCCGAAGATCGCGTCGGTGGCTTCTTCAAGCAGGCACACCTTATGGTGAGTTGTTGCAAAATCTTGCAGACCATGACATCGCGTGTGATCTCAATTATCTCTGGGAATAACGCGATTCATGTGCCGCCCTCCGGGCTGGAGAGTTTCATTGTCCGCGGTCCGGTGGCTTACGCCACCGGCAGGGATCTGTCGCCCTCCGGGCTTTTAAAATTCGCCCCGACTCAGGGTCCCCGATGAGAATTGCGTTTTTTCACTTTGCCAATTTCGCTAAGACTCAATCCTTTACTTACGCATAATAGATCAGCTGCGGAGTCTAGGTTGACCGCCGACGCGCCATCCACCCGTTTGCGGCGAGCATTATGACGACGAATCCCAAGTGGTTGGGTTCTGGCACTGTCCTTGCCGTAATCGTCATCGTGTTGATGACGAGGTTAGCATCACCAAAGTCAGTCTCCGTTCGCGGTGGTGGGTTGTAAATCGGCCGGGAAAGATCGTCAATCAATTGACAAAAGCCATCGTCAAATCCGCCTACACAGTCCAGGTCGCTTGGATCAGGCATCTGTTCGTAGCCCACGATGACTCCGGGAATATCGATCAGGTCGACGTATGCCGAGGCTTGGGTTGTTCCCGACAACGCGGGGATCGGTGTCTCCATAAATGTCTGAGAGTGGCTCCAAGGGGCATTAAAGGCGCCAACGGTTTGGCTGTAGTGAAAAGTACTCGGGCCTGCCACCGCTACCGATCCGGGACGCTCGATGTTGTAAATTCCGGAAAAAGTGATCTCGTACCCAGTGATGATGCTGCCAGGCAGGGGAGAGAAACCAAAATTCGCCAAGTAGCTACCGAAGGAGTCCTCCGGGCTGAAAGAAGTCAACGAATTTGCCGACACAAACAAGTTGGACCGCAAGTCGATCTGTGCCGAATCACCGACAGTGTTTACAGTGAAACCTGTAGGACTCAAGGTGATGATGCCTGCCCCGCCCCCCGGATTGCTCTCCCCGGATTGCTCTCAAAGACAAATGTTTCTGGATCATAGTCGATCTGTACAGACGTTCCGACGTGGCTCGTTGGCGCAGCAGTTGTTCCCCCTGCCGTGCACAACAAGGTAATCACCGGCACAACACATGAGAGCGCAAACTTAGAAAACTTCATGACGGTATTCCTCTTGCAGATTAATCAATACAAAATTGCAACTTCGTACAGCAAGCTGTCGAGGCAAACGAACACCGATTCAGTCGAATCGTTAGCCCCAACGGGTTCCCATTATACGGTTCGCATTAACAAATGCAAACTATTTCGCTGCCATTGGATACAGGGTCATCCGCAGATGGACTCGGCCGCTGTGAAGCCAATAAACGCGCATGGGGTGTGTAGTTAATCGCGGCCCGTCCCCGCGAAGGGACAGTTCCTTATCGGTCCGCAATGGTGACATCAAACTCATCGGCGTTACCGCGCAGTTCGGGGGCATACATGGCGGAGGCTTGGGTCGGCAGGGCGCTGAAGGTCCCTGGCGTCTCTGCCCGCATCCGGTATGCCACGCTGTGTTTTCCCCGCGGCAACTGCCGTAAAAAAAAGACGACCCGGTTGTCGCGCAATTCCATGTACGCGCCCAGCCCATCCTGCGTGTAGCCGCTGCGTACGTCCACGGGCTCCATACCCGCCACCTTCATATCTTCAAACATCACGTATTCGTAGTCGTTCTTGCTGTCGATCTCCAATTCAATTTCGATCAGATCGCCACTGCTCACGACAGCCAGATTCTCTAATGGTTCCCGACGGTACTTCTCCACGCGTTGTCCCGCGACTTGCCCGCGACCGCCGGCTACCGGGATCTCTTTTTCCTCTCGTACGAGCCGGAAAAAACGACGTCCCACTTTGACTTCCAGCCCTGCCGCCTTGATCGGATCCTCCAACGTGAAGTGTGTCGCGTAGACGTTGAAGTAAACAGGTCCTTTGCCGCGGCGTCGGATCGTCACCTCATGCTTGCCATCGGTGACGTCCGCTCCGGTCAACGCAAATCGATTGTCGAACGTGAACAGATTTTTCGCATTGATGGTTACCTCGTGTCGTTTTTTCCCATCGACCAAGACTTCGATGCTCATATCAGGCAACGTCTCTTGGCTCGTCTTCAAATAATCGGCAAATGCTTCGATGCAGATGGACGTGTCGCGTGTACTGTTCCAGTAGGTTGCATGCTTACGATTATTGAGCAGATACTTGACAAGGCGTGGCGCGACGGCCCCCTGCGGCTCCGTCCGCGCGAGTAGTTTCAGGTAGTACGCGTTTGCTTCGATATCACTCCCGTGCCAATACCACCACGCCGAACCCTCGGGAAGTCGTAAGTACGCAGTATCGTTTTCGTCGTCTTGTACCAGAAACTGGTTGAGGTTGCGCAGGATCATCTCAAGCCGGACTCGGTCCCCCGCTTTTTCGAACACCAGCCCCAGCATTGCCTTCGAGTACACCGAGAGATGGTTTCGGTCGCGGTATAAATTGTTGAGCATCTCGGCCGCGTCACGATTGGCATCGGAAAGGACCATCGCCACCAGGGCGTCCAGGTCGTCGGCATGGGACTTGTACGGATGCTGTTTTCCTGCCGCCCGTGCGAGCATCTGCAACTGCTCGGCCTGATACTTCTGCAGCCACTCTACCCCCCGTTCCAAAGTGTCCGGCACAATGGCAACGTCGTTTTGCTGTGCCATCTGCAATCCGTGAACCACGACGGCTGTGGTGTGGGCGTAGCTTTGCTCGTAGGTCCCAGAGAACCAACCCCAGCCGCCATCCTGGTTTTGCATGTTGGTCAGTCGCTGAACGCCCTGCTTGACCATCCGTTCGACTTCACGTTTGTCGAATACAGGATTGCGTTCGGGCTTCCAGTCTGCTGGGCGCCATTGCGCAGCCCGTTGTTCGGCTGAACCTACTTCCTGGGCATTCAGGTTGGTTCGCTTCTGTAGGATATCGGCCAAATCGAGGTTCATTCGCTGCAATACGTTTTGCGTGATGACCGTTGGCAGAAAGCGATTTAGCGTCTGTTCGGTGCAGCCGTACGGGTAGTCGACGAGATAGGGGAGTGCATCGACCATCGCCAGAGCGAGTGACGGCGAGTAGCGAACTTCCAGTAGCGATTGCTCAGGACGTCGCTGGGACGGCACCGTAAACTCGACCCTCTTTTCCGTGGCGTCGGGGCGTACGCTGCCTGCCCACGACTCGGTCTTCAACATTCCATGGACTTGCACCGGGAATTGCATTTCGACGGCGTCAGCGTCTTCATCGCTTTGTGCTTTCATACGAATAATTGCCACGCCTTCGCGCACGGCGTCGACGGTCCAGTCAATTCGCTGTTGTCCACCAGCCGCCACAGTTACGACCTGTTGGAGGGGAGAACGTGGCCGAAGCGTTTCTTGGCCGGGTAACTCGAGCGAAACAGTGACCGACTTCTCCGTCGCTAGATAATTGTGTACGTTGGCCGAGAGAGTGACCTGATCCTTCTCGATGAAAAATCGCGGCGATTGAAGACGAACGATGAGGTTCTTGGAGGTAATCATTTCTGCGGACCCGGCACCAACTTGGGTACCGCCCGCCATGCCCCAGACGCGTACCATCCACGTCGTCAGATTCTCGGGCATCTTGAGTTTCACCTCGGCGACGCCTTGCGCGTCGGTCTGCAGAGCACCTACCCAGAGCGCGGTATCGGCGAACTCGGAGCGTACGGTCGGTTCGACGAGCGGCGTCCCTCCGTCTTCACCCCCTTCGTTAAGCCTCGAAACCGAGTCCTTGGAGACTGCCGCGCCCCCGGCATCTGCCGCCATGGGCGCTGCCATCTCTTCCGCGGAAAAAAACGCGTTCAAATTTTCCCTGCGGCCGAGTGCTCTTTTTGACAGGCTTTTTGGGGCCTCGCTTTGTTTGTCATCGGCTACCGTCGCACCAAAGATGCCCAGCGGCTGCATCGTGGCATCATTCGGAAGGGACAGGTTGAACGCTGTACGATCGAGGCTGCTTTCGGTCTGCGGTGAATGGTGGCGGCGCCATTTCCAAAAGAATTCTCGGATATCTGGCACGTTCGAGCCACCGGCGATGTACTCGACCGACTTATCGTAGATCGTGACTACGGTCGATCCGACGACGTTCTCGCCAAATGCATCGGTAACATGCACGCGGACCGAGGTCTCCTCGCCAGGCTTCAGTGCAGTCGCTGATGGCAATACCTCGACATTCAGTGACTTTTGCGACGGGGGGACAACAATCTCCTTGGTTTCGTTGTGCACTTGCGCATCGGACAGCGTAAGGGCTTCGACAAAAAAGTTCGGCATGTCTTTCGTTACAACGGCAATCTCGGCAACCGTCGACTTGCCGTGAATCCTGAGCGTGCGGGGCGGGAGACAGACGCCGTTGGCTGGCCGCACGAACAACAGCACCGTCGCATCGGGTCGGTCGGTATTGATTTGCAGACGCACCGTATCGCCGGGCGCATATTCGCGTTTGTCGGGAATCAATTCCAAGTCGTTGAAACGGTACGAACCGCTCTCGAATGCAGGACCGATGACAGTGAACAGGTAGCCCCCTTCGATCGTATGCCCTTGAGAATCGGTGACCGTGATGGCCAATCGGTACTGGCCCGGAGCTGCGGCCGTCAATGCCTGTTCCATCTGTCCGTCGGCGTTCGTTTCCACATCCCAACGCTCGACAGGGGTCTCGATCGGCTCACGTTGTGGATCGTAGGTGACCTTCATTAACGTGAGTTGTCCCTTACCCGACACCGGCTGACGGTCCATCGTTTGGGCCAACGCGGTCATATGGACTGTTTCGCCGGTCCGATAATATCCGCGATCGACCCACGTGTAGACTTTGAACGGTTTGCGCGCAACGAGTACCGTCCCCTGTCCGACAATCACGCGGCGTGAAGGGTCACGCACTTCAGCGGTGATGGAGTATTGGTGGTCTTGGTCTGGGTGGAGGGCTTTGGCAATCTGCGTGTCGATTTGGACTTGGGCCGTTCCATCGGGCCCGATGGGAACCTCCTGCTCCGCTACCAACTCCGGTGGATTCTGCGGGAACCAGCCCCACCACCATGGGATCGGGCGTACGCACCCGACCCAATTTTTCCAGCCTCGATACCACGGATAGTCGTAGGCGTACCACCAATAGCCTCCGCCATAACACCAGTCCCACGGTGCACGAGGATACCACGACTCGGTTTGCGCCGTGCGCATGATCTTATACTTGATTGTCCCTTCGGTGACCGGCCCGCCGAAATAGTACTGTGCTTTGATTGTGGCGGTAACTGATTCCCCTAGCATGACGGGCACTTTGGGTGCCTCGATTGTCACTTCAAATTCCGGCTTCTTGTATTCTTCCACGCGAAACATGTTCCCACCGACCTGCACCGAACCGTTTCGTAGTGCGAGTTGGAATTGCCCTAGACTGCAATCGGCGGCAAGTGTGAGTTTTCCCTCAGCGCCTCCGTAGGCATCGGTAGTCAATGTCTGTTCGTTGATTTTCTCTCCTTTGGCGTCGTACACCTCAACGACATAGGACTGTTCTGCAAACGCAGACGATTCTGATTGGTCGTATTTTGCTTGGCCGATCCAAAATTTGAAGTGCACCGGTTGACCTGGGCGATAGACAGGTCGGTCGGTCATGAAAATTGCTTTGGTTTCGTTGTACTCTGCGTCGTAGTACTGGGCTGTCCAGACATGTCGAAATCCATGGAACGCGAAGCGTCCGCCCCCCGGCTGGCCCGGACGCTGGTCTTTGGTTCTCGCGACGATCAGCCATTGATGATTATCCGGCTGATCTTTAGCGTCCGGAATAACTTGGCCGTCGTCGTTGGTGAATTCGGCGAACGACCGGACATTCACTTTGAATCGTGAATCGTCGTTCTGTGCAATTTCATAGCCAAAAAATTCGAGATTCGCGCGAGGGATTGGCGCGCCGGTGACCGCATCGGCTACGAAGTAGAGATTGGCTTTATCAAGGACTTTCTTGACGATGGCGGTGTCGGCGACCCAGAGGACAAGTTTGCTGGCGTTGCCATCTTGAAGCTGCGCTGTAATGAGATAGGCACCGGGCGCCTGCAATGGCGTAGCCACGGAAATGCGCTGATCGAAATGATTCTCTCGCGGCTGCAGATCGACTTCCCAGGTCGCCACTTGTTTGCCAACGTAACGTTCTTCATTGCGCGTCACCATTCGGTGTCCGAGGTTTTCGATCTCGAGTTTGTCACCGTCGAGCCTACCGCGGCCTGCTTTGAGGTAGTCCTTCACGTCTTTCAGCAACCGCTCGACATCGATGGCCTGAGCTTGCAGACGGAGCTTTGTCGCGTTGCGGTACCGGTAAAGTAGTGTCGCTCCCTTTCCCGCTGGATGAGTGTCTTGGGACTCGAACTCGCCCCATCCGCGTACGATTTGGTCGAGTCGCTTTTGTCGTGATCCCTGAGGATCGCCGAACCGCCGAATCGACTCGCGCCAGTAGGCCGCTGCGGCCGGATATTGGCGCCGGTTCTCACTGATTTCTGCCAACTTGTCATTGGCCAACTCCGCATACGGCGTTGATTCGTCTTTGGCGATCGCCTGATACAGCAACAAGAAGTTGAACTCGTCCGGGAGTCGTATCCGTTTAATGCCGTTGGCCAATCGAGCGATCGTCTCATTCTCCTGTAACGTGTGGAGTGCATAGGTGCCCGATTCGTCGTTTGGGGTATCCTTCTCGTCCGAGGAATGACGGAAAAGCGGATGGATGGGACCATGAGCAAGTGTTTGCTCGCCGAATTGCTGATACAAGAATGCGGCCAATTCGTAGCGAACCTGCATCATCAATGGGGCATGATTTTCGACCGCTTCCTGTAATGCCCATCGCCAGCGTTCCCCGTCAGTCTTGGCTGTCTCCCAGCGTTCTGATGGGCGATGAAAGACCGGGGCGCCCGATTCGTCGACTGGTGCGCCGGTAGCCGACCGATGGACGTGATAGCCTTCGTCGTAGTCGGGGAGTTGCGACAGGTCGGTCAGATACTGCAGTCTCCACGCTTCGTAGTGTCCACGCTGATTTAGCAACGATTGGGCCAGCTGCAGGTACAGCGCCGCGACCTCCTGTTTTTGGTCGTCCAAGCGTGCCGAAGGGATTGCGGCAACCAGCAACTGCAAAGCACGAACTCGATCACGTTCGACCGCATGCACCATCCGCCCCCCACCACGATGCTGACCTCGTACGAATTTGCCGGCGATCAGGAAGCCGTGATGATCGATGTTCAGGTACTGTTGAGCTGCCGCTTGCAGGAGCCGCCAGTTGCGAGCATGGATCTGGACAGCCTGTTCCAACAGTTCGTCTGCTTCGTCAATACGTCCGAGTTGCAACAAGCAGGCAATCGCTTGCCCCAGGTCGTTGCCAACTTGTTGCGGGTCAACTTGAGGGTCAGTGACGAGGCTGCGGTGCGCGACGTAGGCGTCTTTATAGTTTCCATCTTGCATGAGTTGAGCTGCCCTGGTCCGTTGCGGATCGTGATCGGGTGGGGCCGCCACACACGGACCTATGGCCGGACCTCCAATGCCACTCGAGGCCATGGCGATTGCCCAACATGCGATGGCGTGTAGGGTCCTACGCACCCTGGCGACAGGGAAATACAAAGTTCCGCTGGAAATGTTCATGGAAATTACTTTCGTTCCGAGCGCAAAGAATGACCGATCGATTTTCGAATCTCGACCCATAGACGATTCGACGGTGCAAAAAGTTCCCCAAGGCCCCCACCGCAGCTAAACAGAATCGTGGGTGGCGTTTTGACGTGACCTATC